>NZ_CP004006.1:0-337500 GCF_000512355.1 Legionella oakridgensis ATCC 33761 = DSM 21215 | reverse complement strand
AACGCCAGCTATCGGCTTTACAGGGCAAGGGACATGCAATACAGCCAACTGATTGCTGTCTGTTACTGTTTTCTCGCGCACCGAGTAATCTTTAAGAACAATATTTAATCCTAGTTGTTCAGCACGCTGGGCTAATAATGATTTATCTCCCAAAATGACAACAGGTAAATGAGAAGCAGCCAGAGTTAAACAAATATCTGGTCCAATCCCGGCCGGTTCACCACTGCTGACTAGCAGTGGCTTCATGCCAATTCCTTTTCCATAACGTTGACGTAAGCATCGGTACGTAAATGTTGAAGCCAATTTTGCACCGCTTCTGTAAATTTACGTTGATGTAAAAATTGTCTTACTTGTTGGCGTTGAAATGCATCAGAATCATCCATGGTCTTGCGCTCCAATACTTCTATTAAATGCCATCCAAATGGAGACTTTACCGGCTTGCTAATGGTATGTAATGGCAGGTTATCCATTGCCGTTGCAAATTGAGGAACTAATTCATCCGCTGTCACCCAGCCTAAATCACCACCATTGATTGCACTAGCAGCATCCAGAGAATATTGTTTGGCCATCAGCGCAAAATCCTTGCCTGATTTTAATTGTTGGTAAATATTATTGATTTGTTTTTCAGCCTCGGCACTGGTGATATTGGCGCTTTGCTTTAACAAGATATGACGTACGTGCGTTTTTGTTACCTGGTGTTTTTCATCTTTCCCGCCGATGGCAATTAACTTAATCAATTGAAATCCATTACCGGTACGAATAGGGCCTGCAACTTCACCGGCCTTCATATTAATGACTTTCTTAGCAAACACTTCCGGTAACTCAGCCAAATGTCGCTCACCCAAGTCACCCCCTTCCAAAGCATACTCACCACTTGATTCTTCAATCGCCAAACGACTAAAGTCTTCACCTTGTTTGATTTTTCCTAACAATAACTGCGCTTTTTCTTGTGCTTTTTTTAATTGCTCAGTAGTAGGCTCTTCCGGCAAAGGGATAACAATGTTTTGCAAATGGTATGTCCATTGATTTTTATTATTATTACGCGCAACCTTGAGATAATCTTCTACTTGCTGTGATGAAACCACCACTTCTTGTCCTATCGCTTTTTGCTGCAGCCGACTGATTAACATTTCCTTACGAATGTTATCGCGATAAGTCTCCCAGGTTAATCCTTGTTTGCTAATTTCCTCGCGCAACTGGGTTAAAGACAATTGATTAGAAGTAGCAATTTTTGCTATGGCGTCGTTTAATTCAGCATTATCAATAGATATATTATTATTTTTTGCCAATTGCAATTGCAAATTAACATCAATTAAATGTTGAAGAACTTGTTTACGTAATACAGCATCTGGAGGAAGCTGCATTTGTTTATCAGCAAGCTGTTGTTTTAGCGCTTCAACTTGCACATCCAACTCACTGGCTGTAATGACATCCTCATTGACAACCGCTACCACACGATCTAAAGGCTGTGCAGGAGCAGCCAAGACAAGTACTGGCAATAACATTAAAAAAATTAAGATTTGCTTTTGCATGCCATAATCCTCATACCTTTGGTCTAAACCTTCCACTGCGTCCAAAGCACATTGGATGCAGCAATTTAGGTTATTCTTAATCAAAATACAAGCAAATTTACTTAATTTAAGCCAAAAAATTATACTTGAAATGTCAATTATATAATTAATGTCGGAAAATATCAGAATATCCTGGCAAATAACTACCAATTACACTGGTTGGATCGCCACTCGCCGCACTGCCTAAGCCTTTAAGTAATATTTGCAAATACACACTATTACTGTACTGCGGAGATAATGTTGTAGGCGCCAAATTTTTAAAAGTACGTCCGCCCAATAGGCGCACTGCCCAACAACAATTATCATATTGCACGCCTAAGAACGTCATCATGCCATACCGCTTGCTGATATTATAACTATATCCACCAAGACTGCTCCATCTATCCGATAACGGCCAGGCATAGGAAAAAGTAGCCTGGTGTAAAGCATTATCTTGTATATTGCGGTTAGCCACTTGCGTTATATCACCATCCACCAGATAGGTATAACCAAAATTAATGATTTGGTTTCCCTGGGGTTGATAATGAAAATTTAAATAACCATTATTTGTTGCATGAGTATAAACATCCCAAACGTAATCTCCAGTCACCATCCACGCAGAATTGAAATGATATTTTAAACGCGATGCAATAGGAGATGACTTGGCCACAGGAGATAAGTAGCCCAGCATAAGAGGGGTATCACGACAGTTTCCATTCCTGTTGTAACATAATTGAACACGTCTATCAGCAAAATAGCGAATTTGGCCAATGGAAAAACTCGCTTTCTCCTGTCCATTATCTTCAGACAACCATCGTGTGGTCACCGCATAGGCTAATTGATTGGCATCACCAATACGATCGAAGCCAGAAAAACGATTTGTGCGGAATAGCTGATCATTATTAAAAATCATATATGCAGAGTCAAACACTGGAATGATGGTTTGATCATGATAAGGAACGTACAAATAATACAATCTTGGTTCAAGCGTTTGAGTATAACCGGAACTCATCCAATGGGTAGCTCGTTCAAAAAATAATCCACTATCAAGGCTATAGCGAGGAATAGTCCGATTAAATGCCTGGGAGTTTATACCGCCGGTGTATTGGATGTTGTAATAATTTTCTACCAATTGCAACGAAGGAATAACATAGCCCCAAGGTTTATATTCTGAAAATGACAACACTGGATTTAAATGATAACGAGGCCCTTGCGGCTGGAACAGAGTATTGGCTGGCCAGCGAAAATTATCCAACTGACCTAATACATTAAAATTAGCATGGAACGGCAAATCATTATATGCACCACGCGCCAGCAATTGTGGCAAGCGCTGATAAACATCAGAAATCTCAGATTGATTAATTGGATGCAGTGTTTGATAACTTTGTACCATTCCTCGAAATAACCAATGCTCCGTCGTATAAGATAAATTTCCTTCGCGTAATAACTGGTTCTGGGTCAAAATGGCTAAGTTGGTGCTGAAATCCTGCAAATAATAGTCATCCGACACTTGCTGATAATCAATTCCCAGTCGCAAGTTAGGATAGAATTGGGTATGCTCCTGCAATAATAACGACCAACGGTTATTTGATATGCCGCGTAAACTAGGATACTGGCTACTGTTATCCTCTATAAATTTGGCAAAAGCGTGATCATTAGGTAAAAAATGGCCACTGATTACCCCAGCCGATTTCTCAGTTAGAAAACGAAAATCACCTCCCATCATCAACCCACGCCGACTATAAACATGAGGAATCAAGGTTGCATCGTAATTAGGTGCAATATTCCAATAGTAAGGCAGTGCAAAATCAAAGCCACCGACGTTTGTATAACCATACAAGGGCATTAAAAAACCAGATTTTCGCGCTTTGGAAGTCGGAAAACTTAAATATGGAGTATATAATACCGGCCAATCACGGACACGCAATACCGCATTTTTTGCCACCCCCCTGGCGTTTGAGTAATCCAATGACAGCTCACTGGCTTCAATCTGCCAGGCTTTATCCTGTGGTGCACAGGTACTATACGTGGCTTTTCGTAATAAATAATCCTGATTAGCAAACCGTTCAATCAAACTTGCCCGCCCCCAAGCCGGCAAAATTGCACGCGCACGTTGGGTATTAAAGCGATACAAAACATCTTCAACTCGTCCTGATTTATCCTGTGGATTAATAACGGCCTTGCGAGCAATCATCAGGCGATCGGGTTCAAGATAACGAACCTCTCCCAACAATTCAATTTTAGTTACTTGGCTGGTTTGTTCATCTCGATAGATGTATGCTGTTTGCGCATTAACAATGCGTTGGGTTTCATAGACTTCCACATTTCCAGATAATTTGGAACGGCCTTTCGCATACAATGATGCTTCATCAGCCTGAATATGAATTTCCCCCTCCGGAAGAGGCGTCACTGAAAGCGATTGATACGCACCTCGGCATCGAGGCAAGGCATGGTCTGCCTGCCATCCAAGGCATTGCGCAAATTTTGCGCGAATCATGGCATTTAAGGGCATCTCGCGATTAATAACACACGCTTGTACAGGTTCCATCATCAATGGAGCTGCGTATACAGGCGCGCGATGCATACCGCATGCAAACACTAATACAAAGCCCCCGATAATTAGCGTATAATACCGTATTTGCTGGGCAAACAATTTGCAAGCATGCGCACTAAAATCAAACTTTTTAAATGCGGCAATGCCACATTTACCCCGGCATTTAATAAACGAAGTTAAAAAACTCAAGACCTTACGGCCAAGATAGTATGATTGTCCACGGGCCTTAATATTCGCCACCATTAATACCGCCAAATAGGGCAGGAAGTATAACATGCACACTCGGCAAAGCGCACTTAACCAATGGCTTAATGAATTATTTAAAGGCATGCAATTTACTCTAATTCCATTGGCAGGTGATGCCAGTTTTCGCCGATATTTTAGACTTCAATGCCAACAGCAAACTTATATCGTTATGGATGCGCCTCCTGACAAGGAAACCATCCAACCATTTATAACGATTGGCAAAGCGCTTGCCAATATTGGCCTGCATACTCCTGCTATATCTGCTGTTCATCATACTCAAGGATTTGTGCTTCTTGAAGATTTTGGCGATCAATTGTTTCTTAATGCTCTTTCTAATCACAAAGAAGATACTTTATATGAAGCAGCAATGACAACATTGATACAAATGCAGAGCTGCTCTATCAATAATCTTCATTTATTGGATTTTAATCAAACCCATATGCTTGAAGAAATGAGCTTATTTCGACAATGGTTTCTGGAAGCTTATCTTGGATTAACGCTTGACGCCAATGACGTGCGGCTTATTCAAAATACATTTAACCGGCTTGCCGAAATGATTGTAGAGCAGCCACAAGTATTTATTCATCGCGATTATCATTCACGGAATTTAATGATAATGGAGGGGAAGCCCTCCATCGAACTAGGCATTATTGATTATCAGGATGCCATGAGAGGTCCTTTTACTTATGATTTAGTTTCCTTATTGAAAGATTGTTATATTCAATGGCCGCACGAAATCATTGATACTTGGATTAGCTATTTTTATCATCACCTGCCAACAACTCATGGCTGGTCACTATCCGAATTTTCCCAGGCTTTCGCTATGTGTGGGTTGCAACGGCATTTAAAAGTATTGGGGATTTTTTCTCGTCTGCATTTACGTGATCAAAAGTCGGGTTATTTACGGGATTTGCCCCGTGTTTTTAATTATGTTATTTCTTGCGTAGCGAATTACCAAGAATTGCTTCCCTTTTATCATTTTATGCAACAAAAAGTACAAGCACCTTTTTTAGAGATGCACTCCCTATGCACATTGCAATGATATTGGCCGCCGGACGCGGCGAGCGTTTAAAACCAATAACTGATACACAACCTAAGGCGTTATGCCTGGTTCATGATGTCCCCTTAATTGAACATCATGTTATGAATTTAGCTAAGGCAGGATTTCAGCAAATCATCATTAATCATGCTTACTTAGGAGGAAAAATCCGGCAGCATTTGGGAAATGGAGCTCGGTGGAATGTCAATATTACCTATTCACCTGAACCCTCAGGCGGACTTGAAACCGGTGGCGGCATTATGAATGCCTTACCTTTATTAGGACATGAACCTTTTTTGGTGGTGAACGCCGATATTTTTACAGATTACCCTTTTGGCTCCCTGGCTTTACCTTCTCAACGGTTGGCACATTTAGTTTTAATCAATAAACCTTTATATTATCAACAAGGAGATTTCGGTTTATCTTCAAGGCAGCAGCTTGAAAATAAAAACAGGCAATACACGTTTGCAGGCATTGCTTGCTACCACCCCGAAGCATTCAAACATTGCCAGCCTGGACGCTATTCACTGACTCCTTTGCTAAGAGAATTGACCGAACACAACAAAGCAAGCGGTGAGATTTATACAGGGAAATGGATTGATATTGGCTCACCTGAACGGCTGCAACTTGCAAACGCTTACCCTCCAGCCATCCCAGAGTGAGACGCAGGCCCTGCTTCTGCGGCGACTTGCTCTTCTACTTTCTGTTCCGGATAAGCGTGTTGCCTTGATGATATAGCTACCTCAGCATTTTTATTATGCACATAGGCTTCAAATCCATGAGCTGAATTACTAATCAATTCTCTAAGCTTGTCAGCATCCGCTTTTACGGGGTTACCTGCACTATCCTTTTTAATGCTGCCTTTTTCATCCATTTCATAAATAACACCGCCTTTACTCATCATATTATTTTCTACCAACCAGGCGTTAAACAATTTATCCAGTGCGTCAACCGTTGCTGCATCAAGCTCTTGGCCATTACTGCTGTATCCACGTAACAATTCTGAAGCATTGCTTACTGCAAAATCAAAAGTAATCGATTTTGCACTTAGCTGGTTCGCAGCTTCCGTAGCAAGATTAAATTGGAATTGCTGAATAGTAGTCGGCAGTTTTTCACCTGACCATGGATTTGCCGCGGCTTTAGTTTGCTGTTCTCGGTAATAAACAAATCGCGCCATCTCTTCCAGGATTTTACTGGAACTATTATATACACCAGCCTCCTGCAAACGCTCCTTAAACTGATCGAAACCATATTTGGCTGCCTCGGCGGTGGTTGCAACCTCCATAAATTTTTGCAGACTTAGTGCACTCGGCAATGGGTTAAGGCCAACCCCATTGCGGGGTTTTGCTAACGGTAAACCCGGCATATTTTTTCCTCACTTATATTTAGGCAGCATTTTATTGTTAAAATTATAGCAAATTGTGACTTACTGCCAATCAAATGGTTAGTCTGTTCCGGTTAAAAAAACGTAAAGTTAATCCAATGGTGTTTTAAATTGACCTGCCAATGAAGCAAAGGTTCTCTTCTTCATAGAATCAAATGAAAACTCATCTACTTGAATGGCATCCCATCGTAATTTTTCAACAGCAATTAATTCCTCCATTTCCTGCGGCGTTATTTCATTATTCTTAACTTTTTCCGCAAGTTTGCTCTTGAGGTCACCGAATTTATAACGCCTTAAATCGCTGACTTTTTCATATAGGGACGCGTGCTGAATAATAGCCTGAAGAGCCGCTTCCATACGATCAACCGGTTGACGATTATCCCCACTTAAATAAACCTGTTTGATGATTTGCTCTCGATAATGGTTGTTTTTAGTCATTGTTTGAGCCAATTGATGATCCAATTTATCACCAGGATAACGCATGCTTTGCCCTAACGGAAAGGCAAGCACACGCATCAAGTTTCCTATCACCCGGGAGGGAAAATTATGACAAAAGGAAATCATTGCTTTCTGCGCATGATAAAAGCAATAGGACACAGCCCATCTGGCATGCATTTGCTGCTCTGTCTGCGCCTCATACTGACGCGCATACTGTAGTGCAGCCATAGCCATATATAAGTAAGACATTCCATCCGCAAGCCTTGCAGACAATCGCTCTTTACGTTTTAACGCGCCTCCTAAATAAATTAAGGCCAAATCAGCCAACCAGGCATAAGCATGGCTTAACCGTGCCAATCGCTTATATTCCTTTTTAAGCTTACTATTTGGTACAGAAATAAAGAAGCCACCACTCCATGCAGAACAAATTGTTTTGGCAAAATTACGCATGAAATAACTAATATGCTGCCAGATGATGTTTTTAAAAGCACTTTTATCTCCACTGGCCAAAGCATAAAACTCTTGCCGAATAAAAGGATGACATGCCATCGAACCTTGGCCGAAAATCAACAAGTTACGTGACATGATGTTGGCGCCTTCAACCGTCACAGAGATAGGAATCCCGTGGTAAAAACTGGTCATATAATTGCGGGGACCAACCACCACAGCGCGGCCCGCATGGACGTCCATGGCATCATTAATCACGATACGTGCAAGTTCGGTATTGAAATATTTGGTAATTGCAGAAGCAACCGACGGTTTCTTATGCTCATTGACTGCTGCAGCAGTCAGCAAGCGAGTGGCATTTACCAAATAACTTAGGCCAGCAATCTCCGCAAGCTTTTCTTCCACCCCTTCAAATTGAGCTATTTCAACATTAAATTGTTGACGAATACGAGCAAATGCTCCAGTTGTAAGATATGAAATGGCTGAAGAAGCGGTGCCTAAAGCAGGCAACGAAATGGAGCGCCCAATGGACAAACATTCAACCAACATTTGCCAACCATGCCCGGCTTGCTTCTGACCTCCAATGATGGATGATATAGGAACGAAGATATTTTCACCGCGAATAGTACCATTCATAAACGGCTGATTCGCCGGTAAATGCCGATTTCCAATTTCAAGATTTTCGGCATCACGAGAAATAAGCAAACAAGTAATCCCTTCCTTGCCTTCTCCCTGCAATAAACCATGTGGATCTTTTAAATTAACGGCAAGCCCTATTAAAGTGGCGACCGGGGCTAAGGTAATCCAGCGTTTATTCAACGTCAGATTAAGCCCCAGTATCTTTTTCCCCTGGATAACTTTTTCAACCACCACGGCTTCAGACTTGATAGACGTAGCATCACTACCAGCTCCTGGCTCAGTTAATGCAAAACATGGAATATCAACACCCTTTGCAAGCCTTGGCAAATAATAATTTTTTTGTTCTTCTGTACCATAATGCTGTAGCAATTCCCCAGGACCAAGAGAATTAGGAACCATGACGGTCACTGCAGCCGTCCCTGAGCGACTGGCAATTTTTATGACCACATCCGAATGAGCACGGGCAGAAAAGCCTTTCCCTTCATATTCCTTTCCAATGACTAAGCCAAAAAAACCTTTTTCCTTAAGATACTCCCAAACATTAGCCGGTAAGTCCTGATGCTGACTGATTTCCCAATCGTCCAACATAGCGCACAGCGTTTGCGTTTCATTATCAAGAAATGCTTGTTCTTCAGGAGAAAGCGCCGTTGTAATATGCTGCAATTTATTCCAATCTGGCGTTCCCATAAAAATATCTTTTTCTAGCCACGTATCTCCGGCGTTTAATGCTTCTTCTTCTGTTTTTGATAGTTTAGGAAGCGATTTTTCTGCATGTCGATATAAAAAGTCACTAATGGTGTTGCGAATCGATTCCACTCTGATAATAAGAAAGATTCCAATGATGACCACCCACAAAAACACCCCCACAACCCAGGGAAGACCTATAAAAAACGTGGCGACTAATAAATAAGCAGCACTTCCAATTTCCCAGACGAGCGGGTTTAGTGCATGATAAAGAACAATCAAAGTAAACAGTAAATACAGCAAAAAGAACAGTGTGGCCATAACAATCCCTTCCTTTATCTATGCAACGTCTTAATCATTTTGAGCCTGGCAAAAAGCTCGTAGATTAATTATATTAATTCAATATGTTATGTCAGTATACATTTCTCTTAAATCGTAATTAACAAAAAATAAGAGATACCTTGTCAGCAGGCACAAAATGCCCTAGGCTCTGTTAGTGTTCACGCCCCCCTATTACTGTTGACTGATGATGAGTAAACGTTTCGTCTGGAATTTTGAAATTAAAAATGAATCTTTGCTGGAATTACCAAGCAATAATGACATGCCCGTCGATGAATTGCGCTGGGAATCGCGATATTTTTGGCCTGAAAGTGCAATTATTTCTTTAAACGGCCTTGATGATCAATTTTTAGAATTATCCAGATACGAGGCCAAGCATCGACAAGACACTTATTATCTTTTACCTGATGTCAATTTCAATTTAAAAATGCGGCGTGATCAATTACTTTATAAGCCAATGCTTAAGCAAATGACCTGGGCAACCGCCTATGGCAAGAAAATTAAACTTACAGCAACTGAACAATCTCTTTCTATCCCCGATCACAACCCTATCGATATTCAATCGCTTTTGGTAAACGCTAAAGACACAATAAAAACAGTGACCGTCAGTAAAGAAGCACTGATTTACCAATTTCCCACGACCCCTAAGCTTAAGATGGAATTAGCAAGATTGTGCATTGGTGATGCGGTTTATTTTAGTTTAAGTCTCGAATCCAAGGTATTAACTTGGGTTGAATATCTGAGCAAAAACCTTCTGCAAGGTAAAACGCCCTGTGATTATGTAACCTTCCTTAAGACACTTATTTAGCGACTCTCATTGAAGAGCGCTGCAAGATGATGGCAGAATAAGGTGCAGCCATCTAATTTTAAATTATGCCCTAACATGATGATTAAAACGTTATTTGCCATCATTATCAGCTTCGGTAAAATCGGATTGATTTCATTGGGCGGTGGCAATTCCATGCTAAAGCTAGTGGAATATGAAGCCGTCACCTATCGTCATTGGGTTGCGCCTGAAGAATTTATTCAAATGGTCGGCAGTACCTTTTTATTTCCTGGCTTAACAGCAGTCAAATTATCAGCACTCATTGGCTATAAAGCAGCAGGACTTTCAGGGCTCCTATTAGCTGTTGCTTGTTTAAATCTACCGGGATTACTGCTTGCAATTGTTGGCTATCAATGGTTAACCAGTCATGATGGCCCCATGATTAAGAAAATTATGGTTTCCGTACAATATGGTGCTTTAGCATTATTAGCAGCCGCCTCTTTTTCTATCGCTCAAGGAGTAATAGAAATGTATTATTCTTTTCCTATCGTCATTGCTTGTGTTTTATTTTTTTAGCATTAGCTTTTTTGCAACTGTCGCCTTTTTGGGGGCTCATTGCCTTTATAGGAATTTGTTTTTTCTGGTACGCTAATTTATATTGCTATTGGAGGCCAGCTTGACTCGCTCTCTGGACAACCCTGATTATTACATTAATCGTGAATTTACTGCTCTTGCCTTTAATGAGCGTGTCTTACAACTAGCTCGTGATGAACGGGTGCCCCTGCTGGAAAGAATGCGTTATCTTTGCATTTGCAGTGGCAATTTGGACGAATTTTTTGAAATTCGCGTCGCGGGATTAAAAGAAAAAATTGCCATCGCTTCAATCAAGTTAAGCATTGATGGCCTGCGAGCAGATGAATTGTTAAGTCAATTAAGCAAAAAACTCATCGGCTGATTGATGAATTATACACCATTTTTAACAAGCAACTGCTGCCCGCTTTAAAAAAGAAAACATTCATTTTTATAATACTGAAGAGTGGACCGATGATATCCATCTGTGGGCGCAACATTACTTTAAAAATGAAATTTTACCTATAGTCAGTCCAATTGCGCTTGATCTTGCGCATCCTTTTCCGCGTTTGTTTAATAAAAGCCTGAATTTTATCATTTCATTAAGTGGAAAAGATGCGTTTGATCGTAATATTAATTATGCCGTTGTTCATGCTCCTCGATCCTTGCCAAGATTGATTCGATTGCCTTCGGAACTCTGTGGGGAAGGCAGTCACTTTGTTTATTTATCTTCAATCATTAAAACTCACATCAACCATTTTTTCCCCGGGATGGAAATCGGCGGATGTTACGCTTTTCGTCTGACTCGCAACAGCGACATTTCTCTAAGAGATGAGGAAGCCGAAGATTTAGCCGCTGCCGTGCAAAGAGAACTGTTCTCCCGTCATTATGGTCATGTGGTAAGACTTGAAATTGACAAGCAATGTCCACAACCCATCACGGATTTTCTCTTGCAAAAATACCACTTGCGTCATGAAGATACTTACTATTGCGATGGTCCCGTTAATATACAACGATACTTACAAGCAATTAACAGTATCTCAAGACCGGATTTGAATTACCCTCCCTTTACTGCCCAATTCCCAACTTTTCTTAAACATAAAAATAACGTGTTTGGTATGCTTGATGAGCAAGATATTCTTTTGCATCATCCTTTTCAAAGCTTTGATATGGTGATTGATTTTGTTCGGCAAGCCGCAGCCGATCCTAATGTATTTGCTATCAAACAGACGCTCTATCGTACGCGTTTTGACTCCATCATGGTGCAAGCATTAGTAGAGGCTGCACGTTCTGGAAAAGAAGTCACTGCAGTCATTGAACTGCGCGCCCGATTTGATGAAGAGTCAAATCTACGGCTTGCCAATCGCCTGCATGAAGCGGGGGCGTTGGTATTATATGGTGTTGTAGGCTTCAAAACGCATGCCAAGATGACTTTGGTTGTACGCCGTGTCCACGGGAAATTAAAACGATATGTCCATTTGGGCACCGGTAATTATCACGAAGAGACAGCAAAACGCTATACGGACATTGGCTTATTAACGGCAAATCCCGCCATCACGGCTGATACTCAAATTATTTTCCAACAGCTAACTGGACTTGGCAAAACCATTAAATTGAAAGAATTATGTCATTCTCCTTTTACCCTCCAAAAAAATCTTCTTCAACTCATCGAGCAATGCATTGCAACAGCAAAGAAAAGAAAACATGCCGAAATCATCATTAAAGTGAATGGATTAACAGACTTAACCATGATCCAGGCTCTTTATACAGCCTCTCAGGCCGGCGTTAAAATAACTCTAATCGTACGTAGTGTCTGTTGCCTGCTTCCTGGTATAAAAGGCGTATCTGAGAATATACGCGTCTTATCCATTGTTGGGCGCTTTTTGGAGCATCATCGCGTCTATTATTTTTGCATGGGAAAAGAAGAGTATTACTATTGTTCCAGTGCTGATTTAATGGAAAGAAATTTATATAACCGCATTGAAGTGATGTTTCCTATTTTGGAAGAAGGATGCCGGCAGCGCATTAAACACGAGATTTTAAAAAACTACTTAAAAGACACAAAAGATGCCTGGGAAATGCAAAGCGATGGAACTTATAAACCTCTACGTAATGGTACTTACAGCGCTCAGGAAAAATTATTAGAATTATACAATGAAACAATCAGCTAAACGAATGTTCCAGGAAGTCTTCTGCCATAATAAGCGTTTTACTTTTTTTCCCTGGTTGCTCACAGGCAAAACGCGGTACTAGATATCCTGGTAAATGTTCTTGCAACGACCGAAAGATATTTTTTGCCTCGGCCAAAGTCACCGAAAAATGAGCCGCGCCTTGTACTTTATCCAAAAAATGCAAGTAATAAGGCAAGACACCGCAAGAAAATAAGCGCTGACTTAATGCCGCCAAAACCAAAGAATCATTATTAACACCCGCAAGCAATACTGACTGATTTAATAAATGACAATCCGCATGACGGAGTGCCATACAAGCCTGAGCCACACGCTCATCCAGTTCATGAGGATGATTACTATGCAATACGATCACTTTTTGTAAGGGTAATGAAGCCAATAGTTCAAGCAAGGAAGCATTGACTCGTTCTGGCAACACCACAGGAATACGAGTGTGGATACGAAGAAAGCGCACATGTGGAATGCTGGAGAGATAGGAGAATACTTCACTCAACACTCCGTCTTGCGCCAGCAAAGGATCTCCACCACTTAGAATGACTTCTTGAATGGACGAATCATTGGCAATGTACTCCAGAGTCTGCTGCCATCCTTTACGTCCAGGATTATTATCCTGATAAGGAAAATGTCTGCGAAAACAATAGCGACAATTAATCACACAACCACCAGTAAGAACCAGTAAAACACGACCATGATATTTATGAATCAAGCCTTTGACTGGATTTGCCGATGTTTCCTTTAATGGGTCATGAACAAAGCCTGCTTGCATTTGCAATTCATCGTCAACCGCCAATACTTGCATTAACAAGGGATCATAACGATTCCCCTTTTCCATCAGCTCTGCAAAAGCACGTGGAACGCGTGTTTTAAATTGCTTTTCAGCCAGATGACTTGCCATAGAAGAAGGAAGCTGCAAAAATTCAAGTAATTCGGATGCAGAAGAAAAGCCTTGGGCTAGAATTTTTTGCCAATTGGAAGTGGAATCTCGCATTCAGAATTCAGAATTGATAAACTTCGCGAACTTTAGCGAAATTGCAATAAAATCTCAACAGTGGGGAACCAATGGCAATCTACAGTACCAATGAATTTAAAAATGGCTTAAAAGTAATGATTGATAATGCTCCCTGCAGCATTGTTGATTGTGAATTTGTTAAACCCGGGAAAGGACAGGCATTTACACGGATTAAAATTCGTAATCTAAAAACTGGCCGTGTGGTTGAAAGAACTTATAAGTCCGGTGAAACATTACCTTCTGCGGATGTCGCCGATGTAGAAATGCAATATTTATATAGTGATGGCGAGCTTTGGCATTTCATGGTCCCCGATACGTTCGAACAATACGCCGCAGGTCCTGAATCCGTTGAAGAAGCAGTAAAATGGCTGAAAGAACAAGACATGTGTATTGTTACACTGTGGAATAATGAACCTTTGCAAGTGGTTCCCCCGACGTTTGTCGTCCTTGCAATCACTGAAACAGATCCAGGTCTTAAAGGAGACACATCCGGTGGTGGTGGCAAGCCTGCCGTTTTAGAAACGGGAGCTGTCGTGCGTGTGCCGTTATTTGTACAAACAGGCGAGTTGATTAAAGTAGACACTCGTACAGGAGAGTATGTGTCTCGCGCCAAGGAATAATCTTCTATCATGGACAATCCTCCCTCCTGCCAGATAGAGGGAAACGAAACGGGCAAGGGGGAAATGTCCATGTTCCTGTATTCTTACCATCGATACCATGAGTAGCGATAAGCACGCCCTCCATAATAAGTACGATTGTAATAATAAGCACGGTTGTAATAGCGGTAACCCGGATAATAGTAGTAACTCGTGGGATAATAATAACGACTGCCCCAATAAGACGTCGGATAACCGACACCTACTGTATAAGTACTATAAGTTGGCGTATATGTTGTAGTAGCTACGGTACAGCTACTCAGCAGTAGCGCTGCCGCCACCGCCAAAAAGACAGAGCCTAGCGTTTTCATGACTGCTTCCTTGCAAAATACCTTCTATTAATTATACTACATGTTCATAATTAGTGCAAATTGACTCTGACCATCAGACATCCACAGCAACCCGTAATTTCTAAGCATTTTTCAGCATGTTAATTTGTGCAGCCAGCTGATCGTATCCAGCCTCTACATTAATGTAATCTCGGGCTGCCAAGTAAATAGATAAAGATCCATCATCTTTTGCATTCACAGATTGCCACACACTATTAAAATTTAAATTTTTTAAACGCACAAAATCGTTCTTTTGGGTCACTAGATAAAAATTTCTATAATGAAACTTATCAGAATAGCTCAATGACCGTGCATCTAAACAAAGAGAATGGCCAGGTAAATACTCTCGTAGGGAATAAGAGCTATTATTATGCACGGCGATTATTTTTCCTTCAGGTAAAAGCATTTTAATCTTATCTGCTAGTTTTTTTACTTCTTTATGGGCCTCCACTGTATAAGGACCAAACTGGTTTAATGTTTTCTTAATTCCGACATCACTAAAAATACGATTCGGATCAAATTCATAACGAGTACCATGCAAATGAAAAACAATATTTCTTTCGCCAGAGTGAATCAAGGTAAGCAGGCGTCCACCCTGTGTATTAATCACAGTATTTGCTGCTTTTAAAGCGGTCGTTTCATTTTGATGTAAGTGAACAAATGTTTTGCCATTTCCTCGTTCTTTACGGTGAATAATTACGGTTTCATCACCAATTTTTATGGAATCATTATGAGCACATGCCGAAAGACCGATAAAGAATAAAAATAAAAGCCAACCAAATTTCATTTAATTTAACCATTAAGTTAAAATTTGGAACATATTACCGCAGTCTAATCCTAATCGCAATGTTCACTTAAGCTTAATGGATATACCGAAGATTTAATGGCAACTCGATTTAATGCATGGCTAGGTAATGATCCCTGTTCATCTGAGCCGCAACGTGTCATTCATGATGGCGACCTATGAAATGCGTTAGGTTTCCTGCCCAAAAACAGATTTACACACGGCATCCCAAACAAATCTCCTTATCGATCCATGGTATTTTGGTTCAGCCAGGGCAAATCATTACCTATATGTTTTATAATAGACCACAAAGATCGTAGTTAGCAATAATCGCTTTGAATGCGCTAGCAATTATTATGCTGATATAAGGCAACACACTGCACATATTGTTGAGAATGTGGTATGATTCGTGCTCTATTTTTCCAAAAAATGTGCTGAAAATCTTCCATGAAAACCATTGTTGAATCTTATCAAGCAGGTTTATTTCAGAAAAAATTCTGGATGCCTAATATCATTTCCGGAATCATTGTTGGTGTTGTTGCCTTACCCTTAGCCATGGCCTTTGCCATTGCTTCAGGAGCAAAACCTGAACAAGGGCTTTATACGGCCATTGTGGCTGGATTATTAGTCAGTCTATTTGGTGGAAGTCGTTTACAGATTGCAGGCCCGACCGGTGCATTTATTGTGGTATTATCAGGGATTACTAACAAGTACGGTATTGATGGCTTGCAAATAGCGACGTTGCTTGCCGGATGCATGCTGATTTTTTTTGGACTAGCTCGACTTGGGGCTGTTATAAAATTTATACCAGACCCCGTCATCATTGGATTTACTGCCGGCATTGCCGTTGTGATTTGGGTAGGACAATGGCAATATTTTTTTGGTCTACCTCCTATAGAAGGCAGTCATTTTCATGAAAAATTATGGCATTCATTGCAAGTGCTTCCACAATTGAATCTGACCACAACCTCATTGGCTGCTCTATCATTAGGTATTGTTTTATATGCCAATAAACTATGGTTTCTTAAACGAATTCCTGGCCCTTTGGTGGCACTGGTTATTGCTACGTCCCTGCAAACAATCTTTCAATTTTCTGATGTAGCAACCATTGGCAAAGCATTTGGAGGTATTCCACAAGGATTACCTTCCTTGCAACTGCCTGCCATTAGCATTAATCGTATTTTAGAGCTGATAGGTCCTGCCTTTACTATCGCTATGCTAGGTGCTATTGAATCATTATTGTCTGCCGTTGTTGCAGATGGCATGGCAGGAACGCGCCATAATTCAAACAGAGAATTAATAGGGCAAGGCATTGCAAATGTCGCGGCACCATTTTTTGGCGGTTTTGCAGCAACAGGGGCCATTGCCCGTACAGCAACCAATATTCGTAATGGTGGCAACAGTCCTTTATCAGGAGTTATTCATTCCGTTACTTTAATGCTCATTATTCTGTTTCTTGCCCCCTTAGCCTACGATGTACCTCTCGCCGCATTGGCGGCGATTCTTTTTGTAGTGGCCTGGAATATGAGTGAAGCAAAACATTTTATTAAGCTGGTTCGGCGAGCTCCACGAGCTGATATCATCATTCTTTTGACAACGTTTTTTCTAACGATTTTTGTAGACTTGGTTGTCGCCGTCAACATCGGTGTTATTCTTGCCATACTACACTTTCTGTTGCGTATGGCATCTAGTGTTGAAGTAGAGCAACAAACCGATGCTCAACTATTGCAAGAACTTAGCAAGCAAAATGTTTCCGGATTACCAAAAGATATTGTGGTTTTTGCCGTGGAAGGACCGTTCTTCTTTGGAGCAGTAGAAATTTTCGAACAAGCCCTAGCCAATACCCATACCGATCCGAGTATCCTTATTATCCGCTTGCGCTGGGTACCTTTTATTGATATTACCGGCTTGCAAACGCTGGAGGAAGCTATTACTGCGATGCATAAACGTGGTGTCAGAGTCATCTTGTGTGGTGCCAAACCCCGAGTTGAAGCCAAGCTAAAAAAGGCCGGAATTATTTCCTTGCTTGGACAGGATAATTATTATCAGGAATTCAATCAGGTATTAGCTGTACTGCCCACGGCAGACAACGCTGTTATAACAATAAAAGACATGGATTATTTCCCAGAAAAATCCGCCATGCAATAAACCTTCGGATCATTTGCCGCAAAAAACAAAACGGGATATGATGGATGACCGTGTATCTGTTGAACCGCATTGGATGATAACACGTTTTAATCAAAGGATGGATTATGAAAACGCTGGTATTGCTTATTACTTTGTTTACAGCGCCTTACCTATTGGCAAAAACACTGACCATTGGCAGTGCACCATTAAATCCTCCTTTTGAAACACTGGCCAGTCAACCCAATCATTTTTTGGTTTTGATATTGATCTCATGATAGAAATTTGTAAACGAATTAATCTTCAATGTGATTTCATACCCATGCCTTTTGATAATTTATTCTCCAGCATCCAGGAGAGAAAAATTGATCTTGCCATTGCCGCCATTACGATCACACCAGCCAGAGAAGCAGAATTTCTGTTCAGTCTTCCATATCTGGAAAGTAATGGGCATTTCCTGGCACTGCGAAAATCAGCCATCAATACCCCTGAAGAGATCGCGGGAAAAAAAAGTAGGCGTGCGCAAAGGAACCCCTTACGGAGATTTGGCAAGGCAATTATATAAAAATAATATCGAAGTTCTTGAGTATCCTCTGAATGCCGATTTGCTTGAAGTATTGAAAAATGGGACCGTGGATGTCGCGCTGGTGGATGATGAGGTAGCCCGATATTGGACTATTAACATCAGCAATACCTACAAACTTATTGGTACCAAGTTACCTGTAGGAGAGGGCTATGGCATTGCAGCAAATCAAGACAACTCGAAGCTGATAAGTGCCATCAACGAAGCTCTGCTCAACATGGAATCTGATGGCAAATATCTGGAAATTTACCGAAACTACTTCGCATTATACTAGGATTGCATAAGACAGCCACACTGAGTGCCTTTCCTTTATCGCCCACTTAAACATACATCCTATTTATCGCCTATAATAAAATCAGTCAGAATGAACCTATAATGCTCAATAATGTTTAATGCTTTTTACTTGCGTGTCAAAAATTCCCCTCATTATCGCAAAAGTGCACCGGGAGATTTTATTGTTGAACGGGCATTAAAAAATAAACCTTACTGGCGCACGCCCACGATGAGCCAGCAACAAAAAAAGAAAAATTAATTCTTGCAGACTGGACAGCCTTAGGTTGGTCGGATAAAAAAATAACGGAAATACGTACTTCCCTTGAGCAGCTAATGCACGAAGGGTTTTCTCTTTACCTCTGGCAAAATGGTGCAATAGTTCCCTTGCAGCAAGAACAACTTGCTCTTTTAGAATATAGTGATGTTCGTCAGTGGATGACGCCTACTTACCCTGATGAATTAATGCAAGCAGCCATGACTCAACAGGCTATCCCTCGTGATGAAGTGCAAATACTAGATGACCATTGGTTAAGATATGCCACCAACAACTTGGATGAAAATACCCTACATTTTTTAAATGTGAGTGATTTTGCAAAATTACCAGAAAAAGAACGTTTAAAAGTACTTGATATTCTTCGGCACACTCATCCGCCATTAGCCTATATTGTCCATGATGAATTTTCAATAAAAGCAAATGAATGTCTATTGTATTTACGGAATGCTTTCCCAGAAATGGAGATACAAACACAATATCAAATCATTGATTTTTCAGAATTGAATTTAACACACCTGACTGATGGGGAAATATTAAATTTAGCGGGGCTAACACTCACTCTAAATGAGCTCACGCACGTTAAAGAATTGAAGATTGATGGCACTGATGTTGTTAATTTATCGGAAGCTCAGGCACAGGCACTCTTAAGGGCAATGCCTAATCTTAAAAAATTGACCTCTCGTACAGCCTCATCAGGCTCATTACAAGCCTTAATTAAAGCAATAGAAACGCAGACGAATCATCTATTACACCTTGAAGAAATTGAATTAATTGATCTTAATAAATGGGCTCAAACACCTATCACGGCCGAGCAATTTCAAGCCTTATTAACCCATCGCAGTTTATTGACACTCAATGGTTTTCAGATAGAAGAAGCTGTATTTTCTGCAGACAGGTTTTCCAGGTTAAAAGAATTTGACATACAACGTAGTACCCTATTGGGCAATACCTTGGGGACGCTTATTACATCTCCCCAGTTGAAAAAGCTCCATATGGAGTATGCTAGTTATCGTCTGGATACACTAGTAAAAGACTCTTACGATTTAGAAGAGCTTAGAGTTAACGTACTGTCCAACTCTCTCTTTAACTTAATGCAGCAATCATCGCATTTGCAAAAACTCACTTGCTCATTGGCAAATATGGATCGAGGCGAGTACATCACATTTCCTGCCAATCATTTTAGTAAACTTATTGAAGTTCAGCTTGTGGATAATCTCCCAGAAAAACAAGCAGAATTTATAATGGCTGCACCTAATATTGAGCAATTAACCCTGCAAGCATGGGATGCAAGCTATAGCGGTCATTGGCCAAAAATCAAAGTTCTCACATGGGGGGGACGACCGGAATGGGGTGAGTGCCGTATAAGTTTCCAAAATATGACTTCAATGCTAAAGACAATGCCCAATATAGAACAACTTGTATTGACCAATTGTACGATAATGCCAATGTGTGCTCTCATTCGATTGTCTCACGATCCTCGGCTCATGCCATTTGATGAATTGAATGGCTTAATACAAGGCTATGATGCTTGCATTGAATACCAAGGGCAGATTTTATATTTTAATCAAAAGGAAAAATATTTACCACCATAGATAATCGTGACGTACATAATATGATTACCCGCCAAGTAATGTGGGATGATGAAGCATATATAGCAAGCGATTTTGAAGAATTATCTATCCTTAAACGAGGAACTCCTTTTAATGACAAGGTAGAACTACTTGCTCTTACTCCTGAAAGCCTACACTCATTGCGGCTACTGGATCTTAAAAATAGTAATATCACAGCTGAGATGCTAAAAGTTTTTTTGAACGCAGCTCCAAACTTGGCAGAAATCGATTTAACAGATTGTCCCAATTTGGTATTGGATGATGAATTGAGACGACGGTTGAGTTACATCCAACAAGGCCCTTTATCAAAAGCCAGGGTAACATCAGATGCATTTGCTGGGCTTGTATATCAGAATAGTTTCGACAGTGTATGGAATAAACTTTTGCCAGAACAGTCTAGGCAGCTCAGAAGGGGGATGGCAGGACTATTTAAGTATTTTTCTGGACATGGACATTTATCTAACAGTAGTAGTGTCATAGACGCAAATACCACCACTCAAGAACACCAATATAACGTTGACCGTATCTTTTATCCAATTGGGAATGCTGTCGAGATACCAGTGAGGGACTATCGTTTGGATGTATTTCATCAAGCGATTATTACTACAAATCTATGCTCAATGGAGCAAGCGTTTACATTGCAAAAAAATGGTGATTTAAATTTGCAACCCTGCTCTCTCATTCACTCGCCTATTGATCTTTATCATCAAGCACAGCAATTTAAAAAAGAGCCCGATCAGTCAATTTATTATGGGAAGCAAAAACTGACTATCCATAGTGATTGGCAGGCATTGGCCTCGCTTTCAGCGCGTGAGAAACTCACACATTATCACGTCGACCCACCAATGGACATTGAAATAAAGTATTCAGCACGAGACAATTTGTATTACATCTGCAGTAGAAACACCACAACGACTATTGAAATTGATTTTCTCTTACAAAAAGATGACAGTTTATCCCCTTTACCAACAGACATTCAGGAGCTGGTTAATGAAATGCAAGCATTTCATGCTGCTCCACTAGACATCGATTCTTCAAATGCGACTGGTATAGATTATCTGCGTGCTATACGTGAGCAAAAAAAAGGGGCGTGTCGCCATCGCGTGGTTGCATTTAAAGCTGAAATGCAAGAACGCTATCCTGATACCCCTATTCGCATCATTACCAACGATTGTCATGCTTTTGTTGAAATTTTTATCAACAATGAATGGCACCGTTGTGATTTGGGTGGCTATCCGGCATCCATTCATGTGAATGAATCGAATCCTCCTTCTTTTACCGCGATATCGACATTAATTCCCACGAATCCAACACTAACCGCAACGACACTGCCGACGGAAGAACTTGAAAGCCCTGCAGCGGATCCTTTTTCCACACGACTAAATGACTTTAGAAAGCTATTCCACACCTGGGAAGCAACCACTACGACGTCAACCTCATGCGCGCAATATTGCCAATCCTGCTTGCAGGATTCAACACCCAGACGCCTTGTCGAACTGCCAACAACGGATGACGTGGTGGCTCTGCGTTGGGCATTAGAGCATTATTGTCAATCCACTAGCCGACCTGTCTTTTATATTCACTCACCTGAAGACTTAGTCTGCTCTGCCCCCTTTGTTGCATATGATATAGAAGACAGTGGTATTTTATGCAAAGGCCCTGGCGGACCGCTCTATAATTTTCTGCAAGCTCATCGCACAGGGCAGGCGCCAGTTCTTATTGTCAATTATGAGCAGTTTGATGCGGACGATATCGTGCGTTTTAATGCTTTACTCGATCGTGAGCCAGGAGCAGACGGTGTGCCGCTCCCCAAAGATTGCCGAGTAATTGGTTTACTTAATGTCAATAAACCGGATGTTTACCAAGGTTCTGATTTTTATTCTCGCTTTAATCGAGTTGAAACATGCCCTATTCCATTGGCTAAACTACAAGATAGTGTGCCAATCATCCCTGTTCACGATGAGACCATGGTAATGAGCAAAGGAGCTATCCAATTGTACCACTCGCTCGATTGGGAAGAGCGACTCTTAGGACGTTGGGTGCTGGATGGCCATGCGCTTCATTTTGAAGAAGGTATATTGCAGAAAGCTATTGCGCAAGGTAGTCCCCTTATTATTCAAAATGGCCCGTGGGAAGATGAAGCATTTCAACGCTTTTGGCAAGAAGCTCACTCACGTGGTTACATTGAATATGATGGTCGTAGAATAGAACTTCCGTCAGGCTGTGAGCTTATTCGTCATGAAGGATATGATTGGAGTTCTTTAAAAGAATGCTTACAACAAGAGCCATTGCTGTTAACCGCTGAAAGTTTAGTATTAAATCCTACGCAATATAGCCAGTTCTTTCACAACCATCGCGTGCATGAAGGGGAATTATTCCATGCACCCGGAATGATTGCAGCAGCACAGGGAAGCGTATTGAATGTCCACTTAACGCGAGAATTAAGTGAAGACGATTGGGCTAAATTACTAACTGAATGTAAAATTTATAATGTGCGCTTACAAGTCGATGTTTTACCGGGCGTTAACTTGCCCCCTGTACTACGAGATATAATCCAATCATCGCGTCAACAAACAGAATCACTGGCATGGGAAACAGGGAACATGGCTGCTACACAGATTATAAAAAGTAGCGATGTAGATACGACCGTGGCCATGATAAACGCTGACCATCCTGATTGCATCGTCATTGATGTTTCAGAATGTGATCACACGGATTTAATTAGCCATATTCATGGCGGACTTTATTGTGGTTGTGATATGGCGCTAGTCAGTATGGCGCCTGGATTAAGTGATAATACACTGCCTGATACTAGCCTGTTGCCTAAGGATAGGCCAATATTAATTCAACAAGGCGAGCAATACCTTCTTTATTGCCATAAGGCAGATTCAGACGCCAGAATAGTTCGTTTAGAACCAAAGCTTTTTGCTGATGCGCCTTTGCCTTTCCCTGCCATAGATGAACCACCAATCCCTCTCCCTTGCCATGTTAGCCATAAAGCCATTTACCAAGCAATGGAGCAATTAAAACATCCTATAATAGATCACTATTTCACACCACGATTTGGTTTTTATGATTCAAAAGGAGCTATTTCATCTGCGCTGGCAAATAATCAACGTATTATTTTAAAAGGCCATTTTTCGACAGAACTTGCGGATGGTTTGGCACCAGTACTATTTGCACGGCAAGCAACCACCTCCTCTCCCGGTCAATTATTATTGATTAGCGATGATATTTCTCATCTTCATGGTTGTTCCCACCAGCAACACACCGTAACAATACAAGAAAAAAAAGCCTGTTTAGGTGATATGGACGAGCGATGCTGCGAACATTTAAGACCATTTTTGGCAAAAGAATCTCTCAGTATATTAAAAACAAGACGAGATTTTTTAATCACACATCCTGACGCTACCTCAAGTGATGAAGCATGGATAGGTATGCGCGATTTACCTAAAGCCAACCATTTCCTTACTCCCTTTGATGTGACCAACAGTGAGGCAGAAGCGATTGCATTTAACCATAGGCGGCGAGAAGAAGTCCTTAAAGCGCTTGATAATGCACCGTATGTTTTTCTAACTGGACTTTCAGGTGTTGGTAAATCAACGTTTGTAGAAAGCATATTATGCCAAGGCGACGATACCCTTTTAATAGGAGAAAGAAATCTTAACAAATGGATGAAACAATCGGGGCCAGGACAGCATTATCTTTTTTTAGATGAAGCCAATTTAAGTCCTGAACAATGGAGCAAATTCGAAGGATTATTTCAAAAGCCACCACGCCTTTTAGTCGATGGCGAGCTTCACTTACTTTCTAACCAGCATAAAGTGATTTTTGCTGGGAACCCAGTGAGCTATGGTGACGAACGAACATTAGCCCCTTTTTTTCAGCGTCATGGCCAGGCTGTGCTTTTTACACCCATCCCATTCAGTATTATCTATGAAAATATTGTTAAACCTATCTTTCAACATACAACTGTAGCTGCATGGGAAACTCATGCTGAAGCTACTCATCATCTTTTCGCTGTATACCAAGCAATTTGTGCACTCTCAACAAGTGATGTGTTAATTTCTCCACGTGAATTGCAAATGATCGCTTTATTAGCAACATCGTATTATCAAATACATCCAGAGCAAGATTTTACTCAAATCTTGCAGTATTTCACTCATCAAGTATGCAAAAATTTAATACCAGAGAGTCAACGCGCTACTTTTTTTGCACGTTTCCCTGAACCTAAGCCACTGCCGCTACCTCCTGAAGCAATGCATGAAGATACCTCATTTTTAGTAACAAAATCTCGTCAACACGTAATGCAACAACTCGATAATTTGTTATGCTTGCGTGAATACCGAAAAACAGTGCAAGTAATGACGAACAGCGCTATGGCGGATTAGGAGGGATGGTTCTTGAGGGTGCTCCCGGTGTCGGTAAAAGTGAGGTGGTTATCGCAGCATTGAGAGCGCATGGTTATCAGGAGATACATGATTTTAGTCGACCGGTAACCAATGAAAAACCATTTTATCGCCTTCCCGCCAGTTGGTCGTTGAGTGAAAAAGAAACTCTTTTATTGAAAGCATTCCACGAAGGCGCTGTCGTTGTTATTGATGAAATCAATAGCTCCCCGATGATGGAGCGTTTGCTCAACTCCTTGTTGATGGGAAAAACGCCTGAAGGGTTACGTCCTGAGCGACCAGGGTTTACAATAATCGGCACGCAAAACCCTGCGACAATGGCCGGTCGACGCATTTCGAGTACTGCGCTAGCAAGGCGCTTACAGACAATTAATATCCCTGATTATAACATACAAGAAATTCACGATATTCTCCAGGCTCGAACGTTATCAGAGGATATCATCGCACCATTAATTGCAGCGTATACCATAGAGTTGCAATATGCTCAACAACACCATCTGCAACCAGCCCCCACTTTTCGTCATTTACTTGAAGCAGCAGATTTCATTTTAAAAGGGCATGAAAAAACCTTCTTAGCCGCAGCCAAGGCCCCCTTAATAGACGAGTCGGTTACAACACCTCAAGAAAAAGAAGAGGCCATGATGACACCAGTAATGAGCGCCGATGTTCGTTTTATAATAGAACGGCTGCAAGAAAAAAGAGAATTACTAAAGAATCAACCGCGGAGTTCTGTAAAAGAGGCTGCAAAAAATAACAAGCAATTAGTTAATATCGAGCGAGATATTGCTCTGTTGCTGCAAAAACCACAATCTAATCTGGCGGAGATTGCTAGTTTGTTGCGTAGAGACCGAAATTTTTTGCAAATAAAACGTTCCTCGTACTATCAAGAGGTTATCATTCCTTTGTTAACTGACCTTTCTGGATCCCATGACACACAAAGATTACCCGAAGCATCATTTTTTTCTACCAATCTAGCCATAAAAGCTTTAAAAGCACAAAATGATGCAACTTCAGAGGAAAGCTCTCCTCCAATAAAAGGCTGCTAAAACATCATACCATTAAGCGTTGGATGTCTGTTGAACAGATCTTTTGAGGATTTCTCAGAATATACTGCAACACCGTAGGATAATATCAGCCACTCCTAAATTTACTTCCCAAAAGCTAATCGCGAAAGTTATTAAATTGCAAGGGTAATTCGATATCTGATTTTTTTAAAAGTGCAATAGCATCCTGTAAATCATCGCGATTTTTTCCTGTGACTCGCACTTTATCGCCCTGAATAGACGCCTGAACTTTACTTTTACTATCTTTTATCAGTTTTACAATGTTCTTTGCCGTCGGCTGATCAATTCCTTGCTTAAACGTCATCGTAAGACTGTATGTCTTACCACTATGAACAGGCTTATCCTCCATCTCAACACCAGCAGTATCTACGCCCCGTTTACTACAATGATTACGAAAGACATCTTCCATTTGCCTGACTTGAAAATCTGATTCCGATTTTAAGGTTACGCTTAAATCTTCAAGCGTGAGACTGGATTCCACACCGCGAAAATCAAAACGATTGTTTATTTCACGACTGGCATTATCAACAGCATGGCGTAATTCCACAGTATTAATTTCTGAAACAACATCAAACGATGGCATAATAGTCCCTAGACCTGTTGTTATGTTCCTAAATTATATCATCTGCAAGAAGAATGCAGCTACTCATAACGATCTTAGTTGAATCGAAAAATCTTTATCCACCATTAGCAAATGATTTTCAGGAACGTCTTGCCATTCTGCATTAAACCGAGTGAGCTTCTCGGAAGTGACTAGAATACAACGTTTCTTGTCTTTTTCTTGGAGCATGTGATATCTGCCATTTCTGGCTACAAACTCGCTTCCTATTGAATAATGCATGCTGGATGGACGAGAGCTTTTATAACTGCAATAACGGCTGGCTAATAACCGCTGGCCATCCGTCAGACAAACATTAAAATAAGAGGCGCCATGTTTTCCAAATTGTCTAATTAATTCAGAAATTTGATAAAATACCGCTTGCAAAACATCAGCAACCACCGACAACTGTGATAAATCCTTCCCCTTCGCCATTTGCAAAAATAAAGCAAACATGTGTTCCGAGTCTGTTTCTCCCTGAATCCAATGATAAATATCATCTTCTAATAAATGGCGAAGGTGCCTTTTGACCGTAATAAAATCATGAATTCCACCATTATGCATAAACATCCATTTATCATGGACAAAGGGATGGCAATTATAATTGGTAACCCCACCAGCGCTGGCTGCACGCACATGGGCAAATAATGCTGGAGATTTAATTTTAGCGGTCAAATGCAGTAAATTTCTGTCATTCCAAGCAGGAGAAATGGAGGTAAATAATGCTGGCTCCGGACTAATATGCGGCGCATACCACCCTAACCCAAATCCATCGCCATTCGTGGGAATTTCTGATTCGCGTGCATGTAAACTCTGCATGATAATTGAATTTACAGGCTTTACCAATACATCTTCCAACAGGATCTCAGATCCTATGTATGCAATTAATCGGCACATAGCAATTCCTCATCATAATCCATTAAATAAAAAAAGCACATATTTATTATATGTGCTTTTTAAGAATTATGATCCTGTCATCAATAAGATGAATTATTCATCGTATCAGAACCACTCTCATCAGAACTCGAACCAGAACTTGCATCCGAACTTGAGTCAGATGGCGTTGTCATATCAGTATTGGTTTGCTCTTTAGTAGCATCCTCTTTACCAACTTGCAGTTGATCATTGACCTTGGTTACACCATTGACTGAGTTCACAACTTTCACCACCTCTTGCTTTTCCTGGTCACTTTTAACAGTTCCAGATAAAAAGACCTCACCGTTCTTAGTCTCCACGCTAACAGACCAGCTAGGAATATCTTTATCCAGCACATCCGTCTGAATCAGAGCGCCTTTTACTTTGGCAGTAAGGTAGCTATCGTATAAAGGATTTTTACTGTCTTTCACAGTAAGATTATCCACATTTACATCCAGCACTCCCTTGGTAGATTCAGCAAGGGTCACTGCTTTTTCATAATCCGTATCCGAAGGCAATTGTCCTGACAAATAAACGACCCCGCCTTTGACCGATACATTAATTTTACCTGCATAGTCTGCTAGTGCTGTATTCACATCGCTGGTCAATTTTGCATCACCAGGTTGGGCCGCTTGAGTAGCTGTTTGACCGTTTTTTGTGCCATTGGCGCTACCATTCATCATGGGATCATCTGCCATGGCACTGCCTGCAAGACTGCTACAAATAAGAATTGCTACTGCTTTTAACTTCATCAATTTATCCATGATACACCCTTCCTTATGTTCCCTTTATTAACAAGAATCAAAACCAATCAAATTAATAGCATAATAAAAACAAATTTTTCTTATCCGTGGCTAATTACGCTCCAGGACGAAAAAACACAAAAAGAAAAAGAAGAATCACTAATAATGCACCTACCGCTCCTGAAGGACGATATCCCCACTTTTTACTATATGGCCACACCGGTAATAATGCAGCAATAAGTATAATAAGAAGCAATAATATAGCGAGGTCCATGATCAATCCATTATGCAATACTCCCTTCCTATCCATTTAGCATAGTAGAAACATCCAATTTATGCAAAACCAATCACATTGGGGTTTTCCCAATATGCTAAAATAATAAAGGACCCTAAAAAAAATACCTATCATCAACAGATAGAATATTTTAAAAAATAAAATTTTTCACAGAAAAATTCAGGAGGTATAAATTATTTTTAGTTAATTACCGGGTTTAGTTAATTACCGGGTATTAAAATGGATTTTTTATACATCTATTTGATGTATTTAAGGGAGATACGATCATGTTAAGTTGGGCAATTTTCTTTTTCATTATTGCGATAATTGCTGCAGTTTTTGGCTTTGGTGGCATTGCATCAGCAGCAGCAGGAATCGCACAGCTTTTATTTTTCTTATTCATTGTTATATTTGTGATATTACTGGTTGTCAGTTTAATCAGCGGTAGGAGACCACCACCCCCCATATAAAAAATATTTTCTATAACGATTATCTCTTTTTCAATTGGAGATAGTCGTTTTTTATCAAAGAAAATTATTTTTCATAACACTCCCAAATAAAATAACCCATCATGGGATAGTCTATAATTAAAGAAGTAATCATGTCATGATCACCCCGTTTTTTAAAAGATCAACGACATGATTCATCATAAAAATAAAATAATTATATTTTTTGCTCTATTTTAAATCATGTTCAAATGCAGGGAGAGCGCCATCATGAAAGGGATTTTATTAAAAGCAATACTCATCCTGTTAACAGTGAGTTTTCCGGCTTTTGCAGACAAAATAATCATTACTGGTCAGCCAATTGTATTAGAAGATCGCGATGATGTTTATTATGTTCCAGCCAATTATTCAGCCACCACCGCTTATAACTATGTCACCATTAATGGAGTAAACCGCGTATGTTATCTTGAACAACAACCAACATTAGCGGGCGTGGATATGATAACCATCAACGTCGAAGTCAATGGGGTAAAAACTCCATGGAACTGTTACGCATACAGTACGGAATATTTTGAAGTTACGCCTTAGTCAGGGTAACAATATGGATAAATATGTTAACCGTCAAGAAGCAGGTAAAATTCTTGCTTCTTATTTAAAATCCTATCAAAAAAATCCGGAAGTCATTGTATTGGCTTTACCACGAGGTGGGGTTCCCGTGGCCTACGAAGTGGCAGCTGCACTGGCTGTGCCACTGGATGTATTTCTGGTACGAAAACTTGGTGTTCCTGGTCATGCAGAGCTTGCCATGGGCGCGATCGCCACGGGAAATACCACGGTTTTTAATGACAATATTTTACAAATGCTACACATTTCGGATGAGGCAATTCAACCAGTTATTAACGCTGAGAAAAAAGAATTACAGCGCCGGGAATCCATTTATCGTGGAGAAAAACCTTTACCAAATTTACAGCATAAAATTGTCATTCTTATTGACGATGGTATTGCAACGGGTGCAACAGTACGCGCGGCCATAAAAGCATTGCGCAAAAAAAATCTTGCAAAGCTTATACTGGCTGTCCCTGTTGCTGCTCTTTCAAGCTATAAAGAAATAGCAAAAGAAGTGGATGAATTTATCTGTCCCCTAAAACCAGTAAATTTTCATGCCGTGGGACTCTGGTTTGAAGATTTCTCCCAAACCTCTGATGATGAAGTCACCAAATTGCTTGCAAAAGCCACTCAAAATAATAAATCACTTTAGGTTCTGTTTACATTTTATTTTGCGAAGCGAAAATTGGGGTGATTGAGTGTTACTTTGCGTTTGAATGAGGCGAATAGCAAGCTCTATTTAACGAATTAAAACGTCATGTGGCGCCAATCAGGCAAATTGGCAGCCGTGAAATGAAATGTAAACAGACCCTAACTATTGATAAGAAAAGGGATAAACGGCAGTCTGGATCTCATTTAGCTCCTATAAAGTTTATCAAAGAATTTTTTAGGCAAATAAAATAAAATGAAACTGGACCTTGAACAACCAGACAATAAAACACGTTTGGAATTAAGTAAAAAAATCATAAGCTTAGAAATATACGCTAACCAACTACGCAAAGAAATTAATGAACAAAGTAGGTTAAATTCCTTTCTGGCTTCTGCAGGCATTACCGCTGATAAAACCAAGAAATATGACGAAGCCATCAAAACAATCGGGTTGTTAACTCGTGCTTTATCTACGCCTGAAATTGATACAAAATTACTAAAAGATCATCAGGAATCATTGTATCAAGCTAATGCAAAAGCAGATGGATTTTTTAGCTTCAAAGGTCGATACCATCGCATAGTGGATGAAATGATTGAATCTGTAACAAAAGAACAGGCAGAGGCGCAAAGCAGAAAAGAATTAAACATGTAACGATGTATTCATTTAGTCTCACTTGAAGGTGTTCATTTAACCGAATGAACTATGACCTGAGTTAAATTGCAAACAATAGAACACCATACCACCTAACGTCTTCCCAGCAGTACAAGAATTAAACTCTGGTCAATTTATTAATTTTACCACCGGAAATGACTTAGAAAAAAGTTGCTCCAAACAAATGCTTCAATCAAAACATTACGTTATAACCATGCCTCCAGTGAGTTATTTTAAATAACTATAGCTGATGGTTATTAACGTAATTATATAAAATAAATACATTTTTAATGGCTGATGGCGCTTTATCACGATACTTATCAACACTAGGCCGATAATGCCGGGGTAAAAAGCCTCAAGAATCGGCTGTAAAAAAGCCGCAATGCCTCGAAAATCAAATAAAGAAATAATAAAGGCAATACCTGTCGTCAGTAATACCACTCGATAAAATTTATTTTCTTTTAAATTGAATAGATTACATAAATATCGTGCATAGAGATTATTCAATGCGATGGCTGTGGATAAACACGAAAAAAGCATTGCAAATCCGATCAAGGTCGTTGCCTTTTTTCCCATCGTGTAAAATGCGATGGTTGGCAGCATTGATTCTGCAGGCACATCCTGGATTAAGAAAGAATAATGTGCACCAAGATAAACAAATCCCAAATAAATCATGGCCAATAAAATAGCCGCAATAAGACTGGATTTAATAGCAAAGCGAATCAATTCCTGACTGCTTGTTCCTGCAGGCAGCTTATTCTGAATTTGGGTGAAAGTAAGGGCTGAAAAGAAAAAAGCGGCAAACAAATCCATAGTTTGATATCCGGTAAGAAATCCGGTAGCAAATGCTTCTTTGGCTTTGTGATGGCTAGTTGGCTCTGGGGAATGAAATATGGCCATAGCTGTTAAAATGATAAGAATAATCAATAAGACAGGGCTCATCCACTTGCCTAAAATATTAACCATCCACCGATCATTTAAACAAACAAGATACATGGCCAGACAAAATAAAAAACTGAACGTCATTAAAGACATTCCCGGCATCATGTAATCCATACTACCATAGGCAACCGTGATGCATCGCGGCACTACACCAAAAGATCCCAAAAGAGAAAGCATGGCAAATGGCAAAACAACCTGAGCCAATCGCCCGGCCCCACCAAAAAATGATTGGTAATTTCCCTGGTGTAATTTAATTACAAAAAGCCCTAAAAAAGGCAAAATAATACCGGTAATTAATAATCCTGCAAAACCCAAAAGCCAATGATCGCCATTTTCATAACCTATTTGCAAAGGAAACACCAGATTTCCTGAGCCAAAAAACATGGCAAACATAGCAAAACCATACATCAACATTGATCTAATTTGAGGCATACAACGTTCCTCTTTCTGAGAGATTTTTATTTGGATAACTTTGAATGAATGTAAGGAGATATTAGATGGCCGCGAAGGCCACGACCACACAGACTACTGGGCAGAAAACAATCGTGTTGAATGTTTTAGTTTTCACTAAAAATGTGGGAATTAAATCGCGTAATGTAAAAACAATTTTCATTTATTTACAATAGATGCTCATTGCAAGAACAACTTTATTTATATTCTTTTATGTCAACAATGTCAATTGAACATCGCATAATTGCTACAATTAAAACCATTATGATGCTATTTTACCATCTATGATATGAATTAGCCTATCCGCCATTGCCGCAAACTGCGGATCATGAGTCACTACCACCACAGTGCGTCCATACTGATGCGCTAATTGTTTTAGAGTGGTTTGCACGTTCATGCTTGCTGTTGTATCAAGATTTCCAGTCGGCTCATCCGCCAGAATTAATAAAGGCTCGTTTGCAAGTGCGCGGGCGATTGCCACACGTTGGCTTTGACCACCAGACAGTTGTTTGGGCAACTTGTTCAGCTGTTCTTGCAAGTTCAAATTCGTCAATAATGTTTCAGCTCGGCTTTTTACTTCTAAGGGTGCTAGCCTCCCTAACCGTTGCATGGGTAGCATTACATTTTCTAAGGCTGTAAATTCCGGCAATAAAAAATGAAACTGAAAAACAAACCCCAACTGCGCCAGCCGGATATCCGCAAGTTGCTCTTCAGAATAAAAAGAAGTATTTTCCCCATTCAACCACATTAGGCCGCTGCTTGGCCTATCGAGTAACCCTAACAAATAAAGCAATGAGGATTTACCGGAACCAGACGGACCAGTAATGACCACAAACTCACCAGCTTGGATTTCCAAATCAATATCTTCTACTAACGTAACAGGGACTTCTGCAGGTAAACGGCGTGTCAATTGCTTTGTCTTGATGACGGTAGTCATCTTTACGTCCCTCCTCGAAGAATATCAACAGGCTGAACCCATGCTGCTTTTCGTGCGGGAAGTAATGCGGCAACCATGGCAGCAATCATAGCAAACGCTGCAGCGATGACAAATTGCAGATAGCCCCAGTCCAGTGGCATGCTGACCAATTCCGAGCTCCCAGGTGGTTTAAATTGCACTTGCATAAGGCCATACATTAATAAACTACCCAAAGGCAAACCCAGCAGACATCCTGTCATTCCAAGCAGTAATCCTTGAATAATAAAAATGAGCTGGATATCGCGGCTGTAAAAGCCCATTGATTTCAAAATGGCAATGTCACGATGTTTTTCCATCACAACCGTAGAAATAACGTTGTAAATGCCAAAAGCCGCTACAATCAATACCGCACTGACAACACTGTACATAATGGTGTTGCGTATCACCAACGTATTCAATAAATCTTCCGATTTTTCTTGCCATGAAACCGTCTGATAACCAATCTGCCGTTCAATTTCGGCCGCAAGTTCATAAGCTTGATAAGGCATGGGTAATTTAATAAGAATACTATTGGCACGATTAACCCGATTAAGCAAAGCTTGAGCTCGCTTAAGACTGACAAACGTTTGATTTGCATCAAAATCGGAACGGCCTGTACGAAAAATTCCTAATATTTTAAAAGTGCGCACTTGTCCAGAGGTTGCTGTAGCTGTGATGTTATCACCCAACTTAAGCGACAATTTTCTTGCCAGTTGGTTGCCGATAACAATCCCATCGGGATTAACGATTAAATCATCAATCGTACCGGCAATCATATAATGGTTAATGGTTGAAACGGTTTTGATTTCCTCAGGAATCATCCCATTCATCGTAATGGAAAAATCTTTTCCCGCATAACTAAGCAAAGCCTGTCCTACCAATGCCGGAGAAGTACGTATACCGGGAAATGTATGGCGCAAATAATGGATGATTTGTTCATAACCACGAATACCACGTGTTTCGGTCAAAGGCTTCATGCTGCGTAGTTCAATAGCGCCTTGTTCATAGAGTTGATAAACTGGCTGTAGGCGCGGATTACGGTATTCATCCATAATGATAATATGTGGGGAATTATCAATCAGTCTTTTGATAAAATCTTTTTCCGACCCTTGCATCAACGATGAAATGGTTAGGAAAAATGAAACGCCCAATACTATACCGAGCAAAGAAACCAGACTTTGCCGTTTTCGTGCAAGCAAATGCTTAAGCGCAATCAGCACGAACAATTTCATTATTGTTCCAATTTAACAAGAACTGGGCGCACGCGCGTTCCTTCCTTTAATTCATCACGAGGATGCAAAATAACCAAATCATCAGCGGTTAAACCGTTTAAAATTTCTACCTGCTTTAAACTTTTTGCGCCCAACGACACAGGCACTTGCCGAAGTTTATCATCATCAACCAACCAGACCTTACCAGCCATCACCGCACTGGCCGGTAATAATAAAGCGTTTTGCTTTTTATGAAAAATGATATTGGTTTCTGTCGTCATGCCAATCAACAACGGCGTATCTTCTGGGAGACTTATCCGGACTCGGTAACTGCGCGCAATGGGGTCCCCTTTAGGAGTAATACTTTGTACTTTTCCATAAAAAATACGCTCAGGGAAAGCATCTGCACGAATCAATACTTCCTGGCCGCGGCGAACGTACACAATGTCTTCTTCATCCACTTCGGCACCGATCCTCAAAGGTGCGCAACAGGAAAGCCAAAACACGGCCTGATTTGCTGGGATAAGTTGGCCTATTTCACCATCGCGACGAATGATACGACCATCTGCCGGGGCAATTAATTTAAGATAATTGACTTGAGCCTCGGCCCCATGAACGGCGGCCATTGCCGCTCGCCATTCAGAGACCATACGATCATACTCATCTTTGGAAGTAACGCCTTTCTGCATCAAAGGAGTATGGCGTTCATATCGTTTACGCGCCAGTTCTTCCCGTTCTTTTAACTCTCTTAATGTTTCTTGAAGATATTGGTCTTCAAGTTGAGCCAGGATCTGACCTTTTATGACTTCACTGCCCTCATCAGCATATAATTTTAGCAAGCGTGCAGTAATATGAGTGGATATGGGCATCATGACGGTGGCTTCAACCGTGCCCGTTGCATAAGCAGCCTGGACAGCCGTTCCGTAAAAAGGATGCACCACTTCCATACGGTTTTTTCCGTAGCCGTAAAAGCCAACCCAGCCAATTAACAAAATAAAAACAATGCTTAAAACTAATAGGGATTTTTTCATAAACAACCGACTTTTTTCCACAGCCGATTTTTTTTAAACCTATCGTTCACCTCTATCTCCTTTCCCTACTATGTATGTTTTTTCTCATTGCTCAAAATTGATATCATATTCCGCAGCAACATCCAATAAGTCATCCGCATGTTCTTCTTCTACGGCCAAAATATCTTCAAGCATTTTACGCGTGGTTGGGTCAGCATTGCCAATGTAATTAATCATTTCACGGTAGATATCGATTGCAATGCGCTCAGCAATTAGATTTTCTTTTACCATACAGGCAACGTCTTCACAATCCACATAATCGGCATGGGAACGCTGTGGCAATCCTTCTGGCGAAAAATCCGGATCACCACCTAATTGTACGATTCGTTGGGCAATTTGACTGGCATGATCGTTTTCTTGATTCGCATGCTCTAAAAATTCAGTAGCAGCCACACTCGCACCTAATGCCGCTGCCTTATAATAATGTTTTTTATATCGTAAGGTGCAAATCAATTCAGTCGCCAATGCCCCATTCAACAAATTTATGACATTTTTTAAATCAAGCTTATAATTTTCAGTAACTGGCCCTCTTTTTAAATGTTTTCTAGCTTCACGACGGATTTTTTTGATATCTGAAATAAAATCTTTATTTTTCATGGTCGGTCTTCCTTTTATATTCTGCGCTTCCTACGGAATACGGATGGCAATTATTCTTTTTATCAGATATCCATCCTTTTAATAGTATAGTTGTTGTAAAATGCAGCGGACAAAAAAACTTGGTGTGCTGGCCAGCCACCGCTACAATAAGGATTTAAAATGACTTGGACACCTGCATTACCGCTCAATGAATTAAAACAAGCAATTCGTCATAAATTAACCATCAATAATCAAGACGTTTTGTTTCTGTGGCACCAAGATGAAGTGCATGCTATAGAATCTAAATGTCCACATCTTAAGCTTCCACTAACCAAAGGTAAATTAACCGATGATTGCGCCATCATTTGTCCTTTTCATAAAAGTGCATTTGATTTAAAAACGGGCGATGTGGCCTGCTGGTCTCCCTGGCCGCCTATTGTGGGAAAATGGCTTGGAAAATTGTCTAAAGAAAAGCAATTGAAAATCTATCGAACACGCATTGAAGAAGACATCATTTGGGTCGATGCTTAACTCACTTAGTAGACCAACCCTAAGGAAGCTCGTCATCATATTTTTTAAAATACGCGGTTAATGGATAAATCACTAAGTCATGTCGCAGCATGAAAATAAAGCATGCTGCCATTCAATAGAAATTTGCCTACTGCCTATATTCGTAATATCTTATTGACAAAAAATCAGAAATATTGATTTTTTTAACTGTGATTCGCCATTATGTACTTTTTTATGGTCAAATGTATAATAACCAACCTAAATAATTTCGGAAAGTAGATTGTATGCGCACGAACTCTTCTTTAACTTCATCCGTTGAAGCAAGTAAGCCACAAGTCAACACCGCCCAACTCATTTATCAACGGTTATTTGAAGAAACGTTAAATGACATCAAAGCATTACCACCCAACGAATTGAGTTATTATCTTGTTTTGTTAGTTGCCTCCATTCAGCATGAAAAGCATCCTGAGAAACATACGCTTTTATTGGCTGAAACCCATGATTTGGTGTTGGCTCTCAAACGTCTTTATCAAGAAAAAACGCCCGAAACCTGCGCAAAACATCTGCAAGAAATTACACTGCGTCTAAACTCCCTGATGAATCAGGCGCAAATCAACACCACTCCCATGAAAATTAAAAAAATAGTGCTGACCATTTGCGGAGTAATTACAGGGATCATCGTGGGCATCCTGGGCGCTATAATCGGTTTAGGCTTGGGACTTTTTTCACAACCTAATGTGCTTAAAGGGGCCCGTTCCGGCTTTCTTTGTGGCCTGGTTATTGGCATAATTATCGGTTTTCGCCTGCCCAGTACACTTTCTCAAAGCCATTTTGAAAATAACTTGATTTTTTGTCTTAACAGCATTGAAAAAATCTGTGCAGAACTTGAAGAAAAAAATACAACTCGCTTTAAAGAAGGCAAGAAAGACGAAAACCCATATGCCTGTGCAGATTATGATTTCTATCAAAATGAAACTAAAAAATACATCATTGAAACATTCCTGGCAGATGAACCAGATAAAGAAGCCGCTTTTTTAGCTTTTTTAGACTCAGAGCAAGCATTCCAAGTTTGCACCACTCCCTCAGGACTGGTTGATCGCAAATTCGATGGTACTTTAGGTCATCATTCCCTTATTCGCTTTAGTATTAATGGCAAAACAGACATTCCAATTGAATTTGGATCTCGAAAGACATCTCCTCGCTGGGTAGATCAAGCAGAACCTACGCGCCATGTGTCAGGAAAGAAATTATTTGAAATGCTTACCTTGGATAGGATTTTGCAAGAAACTCATCCGAAAAACCTTGAGTTTACCCTGAAGCATTATCAGCTTGGAGACAATGACTGTCTAACCTATGTGAATAAAATATTAATTGGCACTGGACAAACGCCTACCAAAATAAAGCGTTTTACTCCAGAAATCGATACAACAACCGGCCAGATGATTGGCGCCCTGACTCGTTTTACCAGCGCAACAGCTGAACATGAATTAGATGCGGTGGCTCCTTTTTTTGCAAGCGAGACGGATTTACCGATTCGTTTCTTTAAAAGACCACCCAGAGGCAAAAATCAAGTGCTACCCGATTGGCCACCATCACCAACACTGGTGTCTATAGCATGACGCACTCGATAAACAACCGTCATTCTTTGCATAAGAAATAGCAATCCTATAGCAACATAAGCCGCGCAAGCATGTCGCGGAATGGCCTGGTACATCAGGCCGCTGTACATCATAAGCAAAGAGGCGGCCCAAAACAACGTCTTGAAAAAAGAGTGACGGTAATACGTTAATAACCAGCGAAAAACAACCATCAGCAATATCCCACTGACAAGCCCACCCAGTACTTCATATAAATTATGGTACCCAAAATGAATGAGGCTTGCGCCAATTCCTATTAATAACATCATGATAACGCCTCGGCCTAGCCAGGAAACAGTAAGGCTGGCCAACCAGCAATAAAAGACCGTGGCAAGCTGCATATGGCCACTGGGAAAAGCGTAGCCCACTTTATGAAGTGCGGCAGCTAAAGGAATTTTAAACGTACCTTTTAAGGCAACATTCACCACGATATCAAATGCAATCAGAAAAACGGTTGGTAAAAAGAACCCTCGACCCCACCATAAGGTTCCAATGATGGTAAGAAAAAACAGCAGCGGAAAATGGGTAAAGGCCAGGAAACAATCCGCAGTAAAATCAGACATCGCCAACCACAGGCAGACTCAACATAGTTCTATTATACCTTGAGTGACGCGGAAAAAAATGTGCATCATGGTTTTATTTTAAAATGAAAATGATTATCATTCGCAAATAAATCCGATGCTTATTGTTCATGTTTAAAGCAATAGTCCGCTATTTCCTTATTGTATTCATGGTGACCGCTCATTTTAACCTAGCTGCGAGCATACCCCATTTCCAGCCAGGCCCCTTAAGTTTCACCTACGATGGCCATTTGTTTTTTAATGCCACGAATTCAGCCGTGCAAGGAGAAAAATATTTGCTTAACCAACAATTATCAAACATCAAATTAAATTCAGAATTACAAATGACTGCGGAACACAAACTCAAAGGATTATTTATTTACAATACAGAGCCCACTCCAATCGCTCCAAAATACTATTTTGATCAACTCTATGAGGAATTTAATCCTGAATTGTCCAATTGGACCGTACAAGCAGGAAAAAACTGGCTGGCTTTTGGCCGTTACAAAAATGATTTGATATACAAACCATTGACCAAAGCATTAGGTCAAACCAACGAATCCGTAGTTTTTCTCGGTTATGATGCCACTTATTATGTAAATCTTTCTTTTTTCCATCCCTACTCACGCATTCGATCATCACCACTCCCTCTGTATTACAATTTAGACTTAGGCATACACCACACTTATTTTGATGTAGGAGCAAGCTACTTATATTCCATCGCCGATAGCCAAATCTTTCAATACAACAAGGGATTTGGTGGGTTTTCAGCTCGACCCATTCATAGTCATATTCCCGGGGCGGCTGCCTATATCAATATGAAATACCAAAAATTCAGTGCTTATCTGACGTACGTTACAGCCATTAATTCCTTTGCAGTAAATGAGCTCAGTTACAACAAAAAAGGTGCGTCACCTGGTGCCTTCAGCCTACAAGGTGTCTACACCATTCACATTAAAAACATCCCTTTAAAACTCATAGGATTCTATGATCATTCTTATCAAGCATTGCCTTTGAAATTACCCTCCCGAAGAATAGGCATAGGTCTCTCTAGTGATATTAATCGATATTGCACGGTTCAATTCCAATATGCCAAAGATTATGGCTATGCAAACACCATGTCATCTTCGGGGTTAAATCACCCAGTGGTTGGGAACTCATCCAAAGCAATGGTGTTTGCTTTGCAAGTTATAGTCCATTTTTAATGATGCTGTGCATTTTCTACCAGGGCAACCGCATCTTGTGACCAAAAACAATCCTGAATGTCGTCTTTGCAAGCCTTTATATGGGATTTATAAAACGTACCGCACTAACTTTTTGAAGTTAGTTAGGAGCAAAGACAAGTTTTTTAACAAATACATGTTCAAAACTTAGATGCGTTTGCTCTGATTTTCTACAGCCAAAATTGACTCAATTGCATAATTAATATCCTCAAATTATTGCAAATGATAATCATTATCATTTATAGTAGGTTTTTTGTTACGCAATGAAGGAGCCATTATGGCCTTAGCCTACGGGAATTTTCATTACTTGAGTCAACAATTACGTTTTTTATTATTTGAAATTGGGATTGGAATGACCGAATCCGCTATGAATCATTTCATTACCCTGGCGCATCGCCAATGTTTGCAACGATTACAGCATGCAGCCATCATGGAAGGACTCATAGATAGAGAAATAACCAGTCATCATGTTCATGACTTTCTTGATTTGCTTAAGATTGACTTAAAAAAATCAAATCCTGCCAGTGCATTCAATCGCTGGCAAGATTTACGCAATGAGTTAGATGAAACCATTGTCAACCAGGCATTAGCGTTGGCTTATCGCCAACATTGGCAACAGACTTTAAGGTTGCACGCCAAAAAATACCCTAGCTTATGGTCTTGGTTGTGTGCACAACATGATCCTTCGGATATTACTCAGTTTTTAGAGCAATGGGGTTGCATTGGCCACCCTTATCATCCAAATTTTCGTGCCAAAATAGGATTTAATCGCTGCGAAGTCATGCAATATTCTCCCGAATTTAATGCCCTGGTTCGCATCCATTGGGCGGCCATCCATCGCACCATCACTCACACCTCTGTAAACAAAGAAAATTACCGCCAATTATTGAGCTACCATTTCCCCGATGAATACCAACGCTGGGCTCAGGCACTGCATTTTAAACGCTTAAATCCGGACAACTATTACCCATTACTCCTGCATCCCTGGCAATGGCGTAATAAACAACACACGTTAGGCGCCAGTCTGCAAGACGATAAACAATTGATTCTTGTCCCTCATCACCAAAACACCATGCCAACGATGTCATTGCGTACTATGATGTCTTTATCTAATCGCGGACCTCATATCAAACTGGCAGTCGATGTTCATACGACGTCTTCTTTTCGAACCGTTTCACCAGCCTCCATCGATAATGGTCCAACCGTTTCGTCCTGGGTCAATCACATACTTGCCCAACATCAATACTATGAAGAACGCTTGTTTTTAGCGCACGATTTAGCTGGGATTAACATCACTCATCCAGCAATCCCTCTCCATGAAAAAAGGCAACTCGCCATGCTGATTCGGGAAAATCCCTTAAATGCTCTTAAAGACTCCCAGCAACTGGTCCCGCTTGCAGCCCTGTTTGCACCATCCCCTGTCAGCCAAACTCCATTATTGCTAGAAATCATAGAAACCAGTCAAATAAATCCAGAAGAATGTTTCGCAGCTTATTGTGCAATTGTCCTTAAGGGTCAATTGCACTTGCTGGTCCACTATGGGATAGCCTTGGAAGCCCATCAGCAAAATACCTTGGTCATTTTTGAAAATAACCAACCGAAAGGATTGGTCATTCGTGATCTGGGCGGCATTAAAATTTGCACGCATCCTCTTTATAGTAAAGTGATTAAACCAGAGCTGCATCCTGACTCAACCATCACTTGTACTCGTCTAGATGAACTGAGCAATAAATTTATTCATGGCAACCTGCAAAGCAACCTAGGCTACTGGATAAAGTGCTTGCACGCTCATTATGGCTTATCGAGTCACTCACTTTGGCACCAAGTTTATCAAACATTGCAACAACAATTTGACGTATTAAAAACGAAAACCGATCAACACCTTCATCAATGGCATCAGCACCAATTATTGTCTATGCCTTGGCAACAAAAAAGTTTGCTCACCATGCGGCTTAATCGTGAGCAAACCATCGATGTGTATACTGCCATTGCCAATCCATTGAGTGCCTGTTCATGACCAAGCGATTGCAGCGAACCATTCTTTTGAGTCAATTTCTTATGTTGCTTGCATTGGAAATGACAAATCCTTTTTTACCGTTGCTGATAACAGCCATTCATCATTCCACGCAAGCGGTGGTGTTTTATAATACTTTGGCATTATTCCTGCCTATGGTCGCCAATTTATTAATGGCTCCTCTATGGGGGTTGGCTGCGGATCGCTATGGCTATAAACCCATGCTCATGCGGTCTGCCTGGGCGCTGGTTTTAACTCAGGCCAGCATGATATTTGCTCCCTCTATCGAATGGATTCTTTTAATTCGCACTGCTCAAGGAGCCTTTGCCGGATTTATTGCAGCCATGCAAGCTTACGCATTAAGTGCTCATGAATGGGACAAGAAAAACAGACAACTTTCGCGCTTACAAGCAGCCAAAGGGATGGCAACCTTGTTAGCAGGATTAGCAGGAGGATTAGTGTTAGCTTGCACAAGCTATCATGGACTGTACGCTACAGCCACCATCATTTGTCTGTTAACGACGGTTCTAATGCATCAGCAATTGCCAGCGACGCCACAAAAAGCCATGATTGTTCATACTAAAAATGAAAACCATGCCAAACCCCCATTAAAAGGGATGCTTTTCTTTCTGTGTCTACTAATTACGTTGACTCAAATTGCGAGATTTTTGCCAGACCCTGTTTTTTCTCTGTTCTTACATGAGCAATATCCAAACAATGCATTGCTCATTGGCTTTCTCTATTCATTACCGGCAGCCGGTCTCTTAGGTAGCGCCGAATGGTGTGGACGGCAATTTGATCGCTGTCGGAAAAACCATGCGCGAATCAATCAATATCTGCTAGGCTACAGCTTTTTAGGTGCGCTTGTGATGATAGCTCATGCTTTTGCTGGAAACATCTATCTTTTTGCAGGGGCACGTATCATCTGGGGCATTGTCTTAGCGGCGTTGTTACCTGCCTTATTTTCCTTATTAACTGATCGTATTCGAGCAACAGGCTATGCGCTGGGAATCGCCAATTCCCTTGCCAAACTAGGTAATCTCTCCGGCATAGCATGCGGTGGTGTCATCGCAACCTGGCTATCATTTCGCACTTTTTTCCTGATCGTTGCAGCCATATATGGGTTCGTTGCTATGCTGATATTTGCCTACCATCTATTAACGTCAAGGTACACGATAATTTTTTTCAATAATTATTCCAAGATAAAATGATGACTAGAACTGCTTTATTTATGGTGTTATTAACCTGGTTTTTAGGTAACATGGACGTCCATTTTCTTGCTCCAGCATTGCCGGCACTGACTGATTTATTTTCCATTCCCGCGGGAACAGCGCAGCTGACCATTAGTGTTTTTCTATTGGGTAAAGCCATCAGCATGCTGCTATGGGGCATTCTTTCTGAACGTTATGGCCGCAAACCTGTCTTTATCTTCGGTTTAGTGCTCTACACAAGCAGTAATTTTCTGGCAGCTTTTAGCCCTTCCATCCACATTTTTCTGATGCTGCGTTTTATCCAAGGCGTTGCAGTTGGTGCAACACTTTTGATGGGACGAGCAATGATTAATGATACATACAATGCACAACGTGCCACAGGCTGTTTTGCCTGGTTGTTTACCCTAGCTGGAATATTTATATGCTTTTTGCCGTTTGCAGGTGGTCTTATTAATGATTATTGGAATTGGCAGATAGCGTCCATGCTGATGGCTGCTTATGGGTTGATGTTGCTTTTATACCATCAAGCTATACAAGAAACGCACACCTCTCATGCCGCTACAAGCCACTTATTTAAAGAAAGTAAGGTTATATTTCACCATCCGGTTTTTATCGGTTATCTGCTAATATCAGCCTTAATGATGGCAGGTGAATCAGCCTTTAACACCAGTGCTTCATTTATTCTCATGAAAGGCGCTCATTTCAGCAGCACGCAATATGGCATGGTCAAAACCTCTATGGCCATCATGCATCTATTGGGAACGGCTTGCTGCGCTTTGTTGGTTCGTTATTATCAAAGCACGCAATTGACTGGCATTGGTGTGCGTTTATTTGCATTGTCTGCGGCCTTGATGTGGTTATTGACCAGTATGCAAAATCATATTTTATGGATTTTTATTATCCCGATGATGCTTTATTATTTCGGCACGGGTTTTATTGTGGCTTCGGCCACTGCTGCAGTTGTACGTCCCTTTCCCCGGCAAATGGCCATTGCTTTAGCCTTGACGCTTTTTTGCCAATTCAGTTGTTCTGCATTCTTCAGTTTTATTACCAGCCTGTTAAGTATTGAAACAACAACCTCCTATATGCGCCTTTTAATCGTAGTAAGTTTTTTAAGTTTATTAACCTGGCATAAACTCCGTCATCATGAACATGCATTACTTCCTATTCCTGGAGCAGAAGCTCGATGAACGGCTGAAAAAATAACAAATTCATGTTATATCTTATGTGGCACTTAAAACAGCAGGACACTATGACCGCTCACAATAACCAATGGCTAAAATGGATTTCAGAAATCCAAGCAATATCACAGACTGGTCTGGCATACACAGAAAATGATTTTGATAAACAGCGCTATGTAAGACTTGGGGAAATTATAACGGAATTGGCTGCCCATTGTGCTGACAAACCCCTGGAAGATATTAAACATATATTTTCCTTACAAAAAGGTTACGCCACCCCTAAAATAGATGTGCGTGCTTTTATTCTCCAACATAATAAATTACTGCTGGTCAGGGAAAAAGCCGATGGACTATGGGCATTGCCTGGTGGATGGGCAGACGTCAATGAATCACCCTCTGAAGTCGCTGTCAGGGAAACCAGGGAAGAAACGGGGTTTGAAGTATCTGCAAAACGTTTGCTTGCTTTATGGGATAAGTTAAAACACGATCATCCCCCGCAATGGCCTCATACTTATAAGTGCTTTTTTTATTGTGAAATCCTTTCTGGGGAAGCAAAAGAGAATCTGGAAATTTCGGAAATAGATTTTTTTGATATAAACCGTCTTCCGAGTTTATCAACAGAACGCGTCACGGCAAATCAACTGGCTCGTTTATATGATCTCGCCTGTCATGCGCAATTAACCGCCTTTGACTGAGATTTCCATTCCTCATCTGTTACTTAATCTGGTATTTAGGACGTTAAAACCGATGCACTGTTTCTGGCCTTATCATCCAGGGAAATAGAATCGTCCTGCGCGGCGGGACTGCCAAAGGTCGTTAATGATAAATAAGGCTTTATGGCCAATTTTGACCAGCGAGCGATCATTGTTTGTGCGATTTGAGACGCTGCTGTTTGCTCGTTCACCGGCATTAGCGCTAACGTAGGGAGGATTGGAGCAATATCCGCTACAATTCCCAGCCTAATATAATCGAGGGCATGCCTTAGATGACTATCATTTTCACTGCCTGGATGATAAACCATGATTTGCACCCCTTTTTCTGCCAGATAACTACTTTCTGTTACCATCGACGTTGACTCGGAGGGAACATACCAGATGCCTTGCCTACTGTTGACAACCAGGTGCATCATGGGTTTATAGGCGCTTGGCCCCTCTTTTAAAGCGTCAAACTGAAAATCATAAAAATGGATTTTGACCCCTGGCAATTGTGCACTTAACTCAGCAAGAAATGCCGCCGAACTTGCATCCAGAGCATGCGTACGATGAGGATCAGGTACAAGCAGCTCGCCCGTTACAGGATTATGCTTACCCGTTCTTGGTCCATTCGTCACCATGACCGCTGTATGCTCATGCCATAATCCATTGGATTTTATATGAGAGACGATTCGTTTGGCTTGTTCTCTCGCATCTTCCGGAGTAAAACAGCGCATTTTACCCGCAGCAGTTGGGGCATCCCCAGCAAGAACAATACCAATACAGGTGGTGTAATCTCTTGGCAACTCTCCTTTAAATTGGGAAAAATCAGCCGCGACAGTTTCGTCGTTGACGCAATGCGCAACTCCTTGAGTCAATTCCAGATGAGTATGCATTCGAATGTATGCGGCTTGTTCGACAGTGACCGCCGTTTTAGGCAAAGCCACTACATCAGGCCACACCGCCATATGATTTAATATTTCAAAAAATTGATGACCTGACCAAACCACACGCACGTCTGGAAATCGCTCCTTAATACGGATAGTCTGCTCTAAACCATGATCACCTGCGGCTAATACGATAGCATCCGGGGTTAGTGTATCGATACTTAATTCCGTTTCTTCAATCGCTGAATGCTCCATTTCAATCTTCCGTGCCAGAAGAGCCAACAAGATGCCTTGTGATTGATTGTTATCACCCGTAAATTCTTTATTGGTTAATTTAATGATTTTCATGATTACAAGTAATTTTATGCAAATTGCACAATTTTATCGCAAAAACATCAACAAAGGAAGAATAATCACATTTGCATTACCGGAGTTTTTAACTAAATTGGAAGTATTCAAGAATAAAAAATTCCTGTTTAACGACAAATAAAAAAGACGAGAAATTTAGGGAGAGCATCATGGGCTTGCTGCTTAAAGGGAAATGGGTTGATGAGTGGTATGATACAAAATCTCATAAAGGTGAATTCAAACGAGAAAAAGCAAAAATTCACCACCAAATTACAGAAGATGGTAGCCCAGGCCCTGACGGGAAAGGCTTTAAAGCAGAAAGTGGCCGTTATCATTTATATGTTTCATTGGCATGCCCCTGGGCTCACCGAACGCTGATTTTCCGGACCTTAAAAGCGCTTGAAGATCATATATCGGTATCCGTCGTGAGCCCTGACATGCTGGAACATGGATGGACATTTCAAATCCATGAAGGCAGTACGGGAGATGCAATTAATCATTACGATTATTTGCACGAACTATATACCGCTCATGATCCCGAATACACTGGCCGTGTCACCGTTCCCGTGCTCTGGGATAAAAAGACCAAACAAATTGTTAATAATGAATCTGCAGATATTATTCGTATATTGAATCAAGCTTTTAATTCCATCACCGGCAACCAAGATGATTATTATCCGCATGAATTAAAAGACTCCATCGACAAAATTAATGATTTTGTCTATGAACATATTAATAATGGTGTTTATCGCTGCGGATTTGCTACCACACAAATCGCCTATGAAAAAGCATATCAAACGTTATTCGATGCCCTTGAATTTATTGAAACCATCCTGGCCCACCACCGCTATCTGGTTGGCGAAAGAATCACCGAAGCCGATTGGCGATTGTTCACCACGCTGATTCGTTTTGATGCAGTTTATCATGGTCATTTCAAATGCAATAAGCAACGTCTTGAAGATTATCCCAATATTTCTCATTATGTTCGCGAGCTCTACCAATGGCCGGGTGTGGCAAAAACGGTCAATTTTAGTCACATCAAACGACATTATTATTATAGCCATACCATGATTAATCCCAACCAAATCATACCCGTGGGCCCAGACATTAATTATTTCAGCCCTCATAACCGCAAGCGCCTATGAGCCAGAAAGTACTTTTAGAATTGTACACTTAGGATGAATTGGTTAGGATTATCTTAAAATCAAAAAACTTTTGCCATGGATAAGAACATAAAAAGACTCCTAACCGCCATTTTGCTGATGTTATTCACCCAAGTAAATGTGGCAGGACCTTTGGAATTTTATCATCAACGATATTTAGAAAAACAAAAATCCTATCTTCTACCTACATCAATAAAAACTGCTCATTTTGAGCAATGGATTGATCACGAACATCCCGCAGTCGGTACTTTTGTACAACGCTATTATCTTGATGAAACTTATGGACCATCCAAGGATTCCCCGGTCTTTTTTTATATTTGCGGAGAAGCCGCCTGTTCTCCCAAAGCATTAAGCGGTGCCATCAGAGATTATGCGCAAACATTTCATGCCAAATTGGTTGCTTTGGAACATCGCTTTTATGGTAAAAGCCAACCTTATGCCACTTTGACTACCGACCATTTGCTGAGTTTAACAACGACTGCAGCCTTACAAGATTTGGCGAACTTTCAACGAACCATAAGCGCACGCAATCACTGGACAGGAAAATGGATTGCCTTTGGCGGTTCTTATCCAGGCTCACTGTCCGCTTATTACCGCATGCGTTATCCTGAGCTGATCGTAGGAGCTCTGGCCTCATCAGCACCTGTGATGGCAAAAGAAGATTTTTACGAATACGATGCTCATGTCGCTTCGGTGGCTGGACCAGACTGTGCGGCCAAGATTCGCCTGGCTGTCAGTGACATTGAAGAAGCATTGGCCAATGCAGATAAAAACCGGATTGCTGCCATCAAGACCCTATTTAACGCGGAAGAGGTGCATGATGACATTGATTTTCTTTATCTTGTCGCCGATACGGCAGCTGCCGCGGTACAATATGGTATGCATGATGAATTTTGCTCTTCTTTAGCAAACAACAATACTGCCCTCGAAGGTTATGCTCATTTTGCCAGAACGCTTTTTGCAAGATGGGACATCACCGCGCTGGAATTAACCGCCGAAGGGGCCATGAGCGAAAACCCGGAGGATTACAGTAAAGGACTTGGACTTCGCCAATGGTTTTATCAATCCTGCAAAGAATATGGTTATTGGCAAAATGCCAATCCTGATCGCATGCACTCCTCACGTTCCGCTTTAATTAACAATGACTATCACCGAAATATCTGCTTGCGACTCTTTGGCATCGATACACCAGTGAATACAGACTACACGAATGAACTTTTTTATTTGCCTTTAATGAAGCTCTCAACATCAAACATTTACTTTACCAACGGCTCCAATGATCCCTGGTCAACATTGTCAATGACTGAGAAAAATGGCAATAATACCAATCCAAATTTAACATATACCATCATTGAAAATGCAGCGCATTGTGATGATCTGCATTCTCCCAGTCATCCGATTCGATCTCACTCCAATCAGCACGACAAGCGTTTGAATATCTCTTAAATCAATGGTTAAATTAACATGAGTAAGAAGCTTGTATAGTGACCCCTTTAGCAAAAGAGGCTTAATATGCCCCTATCACCTATTATGGGTAGCTGGCCTTTCCAAATTGATTAGAAAAACCAGCTTATAAGAAAAATTGGAAAATTAGTGCGTCTTATACTTACCAATCATAATCCCCAATTGCAATATCGGCAGGCGATGATTGACATCACCACCTCAACCTGCACGCTTGATGAAAAGCTTGAAATCAAGTTAGAGCAATTATTTCATTTATCAGAATTTAGCCATCCATTGTTTAGCGCTGTACCTATCCCAAGACAGGATGATTTCTTTCATTATGAATACGATGATATAGAAGGTTTATTGCAAGCAGGGATAAGAGTATATGCGACACTTATTCACGCAGATAATCCTCTGACCGCCCAATTTAAAATCAATCCATCGCCCCACTTTCATTATGCACAAAACACTAGAGCGATGTATTTTTCAATTCATTCCCATCGACCTGCAGAAGAATTAGTAACGATTAAGCAATTTGAAGGATTGATTAGCCATTTGCATCATTATCCATTTAAATTTATAGAAGAGGTTGTTATAAACGACCAATTTACCATTCATGACCTTCCCGCGCAGGTTAATGGCGATGCCCTGTTTTATCAACAGCCCCAAGCTCTTGAATTATTAAAAACACCCGTTGATTTGCGACGACTTGAATTACGCTATATAAGTCCAATGATTGGTTTTGGTGTATTCAGTAGAACGGTCATTAAAAAAAATGAACACTTATTTATCTATTGTGGCATCAAAAAAATGATTAACCGTGGCAACATGGCTTATGTTTTTGAACATGAAAAAGACTGCCTCAACATGGATATTGATGCACGCCAATATGGAAATATAACTCGATTTATTAATCATGCTGCAGCTACGCATCCTGCTGCCAACCCAGAAGCGTTAGCCGCTAACATAACCTCAATGCCTTATTATCTTAATGGCATAGAACTCGTTGTTTATTCAACAAACCGAGACATCGCCTGTGGTGAACAGTTACTTGTAGACTATGGACAACCATTTTTTCAGAAAACTCTTCCTTATCAGTTTAATCAGCAAGGAAAGATCATCAATAACGATAGCAAGATGCTATTTAGCCACTTCTATCATAAATCAAGGGAGTTAAGAATCATGGCCGCTCACGACATTAAAAAAGCGCAACGTTATTTGTATGTAAGAATTTTTATTGTTCTGGTGTTATTCTTCGTTTTGCTTGAAAGTCTTAATTTTCTATAAATATTATCATAACTTAAAATGACGTTCTTCTTCATCATTTAACGAAGAAGCAGGAGAGCGATTACTTAAAGATTCGCTAGAAGAATAATCAACCGCTGTTAAAAGAGGCTGCTTTAAGCGTTTAGGAGCATCACTACCATATTCTGAAACCTCCCCACGAGGGCGTTCACCAACAGGTAGGCTGGATTGATATCTAGCAGTAGTCATTGTCTCATCATAATCACCTTTTCTTAATCCAGCTAACAATTTTGCTTGCTTTTGCTCAGCTTCGGTTTCTAGTGAAGACATCAAACAATCACCGCCAACCATGCCTCGTGTTTCACCATCATTGGTACCGGCAGTCCCTGTGGCCATTTCAACCTGATCATGTTTGGTTTTTGTTCGGCCATAAGTGGACAGAAATGCTCTTTTTTCTTCTTGGCTATCATTGTAACTGACAATTTTGCCTTCTGCAGCGAATTGCTTTCTCATCGCAACCCGCTGTTCTGCCATTTCCAAAGCCCTGTCGGCAGAACTCATACAACCACCCTGCAACTGCCCCAAATTTTCAGCCAGTATTCCTTCGTAGGCCGCCTTATAAACCGACTTCCTTTCGCCACGGTGTTTCAACATTTGAGGGAGGCTAAAAATACCTGTAACCAGTTTAAGTCCTAATCCTACCAATGTCATTGCTCCTCGAACTACCCAATCCGCTAAATGCCCTATCACCGGTACTTTGCGAAAATAATCACGGGTAAAATTGTCAACATTCCGCCTGAATGACCCTGCCCAGGTTTCATGAACAGTACATTTTAATTCAACCGCCGCCTGCATGCTCAGAGCCAGACTTTCTCTAGTTTCTTTTGGCAAATGACGAAACGCTCCATCTTCTTTTCTTAATTCTGCAGTTAAGCGAACCATCGCCTCTTTAACCGCTGGACCTCGAAATTTATACGGAGTTATGAAAGAATGATCAGATGAGTTTAAAAAGCGAACAATCGTGTTAAGATCCTGATTCGGTGGCTGCGGTTGTGCTCTGGTTAATACTTCTGCGGCAGTACCAATTAATTGCCGAGCATGATTAACGTCATGATTTCGTACGCGGGTTCTTGCACTCCACATATTAATGCCGTTATTGGTTTCCAGCAGATCGACTTTAACTTCTTGCCATCCATCGGGCACAGGACGTGATTCTGATTTAGGATAAATTTCAATCCGCCCATCCGCTTTATTTCTAATAATCTGATGCGCTGCTAACCAGGTACGCATCGCTGCATTGGCTGTTTCTTTAGAATCAATCACACTGCCATGAAGTTTGGACGCTTTTGATTTTTGCTGATCCGGTGAAAATGTCACTTCATCGCCAATTAATGTTTGATGAAGAACGGTAAAAGGAATGACACCCTCTTGATAAAGCGCTCCCCATTTTTCCATAAACGCATTTACACCTGCCTCTAGCCGCTCTTTTGCCAGCAATTGCCGGTGATTCCAGATGGTAATTGGTAAACGGCTTTTGGTTGAACCAACCGCTAAAGGTTCAGCAATTGCCGTTCTTACATGATGACTCATCTGCGCTACTTCATCAGCACTCACCATAAAATCAGTGCAGTCAAATGCATTGGCAGGATTAGGCGTAAAACGTGACATGGAAGTGGGAGACAATCGTTGCAAATCAGCAAGATGTGCTTTAAAAAACGGCTCTAACCAACCGGCACCAACAGAGCTTGCCAGTTTTCTTTTCCAGGGTTGCTCACCGTCCCATAATTGCGAATCCCCTCCATGAAACGTCATAGGTTCAGCATAACGCAGCATGTTGCCATCAAGCACACAACTGGCCGTGCACAAATCCCTTTTCCATAAAAAATCGCGGACAAAACCAATGGCATTATTGGCCTGCTCACGTTGTTCTACAATACCATGCCTGACTAACAAATCCGATAATGCCCCATTAAACCGTTGTAACTCCTCTTTGGCATTTTTTAATCCTGCATCACCCTTTGATTCATGATGTGCCATATTTCTCTGAAATCGCTCAATTAATTCTACAAGCACTCGTTTAGCTGGATGCTCTATTCCCAAATCGCCCATACGGCTTATAGAAATACCTGCTGGTACTAATCGCAAAATTTCGGTTACTGCTCGTGCTGAATCAATACCACGAGCATAGATATCATTGACATCACTATTGATATTTTGACCTGGTGTATCCGGGAAAACTCTGACTGGTTTACCATCAAAATCCACAATCATAGATTTGCGGTCAAGACTAGCTTTACGGATATCGAGCAATCTTTGTTGCAAACCATCAAAGTTAGCTACCGCTCCCAAAGGGGCATCAATCTGCCACCGGCGTCTCCCAACTTCTACTACGTTGTGTATCTCCATGCCACGAATAAGGCCATAAAGACGCTTTGCTTGTGTTTGTCTCAACGGCATTGTTTTTTATCCTCTATATCTATATACAGATTTTGCTTATACTTTTCAAATTATAGACAAATCATTTATTTTATTTGCAAAACCAGACTAAGTATAAATACATTCGGACAAAAGTAATATTTCTTTTTTCATAAGATTGAAATGAGCGGGTTTTCCTTGTTTTTTATTCTTTTGATTTATTAACAGTTGCTGCATCATTACAACCCAGCTAGAATAATAGTTTTACATGGAGTCTATAGCATGCCCGGTTTTTTCCCTACAGAAACAGCAAATGCTTTAACGGCACGTTTTCATCATCTTGTGGACTGGTCTCGTGTGGGTGAACTTCTTGCCTCCGGCCGTCATCGTTATACCACCCGTCAGCTCATTGAGCGAGGGGTCATTATTGCCGCCACGGGTGCAGGCGCCTATATGGGGTATAACTTGGCTGACAGTGGTTTTGGTTTAGGATCTGCCTTATACAGCATGGCAGGAAGTTTTGTTGGATTTGTGCTGTCGCATACGGTTGTCATTATTCCACTTATCTATAAACGATATCAGATGAGTCAGGCATGCAGTGCTGCGCAAGAAAACATTCTAGCCTTACTGCAAGACATCAATCACCTTGAGGGTGATCGGGAAAAAGTAAGTGCATTAATCCGTACTGTCAGCCGTGTGGTTGAAGAAACCATGACTCTTAATCTCTCCGATGAACAACATGCCAGGGCTTCGCAAACATGGGGAACAAGACGAGCCCTAATGGAAAAAATCAGCGACAAGCTCTCAGCCGATTTTGGCCGCCTTCACAATGCAGAAGATCAGGATGCTGTGCTAGATGAATTAAATCGTTTCTGGTCGCAAGAACAATCAGCCCTGCATACTGCACTTCGAGCATTTAAGACACCAGAAATATCATCAGAACTTCAGGAAGCAACTCCTGCATCGATGCATTTTAAAAGCGCTTAATACATTGGAACATCCTATATGGGTAATCGCCTTCATTCTATCTATGTGATTACCCATAGAATCAGAAATGATAGGGCATTTTATACCCTGCTATTATGTTATAAGGCATACCATTGCTTCCTTTAATGACATCTTTTACCCCATCCGCTGCCTTGTAAACAAGGCAAAATCTCCATAACGCTTGCGATCCAGGCATCATTCTCTTTTTTTCTTAATAAATGAGTGCGGCCATAAAGGCGACTACCAAGTTTACAATGAAGCCATTTCATAAGGTATTCATCACAACGAATGGTAAAATATTGTCGGTCGCTATCATAAACCGGAATGTTATTTTTTAGTAAGAGTGTGCCAAAAGGCACGTTACTTGTGAGAATGGCTGCAATAATTTTTTCGGATAATTCATTGAAATTGATGGTAATCAATGCAAGCTCAACAGTCATTGCTTCTTTACGTCGTTCTGCTATCGTTGCATTATTTCGTTGTTTGTCGCTGTCCATTACCATCGTAATGACACGCGAATAGGTGTTATTTTCCCTGTCACGAACAACCTTTATTATCTTAATTTTTCCCGTGCGCTGATAATAATGCTCCAACCCAGGTGTCATGAGTGGCTGCGTGAGTAAGAAATCATACGGTTTGGGTAATTGTTCTTGGCTAATGTTAACCGCGTGCAACCTTGTCAATCGTTGCAGTGGAGAAAAAGAACTGGACAACATGGATTCATCATTTGCCTGAGCTGAGAGAATTTCTTGTGCCAAAACACTTAAAATACCGAAAAGCAAAACGCTTATTCTTTTGAAATACATGAGGTTTCCTATGCTCAATAATGAGCTTCTAGCAAAGCGACTGATTTATAACAAATTTTTTCCTGTCTTAAAGGTCTCAAACCGTAGCATGGTTAGTTCATTAGGGACCTTTTCCGATAGGGCTTAATTGTAGTTTATTAATAGCCGGTCGATAATAAAAGTAATGGTTATATCATTAACTGCCTGCGGACATTATGATGAAATGGATGGTTGCTGTTTTATTATTCCTCATGCAAATAAGCGCCACATGTGCGCTAAAAATAGGTAATATTTTCTTTAATCCCCCATTCATTATGTCACAAGAAACTGGTTTTGATGTTGATTTAATGCATGCCATTTGCGCAATGGATGGCTGAAAAATGCGAATTTCATCCAATGACGTATGCAACCTTGTTCGAGGCATTACAACGGGGAGAAATAGATCTTGCTATCGGCGGCATTACTATTTCACCAGAACGAGAATCACAATTTATTTTTAGCCTATATAGGAAATTACACAGAAAGCATCTCTTATCCTGGAGCCAAGCCTTCTCTCTTCATTTCTGGCGAACAATGGGACGATCAGGAGTGGTTATCTCGACTGATTAAGATATCTTCAGCCGAGCTGCCACCGCCAAAAACGAAAAGCCACAAAAAAGCAAGCGTATTTAAAACTTCTTCGCAGATAACTTTGAATTAGCTATAAAAATAGCTGCAAGCCATCCTGCAGCTATTTCTTGTGTCACTATCTCCTAATTTAGTTAGGAGATTAAATTAAATCCCAGTCGCTCCTCTTCACCATCTGATTCCTTATCAAGGATAGCTAAAGGCTTTGCCGGTTTTGCTGTAAAAATACTCATGGGCCAAGCAACCGAAGAACTGTAGGGGATTGCTCTTGGTAAAGGCATCATGGACTCTTGGTTTTCAAGTTGAGTTAAACTTAATGCCACAGGTAAATACAAGCTAGCTCCTGGCAGTCTAACTGGACCCGTTAATAATTTTGCCAGAAGCCCTTCTCGTTCTCGAGAATCCAAAGGAATCAATTCATGTTGCGAAGTATGCTCATGAGCATCTTGAGCTAAATTATGCAAAAAAACGTGTTGTAAATAACTGCTATGACAATCTGCGTAGGAAGGGGCAACAAATTCAACCGTTCCTACAGGACTAGTATCCGTTTTTCGAAATGAGATGGAGGTAATTTGTGGCGTGGAGTATTGAAAACGCAAGTCTTTTGTATCCTTAATACCAGCAATTTCCTCGCTTATTTCAATCATTGCTGTTTCAGAAACCAAATTTCGACCATCATCAAAGTTGAGTCTTTTTTCATCGCCGTGAGATTCAAGGAAACCACCGGGAACAGAATACAATCCAAGTGCAGCCCTTTGTAATAAGATAGACATACCATTACGCGTTATGAGTGGCGCAAGCACTCCCGTTTTAAAAAAGTTGAGTTCATATAAAGCACTGCCTTCAGGAAATTTTTTATTACTAAGAGTGACAATAAATGAATATGGAACTTTTTTAGCTTCCATGTATAGGGTATTGGAACTCTCGTCATAAACCACTCCCGTGATAATCATTTGTTTCCCATCATAAAAACGTGGATTTCGCGCTTGTTGCTCCTCAACCACTTTCAAACGAGCTTCTTCCTCTTCTCTGGTCAAGGGTATCTCTGGCAAATTCTCATAAAAATCAGCGGACTCTAATGTTTTAATATTTTTTACAAAAATAACGTGAGGAGGTATTTTAAATTCAAAACTTGACTGCGTGGTATGTGCATCAAAATTGATTGCTGCAGGCTTGATATCTGGCGCATAAGAGGCAGGGGAAGGCTCTGCGCTGACGGTTTGCAAGGTTGTATTTTTCCATAATTGAATAAGATCAAACATTTAAAATCCTCTAGCCATTTTTCAAAAAAACTTACGCATTGTACCATAATGGTAAAAATAATTACATATTAAATATTATTTAACCTTTTCGACAGTGTAAAATCTTATCTTCCAATCTATTTAATTGATTCAAACCACCCCTCATGTTTAAATAGCAGTGAATTTGAGTATTATTTGGATTGTTTTATGGAAAAAAATGGCCTGCCTTGCTTTTAGCCGTGATGCCTTTATACGCATATGCAAAAAATTCAATCGAATTACCTTTAGCCATCACTTCAGAATCTCAAAAAATAGCCTACAATGTTTCTTTAGATACGTTGCAAATCAACGTTCTTTATAAAATAACTTGCCGTATCAATAATTTTGAACATGTTAATGTTAAATTATTATTCGAGCCACGCCTGCTTGCCTCGAGCTCTTATGGAAACGTTGAATTAAACGGCCATCCCCTTCCTGGTAATACAAGCTATTTACAAACAGGCCAAAATCAACTGACTTTTCGTGTCTTGATCGAAAAAGAAGATACAGAAAAATACAATCGCTTTGTATTAAGCAATGCCTTGGAAACTCCTTATGAAGTGGAGCAATGCCTTGCTTATCAACAATCGCCAACGTCAGACGCTTTAAAAACCAACATGGCTGCAAATTCAGACGGGGGTTATTTTTTCGCTTACAATGATACAGACCGTTTGGTGACTATTGCCGTAGGAAACTTTTGGCCAACGGCCTATGAAATCAAACCACACGATTGGAAAATCGTGTTTGTTTCCACCGATAATCAAAATATTCATATTAAACAAATAAAATGATTCAATCCTTTTTTAAACAAGGGAAACGCACTACTGTGCTTTCCCTCTCATATCAATATTCCATACATCAATAACAACGTCCTGTTTTGTAATGTAAAATTTATCGAATAAATTAATGGTTGGATCACAGTGGGGAACAATCAATTCCAAAACCTCACCTTGTCTGGGCAAATTGGCATGATCAATCGCCGTGACTTTGCCATGCTCATCGCCAAAGCCACCCCAATCGTATTGAAGATTTTTAAAGTTTATGATTTGTGGTTTATGAGATGAATCAACGTACACACTTTTTGTTCCGGCATCAACCGTAACATGCTCTTGCCGATTACTGCTAATGACTGAGGTAAGAAGCGTCATCGCATGCTTAAAAACAGGAAAAGCAGTGGCATTATGTTTTGAGCCAATCGCATAATACTCAACATCCATCACAGCATAGGAACCCGGTTGAATTTCAGTGACTTCAGGCACTGCAACGTCGATGTCATACGTTCCCGTTCCTGATCCTGTCAGAATAGAGCATTGCAAATGATGCTCCCGGAATAGATTGAGTACCTGCGCAGCCATACGCATCACTGCTATTGATTTTTTCCTGCGCTCCTCATAAGACAAGATGTGTTGCAAATTGCCAGCATAACATTGAATGCCTTGTAAAGTTAACCATGGACATTGGTCAATGGCCATGGCCAATTCCAACGCTTGTGCGGGATTAATCCCTGTCCGCCCAATGCCAGGGTCAATATCCACTAAAACACGAACCGATTGCCTGATTGATTCACCAATCTGATTTAAATCAAAAACATTGTTTATGTTATCAGTAACAACAAGTAATTGCGGAGCCGCAAGCAGTAAATGAGCAAGTTTTTTAAGCTTTTGTTTGGTTATAATGGGCGAAGTAATAAGCACATCCATGACTCCATGACTCACCAAAACTTCCGCTTCAGAGATCTTGGTGGCACAAATTCCTATGGCACCAAATTGCATCTGTAACTTCGCCAATTGCGAACATTTATGGGTTTTTGCATGTGGTCTAATATTCACATGATGATGCAAACCATGCTGTTGCATGACGTTTAAATTATCTTGCAAAGCATCTACATCGATAACGAGGCACGGCGTATCCAGATCGTACTTATGCAATCCTATTTCAGGTTTTTGATTCATGTTTGCTCAATGAAGACAAATTGGCGGCAGCAGATATCATTATATCATTACTGCCTTAATGTCTTAACGCAATGTTTTCATCGCATTCCCCCAAGCAATCACTTGGTCAAATAAAGACTTTAATGAATTTAGATGATGCTCGGCTGGTTTAAAGACGCTAAAATTTTCAAAGTCAGTATATAAAGATAGTGCAACTTGCGCACATACATCTGCGATTTGCAGCTCAGCCATTACCAGACGTAAGTGCTCCACCGCACGCACACCACCGGCGCTGCCATAACCAACAAAACCGGCCACCTTGTTATTCCATTCCTTATAAAGAAAATCGATGGCATTCTTTAAAGCACCTGATGTGCCATGATTATATTCAGGTGTTACAAAAACATACGCATCCAATCCTGCGATTTTCTTAGCCCATGTTTTTGTATGCTCTTTACTGTATTTTCCTAACGAAGGAGGTATTCCTTCATCCAGCAAAGGCAAGTCATAGTCGCGCAAATCAATTAATTCAAAATGTGCGTCTTGCCGCTTTTGTGCCTGTTCATACACCCATTTTGCAACGGCCTCTCCAACCCGGTTTGGCCGAGTACTGCCAATGATAATGCCTATTTTAATCATGGTTCATTCCTTTAACTTTCAAATTTAATGATACGTTTATAGACAAAACATCATCATGAACTAAAAATTATAGTCAGTCTTAAACATTTTATTAGCATGATACATTACAACAAAGGTCAACCTCCTTTGGTGCTGGCAATCAAATCCATCGGAATCTTGCACTTCCGATAATAAATAAATTAGATGATTTATCTCAATGGACTATGTCCCGGCCGGAGAACTGCGCATACTCTTCGCTTGCAAGATTTCGTCCTGAATTACTGTGATTTTCTCCAAATACAATTGATCTTCCATCCTTTTGTCTGTTACACACAATGCTTTTTCTTCAGGCGTGATTCTAAGCATCAATTGAATATAATCATCAGAAGCCGCCTTGGTTTCCGTTGAAAAGGTCGTGGATAAAGTACCATGCATGACCAGATCAATCATTTTTAAATTAATGCCCCGTGACCCGAGTAACGAATGTCTTGTTACTGCCGAATGATTTTCACGTTCAGCCTGACGCTTAAAATTGTTTAAAATATTCTGCATCATGTTAAGAAAGGCGCTCAATCCTTCTATTGGATTTATTATTCCTACGGATACATCATCCAAGATTTTTAAACAACTTTCCCGGCAAGCACTTTCCAACAGATCATCAAAATCATTTACAAAGGAAGGCAGCTCAACCGTTGAATTTAAACTATCCATAAAATGAGTGTTGCAAATCAAGCTCTTTCGTCTTTTTCCACCCCTCTCATAAATGGTCTTATCCAGCAAGGAAGGGATAAGGCTGCTATGGCAAGCTTCGGTTATCGTTCTCTGGGTGCTGGCATGGCGTCCCTTACCATGCTGAAGGTTTGTGTGGCCACTCGTTGGCACAATGCCAGTCTTATAGTAGGCAATTAGCGTATAAAAAATAAATCAACTCGACGATTAGCATGTTCAATCACATTTTTTTTAGACATGGCAAGAAGCGCCTGTTGATCATCTTGCTTTCGTTCCAATTCTTGCTGAGAATAAGGCAGTGCAAGGGCTGCACTGTGATTGTCGCTGTAATCAAACCGCGCACGTTTTTTTCGGGTGAATTGTCGGTGTTCCTCAGCTTTTAATTTTTCAAAAAATTGCGGACTTGGTACTTGAGTAATGCTTGTGGTGAATGCCCTATGTTCAAAAACGCCCGTGGGGGTTTTTGCTTCAACCACTACGGGCATCTTGGAAAGACGCGACAAAGAAGTTAAAGAAACGTTCGTACGTAATAAAATTGCTGTGGGGTTTCTACCAATCCCAAACATTCGCATCATGGTTTTCTCCTAGAATTGCCAGTATGTGGCAGTGCCCATCAAACGCATCCAGAGTTTTCTTCCATAAAGCCTAAAAATTTACCGTAAGAATTGGTGATCCAATGGATATCTTGAGACCTCCTTGCCTTAATTGATAAAAATATTGTCTATCACAGTAGCACAAATTTTACCAAAAATTCAAATTGATTTATCAAACGATGTGATTAAAGGGTGACAATACTCATGAGTTTGCTGCGTTTATTTCTGATAATTCCTGCAAACCTTGTCTAAGACACTCTGAAGAATGGGGGCTACGTTACCGCTGGAATATTTTTGCACCCGTTGAAATGCCTTATACCCCAGTTCTTTGGCGAGTTTTTTGTCCTTTATGATGCGCTCTAATCCATCCGCCATGCGCACAGGATCTCCTGAGGGAACGAATAGTGCGCTGTCTGAATTGCCTATAATTTCCATGGGGCCAGATAATTGAGAAAGAACCATGGGCAATGAATGGAGCATGCTCTCTAAAATGACTAAACCAAACGCTTCCTCGCGCGAAGGTAAACAAAATAAGTCAATATCTTGATAAAATGCATTTCTGTTTTCAATCCACCCTAATAAAATCACCTCATTTTCCAAACCATGGCTATGAATTAATTTCATATAGTTGTCTTTTTCTGGTCCATCTCCAGCGATTTTTGCTTTAAAGGCTATGTTTCTTTTTTTCAGCTCAGCCAGTGCCTCAATAAATACATCAACTCCTTTAATCGCTGTAAATCGTGCACATACGCCAATAACAGGAATCTCTGTTTCTTTAGGTTCCCTATAAACTGAATGCTCGGGAATGTGAACCATATTAGGTACCGTAAATACAGTATGTTCCGGTATTCCAGAATTAATAATGTCCTCACGCATTTGCTCTGTAATGGCAATAATGGCATCCGATCCAAAATCATAATGGCCTTTAACATGGCATACTGCAATTTTAGGAACGCTAGTCCTGGTTTTTTTGAATAAATAAGCGGCTCGATAACTGTGTGTAATAATACAATTTGGTTTATACGCTTTAATCAGCTTTCGCAATTTGAAAATAGCAATAAGATCATGCTGGTTATAATTGTGAATGGTGATGAGATTTTCTTTGGGACAAGCATCTTTTATTTGAGCTTTAGGATGAATAATTGGGATGACCTGATTTCCTTGTGAACATAAAGCGGGAATATAATTCAAAAACACTTGCTCTAACCCACCATTAACTTTGGAAAACATTGCATTAAATATCTTCATCTTAAGCCTTAAATCTTTAGCTAACGAAACAAATCGATGAATGCTATTTTAATTCATTATTAATCATATTGCAGTTAAATCTATATCACGCAATGACTGTTACCTAAGCAGATCCAAGCTTTTCTCCGATGGACACCCTATAACGGACGGACTATCTTTGTAACAGAGCACCGGCAATTGCAATAAGATATACAATATACTTTCTTCACCTACTCCTTCGTCTTCATCTCCATAGATTTTCATCTATTTTTTTCTTTTATCTTTACTATCTTCTGTGCCTTCTCGCTCAATCTCTGACTCCTCTTCTTCACTCTGCACCACTTTTACAGGCGAAAATCCAAACTTGCTTTGTTCCACCTGTTTATGAGAATTTTCCAATCCTTCATCGATGACAGGAAATTCACGAACCACTGCCATCAATCTTTGCGCATCTTCTTGAATTTCAAGTCTCTTTGATGCGTTTGCATTCGTCTCTTGACCTTTAAGAATACCAAAACCAGGATGCCTGATACACACTATTTCATCCATGAAAAAGTTATCTTCTTCCTTATCCTTATCTTCATCCACTACGATAAAATTAGTTTGGTCTTTTTTCTTTTCCTTACTCCTAAGATAAGTCGCCAGTTTTTTTGCATAAGGAAAAACGGCTCGTCCCACCATATAACTAATACCTCCTGCTAATGCCGCACCCATCATAGCAAGACCTGCAGGGGGGAAAAACAGAACAACCACTGCGCCAGCGAGCGCTAATAAACCTAAACCAATGGCAACCCCTTTATCCATAAAGGCAGTCGCCCCCATCTTTTTTAACTTGGCCTCGTATTGCAACTTGGTCGTATTTAACGCATTTAAAATTTTTAATTTTTCATAAGATTCTTCTTTAATCTCGGCCAAGCGACTCTCTAAGGCGTTTTTATTTATGTCTAAAATTTCACCTTTATTCAAGCGCTCAAGCTTGTCTTCTAGGTGCTGAGCTTCTTGAGCTACAGCATCTAGCTCTTTATTGATATTCTCTATTTCTTCTTTAATCGGAACTAATTTTTTCTTGGTTTGTCTCCGGTCATAACTTAACTTGGCCATAGTAAACACACTTGCCCCCATTCCTAAGGCAGCAGCGGCTATACCAATAAAAGGTGCAGCCGGAGGAAAAGCTATGACCATCACAGCTAAGGCTAAAATGACGCTGGAATAAGTAAATTTACCGGCTTTAGACAAAGTCAGCGGAGGTCTTTGGCCAGCAATAGCAGAGGCGATATAAACACCGGGAATACGCAAAAAGTCAATCGCAGCCACCCCTATACCAATGCCATGAATGGCAGTTCCAGCCGTGCTAAGTGCTGCTGTGACTCCTTTTTTTAAAGTAATTAACTGAGTCACAACATTTCCACCCTTATTGATGCGGCTAACCAGATCCGTTATAAACGGGAGCCTCTTAATAATGGAAAGCCAGACCGAGTTTTCAGACGGAGTTTCGCCCTTAGCTCCCTCTTGAAGTAATTTTATTTTCTCAGACAATGTCCCTATTGATAACAACGCAAGAACATCCTCATCTTGTATGCCTAAAGCCAATTTCTCTTCAGCACTTAACATGGCAGCGTCTTTTTTACTCATTGACATGACGCGTTCCGCCCAGAAATTTAATGGTATTAATAATAATATATCAATAAATAATTAACATACGCTGACGTCCTTCTCTTGAAGACAACCATCATTGACCTATCAGACAACCGTACATCATTTAAGTGTTTAACTTACGGCAAAATCATTCAAGATTATCTAAAATAAACAGAACAGTAATAGGGGAAATTAAACCACTTTTTGTAGGCAAGCCTACTTGGTTTATGGAGTAACCATGAATAATTTGGATTGGCGTAATCTGAGTCAGGAAGAGTTGAACCGAGCATATAATAACACCGCAGCAATTCCGAATAGAGATCAGATTTTCGCTGATTGGGAGCAGCGTTCTGCGGACATTAGTGCTCGTCTCCCTGAACATCTTAATCTTCAATATGGTCCTCGCCCACGTAACCGGCTCGATTTCTTTAAAGCCAAAGAAGGAGCTCCCACGCTTTTGTTTATCCATGGGGGTTATTGGCAAATGCATTCGAAAGAGCGCTTTAGAGCAATGGCAAGCGGACCAATGGCGCATGGCATTAATGTAGCAATCATCGAATATACTTTAACGCCTGAAATTACACTGGATCAAATCGTGGAAGAGATCAATCAAGGCCTTGATTTTTTGGTTGCACATTCAAGCTCTTTAGGGGGAGATCCAACGCGGATTGTCGTAGCAGGCTCCTCTGCAGGAGGACATCTGACCGCAATGGTTCTGGCCCATCCTTCCGTAATAGGCGGAGTAGGAATCAGTGGACTCTATGATTTGGAGCCTATTCGCCACAGCTATATTAATGTTGGTCTAAAGCTAAATAAAAGCATGTCTATTCATGAGTCCCCTACTCTGCAAGTGGGAGGCGCTGACACGCCAATTGCTTTACTGGTGGGAAGTGCGGAGTTACCACTCATGCGTAAACAAACCGCAGATTTTGCAATTCATCGTATACAATATCGTTTGCCAGTTACTTATGAAGAAATCCCTCATGCCAACCATTTCACCATTTTAAGTGAATTGATTTCACCCACCGGACGGATTACAGCATTAGTTCGAGCGTTATTGGAGTAGGTATGATTTCCCCAAAACATGGTTGCCAGCGGTGGTCTATATGTGCCAATAGGCAGATGAAACTTCTGGGAGCTGGATGGGCAATCCATTTATTCGTAATCTTTTGAAATACTGCAGCAAAATTAATCGTAACTCCCCACGTCATCCCGAGTGCAGCGAGGGATCTGCCTGCAGTGGCACAATTTTTAAAGTAGCGATGGATACAAATCGTTCCATTCAGGATTCAATGCATTAATCAAATCATGCTTCTTTTTTCGAGACCACCCTTTGATTTGTTTTTCTCGCTCAATAGCCATGACGATGCCTGAACAAACTTCAAAATAAACCAGTCGATCCACATTGTATTTTTGGGTAAATCCAGCCACCAGTTTATTTTTGTGTTCATAAACACGGCGTATCAAATCATTGGTAACACCGGTATACAAAACATTATTGTGTTTATTGGTCAGAAGGTAAACGCAAGACTCCGTACGCATATACTATTCCTTGCTCTGTTGGACTGTATTGTTATCTCAGATTCCTGATAACACAGGGATAGTACCAGAAAATATAGATTGGATGGAACTGATAATGCTTAATCCTTGTTTACGGATCGTACTGATAAATCCTCGGATACGAGCAAATTGTTCAGCGCCTTGAGCGGTCCGAAAACCACCGGATATTTTTTGTTTGCGTTTCATCATTCGTAAATCACGCTCAGCATCATTATTGGTAAATGGAACTGCCAGATCATGAAGAAACCGTAAAACGTCTTGTTTGTAATGAAATAAACGCCACAAGAGGTTGTGACCTGTCCGTCGAGGTTGTCGACCTGTTTGCCTTTGCATGGCAATGGCGGCAGCGTTTCATGATACGCCAGCCCATCTCGAATAATCTTCTTGTAGATGTTGGTCAACCGCTTGATGCGAGCAACAGGTATTGCATGATGTTCATTAAAATGACGACAGCGAAGAGCCACACGTAATAGTCGGGTCATAGCCTGTGCCCATGGTTCTTTGTCATGCTCGGTTATTGCTTTTAATTCACGCAAGTGATGCTGGTTGCATAGGGCATGCTCCACACCTCCCAAATTGTAATAACTTTTCCAGTGATCATGAATGACGGTACCTGAAAGGCCATCCAGTAATGATTTTCGTTTTGGAGATATGTGATAATAAGTTGCCGTTTTAGTCGATGCCACATGCAACCATTGTGTTTTTCCGGCCACACGAAACCCTGTTTCATCCAGGTTTTTTACGGCAGCAGTTTTGACTGCAGACAATACCGATTCTTCAAATGATGCCAATGTATCAAAGGCAATCCGGTTATATCCAGTCCGTGTTGCAGTAGCCAGTTGAATTCCGTACAGGTCATAAAACAACTGTTGCAGCCTGTCTTCTGGAATAAAATGCTGATATTGATAATACACGCTCCAACTACGAATAACTTCACCGTATTGGACAGGGGCAAGAACACCTGCAGGAAATGCTGCTGTTATCGTTTTATTACAGCACTCGCAATATTTTACTTCAGCCTGATGTTCCGTGACTTCAATTTTGGGTAGTGGAATATCAAAAACCTGGCGCTTCACAATTCCAATCATCGGCGTTGAAAGTAATGAACCATAACAATCCGGGCATGTTAGCAATACATGGTTTTTGACAATATCTGGTGATTTAATCTGTTTTAACGTTTCGCCCTTGTGGCCTTTTGGCCACCACTGTTACGTTTCCCATTTTCACGTAGTGATGTCGTACGGCGTAGTTTGCCTAACCCGTCACTTGACGGGGGCTTTGAGCTGTTGCTGCTATTCTTGTTCAGTCGTTTTTCCAGCTCTGCTATTTGTGCAGCTTGCTGTTCTACGATTTTTTCCAGTTCAGCAATCTTTGCCAAAAGCGTTGTGATGATTTGTTCATGGTCTTTCATGCAGCTATTTGATCATAACCGCATAATTTTTCAAGTGTTTTTTACATTAATTTAATACCTGCCAGTTGCTGGAGATCCCTCGCTGCACTCGGGATGACGTGGGGAGTTACAATTAATCAAATAATTCCAGAACTTTCTCAGGTGGACGCCCTATCACCGCTCTGCCTTTATAAGTAACAATTGGGCGTTGCATCAAGATAGGCTCTTTTAGCATGGCCTGTAAAATTTGCACTTCATTGTCCAATGATAACCCCTGTTCCTTAAAAACATGTTCATTGGTTCGAACGAAATCTTTGAACGCAAAATGAGACCGTAATGTCTTCAATTGTTCAAAATCAAGTGGCGTTTTGAGATAGTCGATCACAATAGGATTAAAACCTTTGTTTCGTAGTATTTCCAATGCCTCTCTTGATTTAGAACAGCGAGGATTATGATAAATAGTAATGTCTTGCATAGTATTTGTAAGTTCTTTGCTGAAATTGATTTCCCACTACCCATTAATACAGGTAACTCACGCTCAACAACACATTATGAGTGTATATATGAGATAATTTTGGACCATTATACGTAGCTGGTTCTGAAACGGTAAAAGAAGTCCCCAATATTTGAATATCGTCTTGAACGCCGAACGTGCCACTTCCTAAGCCACTTCGTCCCCAATCGGCAAATTCATACCCAAGTGCCACATTCCAATTTCTATTAATATTTTTCTGGATACCTAACCCAAGACTATACGTGTAGCTAAAAGATTGTGTTTTATCTTCAAACCAAGGAGCAGAAACACTTGAGTTGATAATGGGATAAGTATAATAAGCATGCGCCGTATTAAAAGAGGCGCCAAATGAACCTGTTATAAAAGGTTGTATAGGATAGTTTGGCAAGCAAAATAAGAGCTTATCACGAGCAACCACTTTTCCATGGTTGGTTTGATACTTATATTGTGAACCGCTCGGAACAGAATTAATAGTAATTGTACCTTGCAAATTCGCCTCTCCAGCCCCACCAAAAGCAACACCAAGCTGATTAATAAGCAAAGGGTTGATTGGCCATTGCAAACCCAAAAATACCTCACCTGTTCCCATTACTTGCCAATCTTTCCTGGCATTATAAGTATTGGCAACCGTGTTGGTTATGGACGTTGAACCCACAACGGCAGGCACACCATTGTTTAATCCTATAATAGGAATATTTATTACATTCGTAGGATATAATGTTTGAGTTTCACCAGGCTGGGATATAGCCACTCCCCCAGTAATGGTTATGACTCTTTCGAAACTGCTTGGAGCAACCGTGATTCCCCAGGCAGAGCTGCACAACATGAGCATCAAATAAGAGCAATATTGTTTTATATCCATATTTATGAAATACCTAAATAAAACCTTATTTCTACCTGATTTTGCAAGTCTGAGTCAAATATTACAATGAATCTGTTTAAACATAGTGAACTATCCTTAACGCCTGTTTTCCAGCCCATGCGCTATATTTACACATACACCATGTTTTTCCATAAAAGTATGCAGTTATGCCTATAGATTACTTCTCTTCTAAAGAAGGAACGTTAGCAGAAAGACTTGATAAGTCCTGGGCGAACTATCAAGATGAATCATTAAGTGTAAATGAACGTGAACAAGCCTTAGACTTTATGCTCTATGTTTTCGACATCGATAAATTAACGTTAGAAAAAGACGGTTTAAATCGTTTATTGGTGAAACTAATGGCGGATAGAGCACATAAAAAAGGGATGAATCCTAACTACATCCCTGTCCTGGCCTCAGGACCTTATCGCTTTGATACGGATGCACCGGTATTTCATGCAACCTACTCATCAGGCATATCCTATGATTCTAGAATTCAAGAAGCCTTTTACAGAAAAGACTTGTTGGATGTGACTGATGAAAGCAAAACAGATGACCTTGATTATCGTATAACCTTTTTTAATGTGAAACAAAGAGCTTCTTTTAATCTTGAAATTCGCCATGGATTATTTCATAAATCCGGCATTGTTTTTGACTCGTCCAATTTTGTTGCTCATGGGAAAAAAGGTTATGTGGCATTTACTTTAAATGCCATGGGCGAGCTTTCCGTTTTTAATCATTTAGGAGGACATCCGGATAATTTTGGCAGCCGTATGACCCACTCCTCCATGAATGCTGGTGCTCCAGTCCTTATCGCTGGCGAAATGCAAATAAAACAAGGAAAATTAATGTGTATTAACACTTACAGTGGGCATTATCAGCCTTCACTGTATAGCATCAACCGTTTTTTAAATTACTTAAACGATAGAGGCATGGATATTTCACAATGCGCGGTATTGTTAAGTAGGCCACCTGCCAGCCACTCAGGCTTGTCTGCAAAAGCCATACAGGTAGAGCATGGCGACGGAAGAAGCCATAAAAAAGAAGTGTGGTATCAAATTCAGGCATCACAAATCTTTCATAGCGTTAAACACATCATAAGAAGCAATATTGAATCAATTAATAACTATTTGAACAGTCCTAAAACAATGTTTTATCGCGATGTACTTAAACGTGAAAGCACCATTGCAAAATCCAAACTTGCCGAACACTACCTCGAAGAACTGTCCTACGCCATGAGGGCAATGAAAGACTCTTCTTCTCTATTGGAAATCAGCATTTATTTGGACGTTCTTCATACCATGGCTGAGCGTTATACGACAGAACTGGCAGGAATTGAACGCGACAGTGGACGCCTCGATATTAAATTTGCACACATAAGGCAAACGATTCAGGCCGCCCAAGCCAGCCTGAATGAGGTAGATGAAGCTCAAGAAGCGCTAAGAGAGGATGGTTTTAAAAGAAGTCATTGATACAGCAGTACGCTCAACTGGGCCTTGTACCAGGCTGGAATACCGCTAAGCCACCAGGAATGGTTATGACTTGGGGGTGAGCAGTTAATTAATATGCGTCGATTCTAAAGAATCGGCGCATTTAACCAGCCTCTTTCTATGGACTATGCGAGTAATCATCAGACTACTTACTGTATTACCTGTCACATTTAGCAGGGTTGCAGGAGGATCAATAATTATGCTAATTGCAGCAACGGCAATTAACACGGATGGAGGGAACCCATAAACGGTGAGAATGAGCAACTCTCCCAGCATTCCACCACTTGGAATGGCTCCCATTACCGTTCCGACTAGAATTGAAATAAAAAAAGCGAGACTTAATACAGATAATCCCGAAAAACTTAAATGAAAAATGCCAAATAAAAAGGCAATCTTGAAGACACCGCCAATAACGGACCCATCCTTATGAATAAAAGCTCCTAGTGGTAAGGTTGTTTCATAGATTTCTGCAGGAACTCCCATCCGCAAAGCCGCTATAAGATTAACTGGAATGCTGGCTGCACTACTGCATGTTGCAATCGCCGTAGAAGCAGGAATCAAAACATTTTTCCAAAATAACTTTATACCTGCCATATTACCTGCAAGATAGGCAAATCCTGTGTAGGCAATAACAAAGTAAATTAAGGCGGCGAGGTAGTAGAGAACGGCTATACGAAAATAAATCTCTATGAGTTGCGACCCTAGCTCACTGACTAGCACGGCGAAATAGGCAAAAAATCCAAAAGGCGCAAAATACATGATTATGGAAAAAGCCTGCATAAAAATTAACTCGCCAGATTGCAACAATTTGGCAAATGGCTTGCCTTCGTCCCCAGTCATGGTGACAGCAAGCCCTGTTATTATTGAAAACATAATTAATGCGAGCATGTGCTCATGAGATAAAAGCTTAGCAAACTCCGAAACGGTAAAAATCCCTACGATCTGACTAGCAATATTTGGCAAATGTTCTTGTCCGGCAATTTTTAAGGGTAGATAAACACCTTGTGCAGGAGGAAAAAGTTTGACAATCAATAACCCATAAATCGCAGAAACTATACTCATGATTAGAAAAACAATTGCCATGCAGCTAAGGATTCTTCTTAATCTTCCAACAGAGCCTGATTTAGCAATGGCTGAAGCAACACTGAAAAAAAGGAGAGGGACAATCATGGTAAAAATCAAATTAATAAAGATATCCCCTATAGGCTTAAGCATTTGTGCTTTTTGGCTAAAAAAACTCCCCATTAAGCCGCCTAAAATAATAGAGGAAATTAAAATCAAAGGGAAAATGTAAGCATGAATTTTTGGATATCGATTCGCCACAGTAGCTTCTATTTGGCATGGATTAAATGAAGAATTTGATAACAGAAATCCTGTAATTTGTCACGGAAGTATTAAGAATGTTATTCTTTGCGAACCGAAATAGGCCTGCAAGTTTGGTCTAAAGAGTCCATCACTTCCAGAGTCAATCGTTAATTAAATAAAAAAGTAAAACCCTGGCTTCCTTTGGAGCAAGCACCTGCTGATAAACCGCATGTCCAGCCTGGGGCAGTTTTCCCTTTAGAAAAATAACGATAAACCCGTTTAGCCTCGGCGCATGTTATACCAGCGGAGGTCACTATTTTTTTTCCCATAAATTGACCACAATTTTTTGCCGACAACTCCGCTGAAAAAATGGCTAAAAAAGCAAGAACTGTCATCCTTTTCATACATTTGTCCCCAATGTTCGAGCCTAACATAGTAAATTAATTTTTTCTGCCCAGGCAAAACAAAATCTAACATTGCCTTCCAACCTGTGCCAATTCAATTAAATTTTTATCTGGATCGCGAATATATACCGACAGGATGGGACCTTCAGCACCAGTACGCTCAACTGGGCCTTCTTCAATGGGAATATTTAAATGATTTAAATGCGTGATCACTTCCTGCAACGGTGTATTAACAATAAAACAAAGATCCAATGCTCCGATGGTTGGCGATACTGCCTTTGGTTCAAATTCATGCCCTTTTAAATGCAAATTAATCTTTTGATGCCCAAATTTTAACGCTTTACGTGTCATTTTAAAGGTCTGCACCTCCATCCCTAATACGTTTTGATAGAATTCACAAGTTCTTTCAATATCCTGAACAGTCATAACCAAATGATCTAAATGATTAATTTGAATCATTCGCAAATACTTCCTTATCATTATAAGACGTCATCGTTCTTGTGTTATGAATAGAAAAACGCAGGCATTTATTTCTATTCAATAGTAAACACACCCTTTCGTCAAAATATCCACGGCTCTCTCAGCAAGCCGCGCCTGATCTTCTCCTGTGAAAAAAAGAACATCTGCTTCCTTAATGATTTTTTAAAACGTCTTTCTCATCCGTCTGTTCTCTTTTTCAATATGTATAAAACCCGGTCTGGCAAATCCCACTTTATCAAATGCTTCTTCATGAATGGCTATTCCTCCTCTTTTACAATGAGCGTCTATCCTAGGATTATTAGCTTTCGTACTGAAAAGGGCTATATTTAAATGGGTATTAATTAATCGAGCAGTGAGCACAGAGTCCTTTGATTTCTACCGTATAATTTATAATTGAAAATTGAATGGCATTTGCTGCTTCGGTAATGGCAGAAAAATCAACAAGACACTCTAATTCTTTAACAAAATCACAATCGTTGCAAATGAGAAATTGAGCTTGCCCAACATGATGCCCATGCAAACAAGCAACATAAGATTTAAGGCTGTCAATGCAATGAATAAATCCCTCTTGATGCCAAAACTGAATGGCACGATAGACGGTCGGCGGCTTAGGATTATCAATCTCCATCGATAATTTTTGTAATATATCATAAGCACCGAGAGGCTTTCGTTCATCCACCAATATTTTTAGGACGCGCTCTCTTGGTCCGGTAAAACGATAACCACGGCTTATGCAATGCTTATAGGCCTTGTCCAATAAATTATGTTTCATCAATGATAGTTAAGTTAATAGCTTAATCCTGCCATTTTACCACAATCCCTGTTCCCCAGAGAAATAATCAAATCGTAACCGCATGACTAGCAGAAATGATTTCAATCTAAAAATTATTTTGATGCTTCTTGTTCTTCAGCAAGAAAGTGTTACAATGTAACACTTTTTTTTGCCAGACAGTATGCAACCAATGTCCAACCATTGCCCTATCAGTTTTTTTAAGAACAAGAAAAACCACTACGCTCAAGCCAGAACATGTCTTTTCAAAATGGGAATTCGCAAAAAGTGAACCGTTATCCTCTTAACATCCATATGGTCCTTAACGTGGAGGAAACCAATGCATTATAGTAATCATCGATTTCACCTTTTAGAGGATGTCCAACTTCTCGATGAGGAGCAAACCACAGAAAAAATTGAACGGATATTGGATAAAGTCAAAGGATTGGGATTAGTACGGGCAGCAATCGATTTGACCAGCCAACATAAAAGCGTCAGTTTGCTGTGTATATCCAACGATGCAATGACCATACAAGCCAGAGTAACACAACTTTTGTTGGCCGAGGGTATTGCCGTAAGCGACATGGTAGAGGTAGAAACGTTTTGGGGCAACGAAGACATGATGCATGAAATTCATGCGCATACTTCGCCTACCCCCATTAAAAACGCCGGAAAAATACTAAACACAGCCGCTTCCGTGGTCATTCCCATGACCATTCCCATGACCATTCCCATGACCATTCCCATGACCATTCTCATGACCATTCTCATGACCATTCTCATGACCATTCTCATGACCATTCTCATGACCATTCTCATGACCATTCTCATGACCATTCTCATGACCATTCTCATGACCACTCTCATGACCATGGTCATGAGAATCATTGGCTTAAAGCGGCATTAGGTTTGGTGTGGGGAATAGGCTTGCTCGTCATTTCCATTGGGAGTTTTAATATTCCTGTGATTGCTTACTACATCATAACAGGTCTTACCGCGTTGATGACCTTGTATTTAGGACGTAGTGTTTATCAATCAGCGTGGCGATCGCTCTTTGAAAAAAAATGGGATACTACTACGTTATATGCGATTAGCACATTGACCATTCTTGTGGTCTCTTTCGTAAGCCTATTTGTTCCTGGCTTACCTATGATGTTTGAAGCTGCCCCTCTTGTCTTAGGCTTTTGGCATTTGGGCGAAGGCATTGAACATACCTTAATTGGTGAAATTAGTAAAAAATTAGACGTACGCGATTGCGTACCACCGATCGTCTTATTAAAAGGGAATCCAAACCAAAAAATTTCAGTCAAAACATTAATTCCTAACGATGTTATTATCGTTACCGGCGGGAGTGTTATTCCTGTCGATGGGGTATTAACGACAGATGCACTGCTTTATACCACACGAATCGATGGCTCACCTGATCTTAAAAAATTTAAAGCAGGTGATGTTGTGAAAGCTGGGATGCGTTTAGCGGATCATATTCCTTCATTGAACATGCGTGTCACAAAAACTTACCAAAACTCCTATCTGTCATTAATCGCAAGAAATATTAATCAAGCGAATGCTGAAAAAGCACCCGTTGAAGTATTTGCGAATAAAGTATTGAAATATTTTATCCCCGCTTTACTTGCAATAGCGCTGGTATCAGGCATTGTCATAGGTTTATTGTTTAACCCGGCTCTTGCTATTCAATGTGTAATCTCCGTTCTTGTGAGTGCATGCCCCTGTGCTTTGAGTTTGATTACACCTCTGGCAGTTAAAATCGGCATGAAAAAAGCTTCTGAACAAGGAATTCATTTTAACAATGGCAAAGCATTACAAGCGGCAGCTAACATTGACACCATTGTCTTTGATTTAAATGGCACGCTTACTCAAGGTAAAATGGTGATACACAACTTACGCATCACCGATAAAAAATTTTTGCGCCATATCGCCCTATTAGAAAGTCAATCTGATCACCCAACGGCAAAAATCATTAAGTCTTATATAGAGGGTCAAAGCATTGTTTCCGATGAGCCATTAGAAATAACTTCTGTTGATAAAAGCCATCACTCTGGCATAAAAGGCAAAATTAATGGTGAAGTATTCATGATAGGCAATCAAGATATGTTATTGGCAAATGGCATTACACATATTGATAAGCCTTATGATAATCCTGAGAATGGCTCCATTTACATCGTGCGCGAAGGAACCGTCATAGGACAAATTTCCCTAACTGACCCTTTGCGTGAAGATGCTATAGCCACCGTTGCTCAATTAAAACGCCTGGGTAAAACCGTGCATATCTGTACGGGATCAGATAAAACCTCTGCAGAAAAATACGCCACATTATTAGGCATTTCTAAAGATAATATTTGTGCGAATGCAGTGGGAGCTGCCACTAAACCTGGTGAAGTACCTAAGACAAGTTATATTCAGCAGTTAAAAAGCAGAGGCCGTAAAGTCGCCATGGTGGGTGATGCAGCTAACGATATTACCGCCATTGCCTATTCTGATGTAGGCATTGCTGTTAAATCCAATATTGGCGATGACATCACGCAACAACATGCAGGCATCGTGATTCAACAAGGATTATTATTCCCCATCGCAACCGCCTTCGATGTGGCAGAAAAAACCAAACAAAATATTTTCCAAAACTTATTCGTGAGTCTAGCTTATAACTCGACGATCACTTTAATAGCAGCCGGTTTGTTTGTTGCCTTAGGGTTTACCTTGAATCCTGCCCTTGGGGTTGCCTTGGTGATACTTGAATCCACGCTTGTTTTAGCCAATTTATATCGACTTAAACAACAGGAGGTTGTCTCTGCCGCATCCATTAGCGCCCAGGCAGCAAGACATGAAGAAGTTCCTGGAAATACAACGTCAAAAGTCTTGAGTGCGTTAGGGTATCGTCCTCAACCCACGGCAAGTTTAACCGATGCAACAGAATATAAGAGAGCAGACTTCAGGAGCGGAAGTTTATTTGCGCCTAAAGAAAGTCTTTCTTTTCATTCTCCTGAAAGAACTCAGCAAGAGCTGCTATGTCACTATTAAGCAATAGGATGACTCTTACTATTTTTTAATAAAGTTGCCTTCATATGACTAAATTGCGAGAAACCAAGAGCGTTTTTATTACACATCCAGTGCAAGCAGAACGTCTATAAAATCCTTCTATGATAAGCTTGCAGAACAGGGAGTAATCCCTCAAGGTTTTCCACATGATAAAGCAATACATTGTGGCATTGGTATATTTAATCATAGAACAGAAGAAGTTGAATATGTGTTAGAAGGCTCTGGCAACTGTGAAGGAACACTTGTTCTTTATAAAAATAGAAAATCAACCTTAAATAAACTTAACTTCGGATACTTAAGAACCGCTGATGAGCAACAAGTGTACGGATTTTGGGCAGAAGCATATCAAATTAAGAGGTATCTTATAACAGCTAATGTTGAGTCTGCCATTGCACTATTTAATGAATTTTTTGACGATTTTAATCTGCTTTCTGCAGAGCAGCCTGTTCCCTATGAAGTTGGGAAAACCGATTGTCAAACAGTCGTGCATTATCTATTAAGACGTTTGACAGGAAAACCGTTTGCATCCCCTCATGGGAAATATACTTTGGGATGGGGCGACGGTTTAAAAAGCCCGCACGAACTCTATAATGAGAGCAATACGCTCGAATTTGATTCCCCCTGACATGCCCGTAATATTTCCTTACTCTCTTGCATTTAATGTGTCCCGTAGCGTTTTAGGCAGAATAGCCTGGACTTTTTGTGTAAGCCAGACTTCATTTTTTTGCCATAACGTTCCTAAATAAATAATTAATATTCCAATTGCAGTCAACGCCACAGGAAAAAAAGGGCTGTCGGCAAATACTTGCCACGCCAAATGGCCAAAGTATAAAACGGCTCCTAAGGCACCAAAGATCACAAAGACTCTTCTTACAAGTAACACGCCTACGCCTATCATCAATAAATTAATGCAAAGATAAATAAATTTTGATAATTCACTGTCTGAATGTTGACATGTCAACCCGCCCCAAAAGGCAAGAACTCCAAATATATACAACCAGAATGCATAATCCTTAGAAGGACCTGAACGCAAATCCACCCAAAATGCCAACAAAACCGTGGCTAATCCAAAATACATGGAAACCAGCGAACGCAGCTCAAAATTAAATCCTTCCTCTTGACCTAACATCGCGGCAAGATCCATGGACATATACCATAAAGTCACCGCAATCGGCATCATCATAAATGGATAGCGATACAGCCAAATTAAGATAATACCAACCGCCAATGTACCCAATTCCATGAATATCCAATGCCATTGTATGTATCTATGATAATCCCGATAAACGCTGGAGTCCGGCCACCAACCCATCGCTTGTTGCACGCCATAAATGGCCAATGGCGTTAAACAAATTACAAAGGTGGCACAAATACCCGCAGGCACTTTCAGATTCTTTTTTTCCAATAAAGCGGTGAGCCCTAAACCCAAAATCCCGTAAAGGATGGATAAAACAAAAATACCCCACCCACCCCAATACTCCCACCCCAAGTTCATAAAGAGAGTCATTGCCCCGATGGCCAAGAGTCCGCCGAAATAATAAATAATATAAGTAAAGCTAAAACTTGGGGCTTCATGAGATTTTATTTTTAAAAATTGAAATAAAGATTCAGCCTGCTTGGCATCAAGGATTTTTTCTTTTACTGCTTGATTTAGAAGTTCGCGAGAAATTTTCATGAGGTTCCTTAAGAGTGAACGATGAAACTATAAAAATTTTTTTAACACCTCCTATCGTGGACTAAGAGCTTCGCCTTTTAGGCCTCCTTCAGAGGATACAACAATCGTTGTTTCTATGTCAGAGATTTCCGATAAACTTTTGGAATAGAGGCTCTTAAAATGAAAAACGGTACAGCGCAGAATAAATAATAAAGGCAATAAAGCCCCACGAATCAGGAGTTGAAAAGATTTGTCAAAAGCCAGTGAACTGACAGAAAACTGAGTGAGGGAGGACAATGGCGAGAAATCACATGATTCACTAGGTGATTAACACCATGGGAATATCTAGCAACAGGCGGAGAAACTCTAATTTAGCTGCCACTCAATATTATCCTCCACACCCAACTAAAAGTATTATGCATCCTAAAATAAAGAACTTGTATATGATGTTCATAGTTTTTCCCTAAAAATTATAAAGTATAACTTCGTATTAGGTATTTTGACAACTCAATATAGGCATAACCCATAAGAGGGGCACCATTTTTTTCTCCAGTAACTAAACTTTGTCCATTCCAATAGGTGGTATTCAAAGTGGTAATTTCTTGATTTGTTATTATTGGAATGATTTTTAAATAATAATGATGGTTAGGGATTGTAAGGGTCCAACCAGAGGGATAAGTAGTTTTTGATTTTTCGCTACGCCATGAATTTAACCGGGTGAATTGAAAATCAGCCAAACTCAACAGAGTGGAACTCCCATCAGCATGACTTATAATGCAAAAACTATTAGGGGAAATAAAAAGACTCTTTTTTGAAGCGAAGATATAGAGCAAAATATCGTCACCATTATTTAATTGGATATTAAATTTATCCCAGACTACATCATTATTTTTGTTCATTTGAAATGCATGATCCATTCCACCTCTGACAGCGACTATTTGATATTTATTTTCATTCAACCTTAGCTCTCCATTCCCTTCTAAGTTAGGTAAGGAATAGTAATACAAACCCAACCGGTCAAAAAAACCATTCTGTGCAAATAAAAGAGGTGATTTTGCTGGTCTTAAACGTAAATTAAGCGCGGCATCTTTTGTTTTAGCTTGAAGAACTATATCACTGGCATTCATGAATGCTTGCCATCCTCTATTCCATATCCACAATTGCGTGTCGCTTGCTCCCGCAAAATTAAAGCTAGTACGGTTCGCTTTTTCTTGAGAATAGAATTGTTTTTGCTCACCATCAGTGATGGTAAAATATGAAGCGTAGATGTCTTCTGTTCTCCACAACGAAGGTGGTTGTTGAGAAGTGACACCGAGCCGTAAAAAAGTCAGACTAAATCCAAATACACGATTGTTAGCATCAATTAAATGACCAAAAAAATCCCACGACTCCCAATCTGCTTCACGATGCTTACCATGATCAATAGGAAAAGATAGCGTTTTAGGTATGGCTACTGCAATCATCGGGTTAATCAAGAGGAGGACTATCAAAAGCTTTAATAAGGATTTACTCATACTTCAATCCTTTCACATTAATAAACGTCCTCATTTTAAATGCCGGTAATAATCCATCCAGAACAACAAGCCCTGATAACAAAATAAAAAATGAAATAATCGATTGATATGAGACAACAAAGGTAATGTTAATGCCAAAAAGGAATTGTGTCAGAAACTTAAAAATAAGAAATAATCCAATTATTGTGGGGATAAGCCCACCTAGCACTGCAGCAATATAAATTATGAAAGACTCCCATAAACACATCTTAATAAGTGTATAATCATTAGCGCCTATAGACCAAAAAATGGTGAATTCATGCTTGCGACTAAGAATAAGTTGTTCTAACACATTGAATAAAGTTAATGCCGTTAAAACGAAGATGGCTAATATAATGGCTTTACTAATTTTAAACGTTTGCTCCATCATATTAATACCTCTATTCTTAACTTCCGTTTGATTTTGGATAGGTAAGTTCAAATCAGGAAATGCTTCTTTTAAAGAGTCTAAGAAAGGCTGATAAAGTGCCGGATGTTTCAAATAGAGTAGTGCGGACTCTATTCGTGGATCATCATATAATTGCATGAATAAACTATTGGACATTATCAATATGTTTTGATAATTAGCGTAATTATAAAAAATATTAGCTATTTTTAACTGCAATGAACCATGATGACCAGGAATAAGAATAGTATCGCCAATATGGTAGTTAAACTCATGGGCTAAATGCTCAGAAATAAGTATATTGCGTGGATCAGAAAATATGCTTTGTAACTGTTTTTTATCCATTGGCTGGACCAAGGGAAGCTTATAGTAATCTCCAATGGTTGGAAGTACCATCCCAATGATGCGTAATGATTTATTTTTATAACTAATGTCCCTATGAGTTAATAAATTGGTAGCCTCAACTTCAGGACGATTTACAATAAACTCGACCATTTCATTTGCAATATAGTTTCCCATAAAGGAAAAGGTTGAATTCTTGGTATTAATATAAATATCTGCTGACAAGATCTGATTGATCCAATTGGTGCAAGTATAGCGAGTGCTGTCAATTATAATCATCGCGGATAGATATAAAGAAATAGTAATACTCATTGCTGCAATAGCAACCACATTCTTACGCATAGTGATTTTAATGTGCTCCACTGCCATGATTGCTTCCAACCACAGGGGTGGAATAATTTTTCTTAGAAACACTAACAAATAGCTTAATAACGCAGGAAGAAAAAAAGCAGTCCCTAGTAAAATGCCCGATAATGAAATATAAACGATGTTGATGTTCCACTTTAATATAGCTGGTATTAACCCTAATGAAGATACCAGTATTAAAACCATCGCCAATAAGGTAAATCGAGGGATTTTAGCTTGAAATTGTTGTTCATACGTTTGATAAAAAGTAGTTTGCCTAGTTGAGGTTTTATAAGCTTCTAAACAAGGAAAAATACCGACTAGTAACGCAATAATCGTTACAATCAATATGACTTCCATTGCAAGTGATAAAGGAACGGATACTTCCATTATATCCAATGGCAAAAATAAAGAAGAAAACGTTTGGATAATATAGTGAATATTGAGCCATGTTATTAGATATCCAACTAAAAGCCCGAGAAAGGAACAGAAAACTGCGAGTAGCATGCTCGTTAAGAGAGTAAATATAAATAAATGATTAGGTTGAGCGCCTAAAATCAGCATAATTCCAAAGTCTCTTCTTCGTTCTAAAACATAATGACTGATAGCGTTATAGATAATAATGGCAGTTACTAATAAAGCTAAACACGTTAAAAAATTTAAATTAAATCGGTAGGTCGACGTGATATCTTCAGCATACTGAACATTTTCATTACCTTGGGTTACTGTAAGAGAAGGAGGCAGCACGGAGGTAACCATAGCGATTGCCTTCTTTATGTCAGAAGTATTAAATGTGAGGTGCAACTGATTGACTGTGGAATACTCCTTGAACAAATCTTGAAAATTTTTTATATCAACAATAATTACCTCATCTCCCCAAATCGTCGCATTATCAATTACCGCTTTTACTTCAATAGGCTTATACACGCCATTAATCAACAATTTCAAATGAGAAAAACCAACTTTTCGTGCAAGCCCCTTCGATATCACTGCATTCACAGGTTCATCTTGCAAAAAGCTTACGTAATTAGATAAACCTAATCCTTCAAAGGTATTTTTCGTAGGAATGATTTGATTGAGTGTTAGAATATCAATTCCAATTATTGGGACATAACCAATACTTTTATTATCGCTATATGCTTTTACAAAATGCATACTTAGCGGAGCAATAACATCAATATCAGGTATTTTTAATAGCTCGGGAATAACCGATTCTGCTATAGGCATGGTTGCAGAAATAATAACCGTGTTTTGTTCGCTAATATAGTTTGTGGATGCTTGGAAACTGGTGAGAATATTGTCAGTAGTCAGTCGTATAGTTACGTATACACTCACTCCTAATACAATGCTAACTATAGCAAATAACACACTAAGTTTTTGTTGTTTAAGATGAGAAATAACGACTAAATTAAATAATTGAATCAAATTCATGAACACAACCATTTCTTATGCTAATAACTCTGTTTACATTTTTAATTAAACTCATATCATGCGTGACAATCAGCGCAGTTAATTTCTGACGATCCACTAAACTTTGCAGTAATGCAAAAATTACCTTTGCAGTTTCTGTATCCAAATTTCCAGTTGGCTCATCTGCTAACAATAATTTCGGGTCATTAATTAGTGCGCGGCATATTGCCGTACGTTGAGCTTCGCCCCCAGAAATTTCATGAGGATAATTTCTTAGCAAATGGTGTATGCCAACTTGCTCAGCCAAAGCTTCAACTTTTTTGTTCAACAATTTATTGGCTGTTTTAGCCAAATATCCAGGAACCGCTATATTTTCAAATACTGTGAGCGTAGGGAACAAATTAAAGAATTGGAAAATAATCCCTATTTCATGTAATCGATATTTTGCTAATTGAGCACGATTGAGCCGAGTAATGTTATGTGATCCAACTAGAATTTTGCCAGAATCTGGTTGATCCAAAGCCGCAATTAAATTTAAAAGCGTGCTTTTCCCTGACCCACTAGGGCCAACAATAGCAATCATTTTTTCTTGTGGTTCAATCTTAAATGTGACATTACATAAGGCTTGATTGTTTTTAAACTGCTCATACTTTTTACAAACTTGGCTTAAAGAGATATACATGAATCACATCCGTGTTAAGTCATTTTGAAATCATACAAGATAAATCATCCCATATATAGCTCATACCACTAGAGCAAAATCACCTATTGTTTGCCCTGCTTATCGCATTGACTCAAAGTAAAAGATGAATTACGTTAGGAAATAATAAGATATCTTTATCATTCAATTGAAAATAAAAAATACTCTAGATTTATGAAGCAATTATATGGAAATACAACCATCATGGAGATAAAATATTGCAGAAAAGTCAGGAGAATCTGGAAGAAAAATTAAGTATTCCAGTAAGAGAGTCCACACACTCTGCCCCACTGAGTCTCATGAGCATCCCACAAGGGCAACCTTCAGAACCACCTGGCATGAATGCCGAATTTTTATTGAGTTTAATTGATCCAAGACCTCTTTGTATTCCCTTCAATCGCAAGCGTGTTATTTGGTGGCTTGCATTAACCGGATTGATTGCTTCTTACGCTGTTTTAGAGTGGCAAACAGGCATTACTTCATCGATTCATCATGCCCTATCGTATTCCTCTCTGCCGCTAATGTTGCTGTTGTTGTTGTATGAGCCCTTGATGCTCGCATTCGCACTTGCCTTGGTGAAATACCCGGAACCTGAGCCAGATAGAGATCCTCTTGAGAGAGCAGAAGAAGGCCATTCCAAACAGGATAGCGCAGAATTAACCCAAGAATTGGTTCTCCAAAGAGAAGCCTACGAGCGCAATCAAGCGCTCGTCGTTTTAATCCCATGCCACAAAAGCATTGAAGTCATTCGTGAAACAGTTCTCTCGTGCCTACCTCACGTTCCTCCAAAACGCATTTATGTTGTGGATAATGGCTTAGAAGAAATTGCACCAGACGGCACTCACGAATTGATACGAACAATAAATTCAGAAGTTCGCTACGTGTATTATGGCAATACAGGAAACAAAACGATTGCACTGTTGACTGCCATACAATACATCCATCACCATCATCCAGATAACATACAATATGCCCTACTCATTGATGACGATGTTCGCATTCCAAGACAATATAAGGTTCGTTATGATTTCTTTAGTGATGAAGCCGTGCAAGGAATTGTTTATCCTTTACGCGCAATTTCTGATTTTAAACCCCATTCGCTCTTAACCCGACTACAAGATTTAGAATATCAACTCTCTGACTTGGACATGGCATTCCTTGATCGCACTCATAGTGTGATTCGTCCACATGGAGCCGCTTCACTATGGCGAATTAAAACATTAATTGAAGTGTTATTGCATCATAATGCGGTTTTTAAAGGCGACGATGTCATGATGGGTCTCATTCTCCAACGCATGCGTACCGCTCAAGGTCCTGCCAAATTACGACTTGATCTTAATTGTTGCTTTGAAACGCAAGCTCCTCATACCATCCTTGGACCTTCACCCAATTTATATGAACAGCGAGTCCGTTCCTGGAACGAAGCGCAATTTCTATACTTCTGGAACCTGTCGCTTAAACCACTATTGACGGTATGGCAAAGACCATGCCTATCCTTATTAGCCATTAAAAACCATCAACTTTATAACGTTCATGCACAATTCATGCATGTTCTTCGCTTGCCACTATTAATTGCCTTTTCCACAAGTCCGGTGTATTGGGGAATGCAGGTTGGTTCCTCTCTCCTGCAAGGCTTGTTAGTGGCTGGTTTTAATTACTTAAAATTACCCAAAGAGCGCCGCAATGACTGGATAACTGTCGGTAGTTATCCAGCATATTCCTGGCTTAATGCCAGCTTCGGCACATTATCATTTCTTAGAGTATTATTTGTTAGTGGTCCGGCCGCGCCTTATCCCAGAAGCATACAAACAAGAATCCAACATCATCAATTGGCATTGCCAAACGTCGCTCCATCTCCTAAAACGCCAGCCTCAGACATTCAATCTCAAAAAACAGCAATGACTCATTTACGCAGCCATGGATTATTTAGACCTTCAAGTTTACCGAGGCACGATGAAACCCAGGAGGCAATAGAAGAAGACATTATTGAATTTGAAAGTGTTGAAAGAAGGTCAGAATTTAATTGAAATATAAAAATGATATAGCTAGTCATTAAGCTTTTGCAATCTTCATATTGCTTTACTAACCTTAACAGGCCAATCAAACCACTATTATTTTAAGGACAGAACCATGTGGCTTTATTATCTGGATAAAATTAATTCAAGTATGGATATTATGTATGTCCTTCTAAGAACCGTCATTATTTATATCTATGCTGTTTTTTTAATCCGCGTTGGTAATAAACGATTTAATTTTGAAACAACCATTGATTTTGTTCTAATCATTATTATCGGTGCGGTATTAAGCAGAACAATCAACGGCCCCTCAACATTAATGCAAGCCATTTCAGGAAGTACGTTACTTATTTTTTTACATTGGTTATTTGCTAGATTTTCATTTAATTATCATAAGTGTAACTCCCCACGTCATCCCGAGTGCAGCGAGGGATCTGCCTGCAGTGGCACAATTTTTAAAGTAGCGATGGATACAAATCGTTCCATTCAGGATTCAATGCATTAATCAAATCATGCTTCTTTTTTCGAGACCACCCTTTGATTTGTTTTTCTCGCTCAATAGCCATGACGATGCCTGAACAAACTTCAAAATAAACCAGTCGATCCACATTGTATTTTTGGGTAAATCCAGCCACCAGTTTATTTTTGTGTTCATAAACACGGCGTATCAAATCATGGGTAACACCGGTATACAAAACATTATTGTGTTTATTGGTCAGAAGGTAAACGCAAGACTCCGTATGCATATACTATTCCTTGCTCTGTTGGACTGTATTGTTATCTCAGATTCCTGATAACACAGGGATAGTACCAGAAAATATAGATTGGATGGAACTGATAATGCTTAATCCTTGTTTACGGATCGTACTGATAAATCCTCGGATACGAGCAAATTGTTCAGCGCCTTGAGCGGTCCGAAAACCACCGGATATTTTTTGTTTGCATTTCATCATTCGTAAATCACGCTCAGCATCATTATTGGTAAATGGAACTGCCAGATCATGAAGAAACCGTAAAACGTCTTGTTTGTAATGAAATAAACGCCACAAGAGGTTGTGACCTGTCCGTCGAGGTTGTCGACCCTGTTTGCCTTTGCATAGCAATGGCGGCAGCGTTTCATGATACGCCAGCCCATCTCGAATAATCTTCTTGTAGATGTTGGTCAACCGCTTGATGCGAGCAACAGGTATTGCATGATGTTCATTAAAATGACGACAGCGAAGAGCAACACGTAATAGTCGGGTCATAGCCTGTGCCCATGGTTCTTTGTCATGCTCGGTTATTGCTTTTAATTCACGCAAGTGATGCTGGTTGCATAGGGCATGCTCCACACCTCCCAAATTGTAATAACTTTTCCAGTGATCATGAATGACGGTACCTGAAAGGCCATCCAGTAATGATTTTCATTTTGGAGATATGTGATAATAAGTTGCCGTTTTAATCGATGCCACATGCAACCATTGTGTTTTTCCGGCCACACGAAACCCTGTTTCATCCAGGTTTTTTACGGCAGCAGTTTTGACTGCAGACAATACCGATTCTTCAAATGATGCCAATGTATCAAAGGCAATCCGGTTATATCCAGTCCGTGTTGCAGTAGCCAGTTGAATTCCGTACAGGTCATAAAACAACTGTTGCAGCCTGTCTTCTGGAATAAAAAATGCTGATATTGATAATACACGCTCCAACTACGAATAACTTCACCGTATTGGACAGGGGCAAGAACACCTGCAGGAAATGCTGCTGTTATCGTTTTATTACAGCACTCGCAATATTTTACTTCAGCCTGATGTTCCGTGACTTCAATTTTGGGTAGTGGAATATCAAAAACCTGGCGCTTCACAATTCCAATCACCGGCGTTGAAACTAATGAACCATAACAATCCGGGCATGTTAGCAATACATGGTTTTTGACAATATCTGGTGATTTAATCTGTTTTAACGTTTCGCCCTTGTGGCCTTTTTGGCCACCACTGTTACGTTTCCCATTTTCACGTAGTGATGTCGTACGGCGTAGCTTGCCTAACCCGTCACTTGACGGGGGGCTTTGAGCATGTTGCTGCTATTCATGCAGCTATTTGATCATAACCGCATAATTTTTCAAGTGTTTTTTACATTAATTTAATACCTGCCAGTTGCTGGAGATCCCTCGCTGCACTCGGGATGACGTGGGGAGTTACTCATAAGTTTGGTAAATTAGTAAAAGGGAGACCCACCATTCTGGTTAAAGATGGAGAAATTATTTGGGAAGCATTGGAAAAAAATCAGGTTTCTAAAGACGATTTACTAGAAATGGTCCGAGATAAATTGCATATGATGCATTTGAATCAGATAAAAGAAGCACGCTTAGAACGTACTGGCAAGATAAGTTTTATTATAAAAAATAATAATTAATTTTATAACTTATCATCGAATGCTGGCGTGTAACTCCATAACAAACCCACCCCAAAGCTTCTGTTGCTAAACAGGGCAAACGCATCTTATGACTAAAAATAATCCTAAATATCGTCTTTGCGGTACGTGTTCTAAATCCCATATAAAGGCTCGAAAAGACAAGTTTTTTAACAAATACATATTCAAAATTTAGATGCGTTTGCCCTGGATAAATACGCTTCTCGACGTTGACATCGCCCTGCACAACACTGGTAATAAAGACTTATTGCGGCAAATGTTACACATCATGGGTGGAACAATTAGCTCACAAAATGAAAGGTGGCACCGTCTACCTTGGAACTATTAAAATGAAGTACGCTTGCCAATACCTGGAACGTTATCAGAAAGCAGGCCACAGCACTTTGCTCGAACCTCTCTACCAACAACTCATCAAAGTCTTACAGGATACCAAACAATACCTTCAGCAATGGCCTGAATGCCAATGATGTCATGTCCATTCTTATTGCCATAATGACGACCGTCCTTTAATGATCTTCCATAGCATTTTAATAAACTCAATCGTTTTGCTGCCGTTAAGAGGGAGTTGCACAACGCCCTCATTGGCTATAAAATTGCCACTTTGTTTAACTGCCTTTGCCATTTAATCGTGCCACTTAACATAAAAAACTCTATTTGCCTCAATCAAGACATTCTGGATGCTGCTAATCATTTTAAGTCCCTCATACTATCTGAAACTCAGGGGATGAAGCATGTTTTACCGCGAATTGAAAAAACGATGCGCACCATGCCTCTATCAAGCTGTATAGCCGTTTGTGTTTATGTGGTATTCCATCATTTTTATGAGCAAGAGTTGCATCAAGAAGAACGTTTTTTGGATGCATTCAGTAATCTCAAGATGACTCAACTTCGGCATAAAAGTCATTATTACGAAAAACAGCTCAAAGATGCATTGCAAGATGCGAAAGTAAAACAAAGACGACTCTTAAGTCAAAGTTTTTTTGATTTAAGCAAAGCTATTGAACAAGAAAAGTCTGTTTCAGCGCAGGTTACTCAACTTGAGCGAGACGTGGCTAAATCTTCTCAAAACACCTTATCTCATTTTCTTTTCATTGCAGATATTGTTCTTTATCTTGAAGAGCACAATGAATTAACGAAAGACCAGCAACATCTCAAAAAGAAAATGCTGCAAGACCCGATAACTTTCATAAAAGATCTTGTTCCTTCATTGCTGCAACTTTGCGAATTGGCTTACAGTAAAAAAGAAGATGTTGAAGCCCAAGAAAAGGCAATTTCACAATTTAATGCCGTTATTGCAAATATAGTAAGCATTCTCAATATTCATATGCCTGAGCATGAAGCATGGCTTCTTAACTTACAACATATGCTCGTTGAAAGATTCATCGAAAAACCATGTGACACATTACCCAGCTCACCGTCCTTTGTTGTATGTTGATCACCAAACCCACGGTTAATCCATTCATAAGACAAAGAATATCCCGCATCAAGCAATGCAGATTCTGACAGCAATTCTGGTGGAAATTTAATTCTAAAATCTAGCATTGGGAGAAGTTTAGAGACGAGGTACCATGGCTGTCAATTCTGCCACATATTACTTGGCATATGACGTAATAACACGTCCAGACTTTTAGCCAACTCACTCTTTTTATGCTATTTACTTTAATAACATCCTTAAGTAAAAATGTTTATGAAAAATTATCGTCATGTGGCACAAGGAGAGTTTTTTGTTACGACTGATCCAAATACGGTTTTGATAACAATTGGCATGACAGAATGCATCGCCATAGCATTTATTGACAGAACGAATCCTAGTAATCGACTGTTGGCGCATCTTGATGGACAAATTTTATCTGATTTTGCTAATGCTCAAGAAAATCTTTTAACTTTAAAAAAAGCATTTATTGATAAAACCAAAGCAACGGAATTTGATGTTTATTTATTCGGTGGTCAACGAAAACTGAGAAATTACAGGATTCTTCTTCCAAAAATGCATGAGGTTCAATTACCCATAACATATTCTTTAGATATTAATGAATTTTGTCAGCGATACAATGCAAGTTCTCGCACTAAAATTAATCCTATTTCTGCCTGTTGCACGCTGATTTGCGAAAACACTTTGAAGCCCCTTTACACCAATTATGAGGCTAATTATTTTGTTCCATTTATGTCGGAAAGTGATTTACTGGAAGGAAATGGGCTTTTAGAACGACAAGAAAGAGATGAATATAAACAATTTATCCAAGCCAATGAATACATATTGTCAAAAGATCCAAGTGCCGCTCAACGACTTAGAACATCTGCTGATAAAGATTGGATACAAGAGCATAGTGCTCTCACAACAAAAAAATTTTCAATTTGATTTGAAAATAGCAAACATCATTCTTTGGTTAATTTTAACCAATTACTTTGGACAATCTGACAGGTTAAGAAAAGGTTACAATCCGTTAAAAACGGAACTTTTAAAAGCCCCATCAGGTCAAACTGATAGAGCTTTTTAAAAAGTTACTCACTATCTTACTTGGCAGCAGCGGCTTTCTTTTCTTTTTCTTTGGCGATCACTGCTTCAGCTACGCTGGTTGGACAAGCAGCATAGTGAGAGAATTCCATTGAAAATTGACCACGGCCAGAGGTAAGGGTGCGCAATGTACTGATATAACCAAACATTTCTGAAAGAGGAACATCAGCCTTAATGCGTACACCAGCTGCACTGGGCTCTTGGCCCAAGATCATGCCACGACGACGGTTCAAGTCACCAATTACATTACCGACATCATCTTCTGTACTATAAACGTCAACCTTCATAATTGGTTCAAGCAATTGTGGAGCAGCTTTTGGCATCGATTGACGAAAAGCACCTTTTGCTGCGATTTCAAATGCAATTGCTGAGGAGTCAACGGCATGGTAAGCACCATCGGTGAGGTTAACGACAACATCCAATACAGGGAACCCAGCCAAAGTGCCGGTGTCCATCATCGAGCGGAAACCTTTTTCAATTGCAGGGAAGAATTCTTTAGGCACATTCCCACCCACAACAGAAGTGATGAAAGTGAATCCGGTATTTGGCTCACCTGGTTCAATAGTGTAGTCAATTTTACCGTATTGACCTGCACCACCTGATTGTTTCTTGTGAGTATAGCTGTCTTGAATCGATTTGGTTATGGTTTCGCGGTAAGCAACTTGAGGCTGACCTACGATTAACTCAACATCGTATGTACGTTTCAGAATATCCACTTTAATATCAAGATGTAATTCACCCATACCACGAAGAATGGTTTCACCCGAATCTTCATCCGTTTCTACTCTAAACGTTGGATCTTCTGCAACCATTTTCCCGATAGCGATACTCATTTTTTCGGTTGAGCCTTTATCTTTTGGTGTGACAGCAATAGAAATAACTGGCTCAGGGAAAACCATCGCTTCCAGTGTGCACTCATGATTAGGATCGCAAAGAGTATGACCGGTTCGAACATTTTTCATACCTACGATAGCGATAATGTCGCCTGCTTCAGCACTTTGCAATTCATGACGCTCATTTGCTTGCATTTCAACCATACGGCCGATACGTTCCGTTTTACCAGTAAAGGAGTTAAGGATAGTATCCCCTTTATTCAATCTTCCTGAATAGATACGTACGAACGTTAACGCACCAAAACGGTCATCCATAATTTTGAATGCCAAAGCACGGAATGGCTCATCAGGAGAAACAATAGCGAATTCACCATTTGGCTCACCTTCAGCATTAGTCAAAGGCTGTGGATTCACTTCATGAGGAGCAGGTAAATAGTCAACCACGGCATCCAACAACAGCTGCATCCCTTTATTTTTAAAGGCTGAACCGCAATACGTTGGGAAGAAAGCTAATTCAAGCGTACCTTTACGAATACAACGCTTAATTTCTTCGATTGCAGGCTCTTCTCCCTCTAAATAAGCCATCAGCAAATCATCATCCATTTCAAGGGCCGTCTCAATTAATTGAGCACGATACATTTCAACGTCATCATGCATGTCTGCTGGTACATCAGTAATCTTATAATTTTCTGGCAGGCCAGTTTCGTCCCAAACATATGCTTTACGGGTTAATAAATCAACAACCCCAACGAAGGTGTCTTCAACACCAATAGGCAAGGTCATAATTAAAGGATTTGCACCCAATACTTTTTTAATTTGCTCAGTCACTTTCAAGAAATTCGCACCAACACGATCCAGCTTGTTTACGAAAATCAAACGAGAAACTTTTGAATTGTTCGCATAGCGCCAGTTGGTTTCTGACTGAGGCTCAACACCGCCGGAGCCACAGAATACCCCGATACCGCCATCGAGTACTTTCAGTGAACGATATACTTCTACAGTGAAGTCAACGTGTCCTGGGGTATCGATGATGTTGAAGCGATGACCTTTCCAGAAACAACTTACTGCTGCTGACTGGATGGTAATACCGCGCTCAGCTTCCTGTACCATGAAGTCGGTTGTTGATTCACCATCATGAACCTCACCTATTTTATGGATTCTACCAGTGAGTTTAAGAATACGTTCGGTGGTGGTGGTTTTTCCGGCATCTACGTGGGCGAAGATACCAATGTTTCTATAAAGGTTTAAATCAGTCATAGCACTCTTATAAAATTTAATGGATAAAAAATTGTCACATATTGTACAGTATTTTATCCGGATTTGCATCAAAACTTATTCTATTTACCGTTTTTATGATTATTTTGCCTTTGGCTTACAAACATAACCGCTAACACTCACTACAAAATTAAGCGTGGTAAAATACAAACAAGAAGAATTTTAATAGTGATACATCCATCAAATCCGGTTAAAAACAACAACTTATCTTTTATTTTCAAAAAGTTAATATATTTAAAAAATATAGGTTTACGACACTAAACTTAAATAATTAAAACCTTAGCTCCAGGGTTGGCTTTTACCCAATTCGCCACATACTCGATGTAGTTATTTTTACCAACAGCAATGCATCCACGCGTTGAGCTTGGTAAATTGTTTAACCAGCTAAATCCACTAGACGACTGCGTTGGCCCATGGATCCCTACATCTCTACCAGTATATCCTGCAGCTAATTGCTTTGAAGTCGGATAGAGAATTGGAATAAAGACTTTAAATTGATTGGATTTTCTTGGATAAGCCAACCCATATAAACCAATTGGAGTTTTATTATCACCCGCTCGTTTTTTACCAACGCCTTTATATCCGAGAGCGACTTTAAAGGTCTTAATGACAGTGCCTTGTTTACAAATATTTAAAATTCGCTTTGCAGTATGCACATTGATTCCGTTTGATAAAGGACAAGTCGCCGTATTAGCAAATAAAGCAACTGGAAAAAAAATAGAGATCATGAAGAGAATTGCTTTTATTTTCATATTAATAGACAAAATTTATTGAAATTGGTTAATAATTATTCCATAGTATTCCATTTATTCATAGGGTTGGCAGACGAAATCTTTCACCAACAGTCATAGCAAGAGAGCCTAATATTGTGAGCTATTAAGTCTATCTCTGAATTTGTTGTTTCCAAAGACAATCAAATAATTACATAAAATGCCCTGTAAATTGCATAATCTTAAAGTAATACTATATTTTACGTAGTTGATTATTTTGCTTCTGATATGAAAATATTAATTGCATTTGTGTTGCTGATATTTAATATAAATTACTGCTGGGCGCTACGCTGCAACGGACAGCTAGTCTATGAAGGTGATAAGCAAAAGATAGTATTGAGTAAATGTGGCGAACCTCAGGCTAAAAAAACACTTAGTACCACGCAGGCTTTATATAATGAAGAAGGGGTAAAATTTGGTTTTGCCCCTTTTCTTACCGAAGTGTGGACTTATCATAAGTCTCCCCAGGATTTCGTTTATAAAGTATATTTTACCAATAAAGTTGTGACTTCAATAACGGCTAATTTACCGTCTCCATAAAAAACAATCTACATTATTCGCCTGTCAGCCATTCAACTATAGCCGTCAAGATCACAGAATGGCCAAGAATATTTTGGCTTGTTTTTATCCATATTGGATTTTTTTGTGTTACAATAATTACCTTTTTTATTATCCTATATTTACAAGGAGTTATGTGGTTAAAAAAAATATATTTAGCTGCTTTATTGTGGGGGATGATAATCTCACTATCCAATGTGCAGAAATAATATTAGCGGCAAACCACAAAATACTAGGATTAATCTCTGCATCAAACGATATTAAAACATGGTGTGTTACTCATTCCATTCCTTATATCAGCAACATTAAAGAACTTGAGACTCGTTATAAGGCTCACCTCTTTGATTTTCTTTTTAGCATCGTAAACAGCAAAATCTTGCCTCAAAGTATTTTAAGGCTCCCTCGTTATTACGCAATAAACTATCATAATTCGCCATTGCCCAAATATGCAGGATTATATGCTACGACATGGGCAATTTTAAATGGAGAAACACGCCATGCGATTAGTTGGCATAAAATGGAGGAAATCGTTGACGCAGGTTCTATTTTAAAACAACCGTCGTTTCCAATAGAAGATGAAGACACAGCTCTGAGTTTGAACTTAAAATGCTATGAACATGCGGTTTCGTCCTTTCGTGAACTTATTCATGAGATAGCAACTAATACTATTTCCCCTACCCCGCAAAATTTATCTGTCCGCTCTTATTATGGACTGAGGAACAAACCAAAAAATTTTGGATTTATTTCATGGGAACAGTCGGCTGAACAGATTGATAGGTTGTGCAGAGCATTAACGTTTGGGCAATACCCCAACCAACTCGCAACACCAAAAATCATCATTAAAGAGAACGCTTTTGTAATTAATTCCTATAAAAAATTAAATAAATGCTCTGGGATAAAACCTGGAAGCATTGTATCGATTTCAGATAAATGCATACAAATTTCCACGAAAACAAACGATATTGCCATATTAAAGTTGACTGATCTTAATGGCAAGGAGCAAACAATTAATGCCTTAGTTCATAGATTTGGACTTATGGTTGATTCGTCACTGGATTCTATTAATAACGAATTAATTGCAAAATTAAGTTTGAGTCCTGCTCAAAACCCTACGGCCGAAAAATTTTGGATTAAGGAGTTTTTAGATGCGACTCCCGAGACCAACTTTTTATCTCCCTTGTTAAAGCTGGGGAATTCCTCTTGCAACAGCCAAAAAATCACGCCTATCTCTAAGCCATTACTCAAACAAATAAATAGATTGACCAATGCATCCAATGATTCAAAAAATGTTCTATTAACCACAGCTCTAGTCTATTTCTATCGATTAAATAATTATAAAAATTTATCCATAGCATTTAGTCATGAAGCATTAAGAACGACCTATGCTGATTTAAGTCTATTCTTATCCGATTATGTGCCATTAACCACCCATTTTGACAGTAACATGACGTTTAGACAGGCCCTTCAAGTCGTCTCTGATAGCTATACTAAATTATCTCAAAACAAAACCTTTGCTAAAGATATTTTTATTCGTTATCCAGAATTAAGCGACTCCCTCCATCCAATGGAAGTGAGTGTTGTATTTATAGACAAAGCGAACCCTACTAAATGCCATGTTGATTCGCCATTAACTCTCTACTGTTTTGAAGACGGTTCTGGTTTATACGTCCACCATAAAGCTCAAAATTTATCTACTATCTTATCTCATAATTTTTTAGAAAATATTAATGGTCATCTTTTGACTCTATTAGAGGATGCCATCAACAGCCCTAATAAGAAATTGTTTGAACTATCCCTCTTGGGCACGGAAGAAAAAAATAATCTGGCCATGTGGAATAATACTCAATCCAATTTTGATAAGAGGAAACCTTTACATCACTATTTTGAAAAACAAGTCCTAAAAACCCCGCATGCGATTGCTGCAGTCTTTGAAGACAGCTCATTAACTTATAATGAGCTAAACCAAAAAGCGAATACTCTCGCTCATTATTTGAGAAACCAAGGTGTACAACCCAATCAATTGATAGGGATTTGTTTAAACCGTAGCTTAGAAATGATTGTGAGCATCTTAGGCATATTAAAATCAGGAGGAGCATATCTTCCGCTAGATCCTAATTATCCTGATGATCGTATCACCTATATGCTCCGTGATAGCCAATGTCATTGGTTAATAATGGATAAAGAGTCCATCAAAAACAAACCTCAAGAATGCGGTAAACCCATACTGGAAATCAGTTCTATCTTGAGTCAGAACACACCTTTCCAGGAAAACCTGGAACACCTCAATAAACCGTCAGATTTAGCCTATGTGATCTATACATCAGGAACCACTGGAAATCCCAAAGGAGTTGCTATCCCACATAAAGCCATTTGTAATCACATGATCTGGATGAAAAAAACTACGCTTTTCAAAAATCTGATGTGTTTCTACAAAAAACCCCTTTTTCATTTGATGCCTCGGTTTGGGAATTTTTCATGCCTCTTTTTGTTGGTTCTAAGCTCATTATTGCGCCCAATCATGCCCATACCAGCCCTACACAACTAATTAATTTAGTTCAGAAACATCAAGTCAGTGTGTTGCAATTAGTTCCCTTCATGTTGAAGGAACTAATAATAACCGACGGTTTTCATGCATGCACATCATTACGCCATGTATTTTGTGGTGGTGAAGCCCTAAACCCTGAAACCATACATACCTTTTTTAAACAGAATTTCGCTGGTTCAAAACTACATAACCTCTATGGCCCAACCGAATGCACGATTGATGCGGTTTCCATCACATGCACTGAAGGAGATGGAATACATGATGGAAGTCTTATCGGTCAACCGATTAATAATACTCAAGTGTATGTCTTAGATAACCACATGCAGCCTGTTCCTATAGGCATAACAGGCGAACTCTACATTTCTGGAGAAGGATTAGCACAAGGTTACTTAAATAATCCCAACGCTACAAAGGAAAAATTCCTGGTAAATCCTTTTGGAAAAACAACACAAAATAGATTATACAAAACAAGTGATTTAGTGAAATGGAACTCTAATGGCGTTTTAGAATATCACGGTCGTTGCGATAGCCAAGTGAAAATTAGAGGTTATAGAATCGAATTAAATGAGGTGGAATTTTCTATCGCTAAGATTCCAGCCATTCGTCAGTGCATTGTCGTTCCTGAGTTGAATCAACATGGATCGATGTCATTATCAGCATATCTTGTCATAAATAAAGAAACGGACTTCAATGCTACGTACATTCGTGCTCAATTAAACAAAACACTTCCAGAACATATGATACCAAGTCGGTTTTTTGAAGTAGATCACTTATTAAGTACTCCTGGAGGTAAACTTGATAGAAAAAACATTCCTAAACCCTTAAGACAACTTGGTTTGGAACATCAAAGCAGAGAACCACGCACTGAATTCGAGCATGGACTTAAAAATTATGGTGTACTTCCTTAAAATTAGATCATATCGGAATTGATGATGATTTTTTTAACTTAGGTGGTAATTCATTATCAGCAATGGAAATCATATCGTCGATTAAAGATAGATTTGATGTAAACGTAACGATTAGAACCATCTTTGAGTACCCCACAATTTACAGCTTATCCGCAGCAATAGAAAAACTTCAGGGCGATATTACTGCCGAGCTAACTGATGATCATCGATCTAACGTTCCTGTTGTGCCCATTAAAAAAGAGGGTAGTGCCCCCCCTCTATTTTTAATTCATCCCATTGGAGGCAGCGTATTTTGGTATAAAAGACTTGGCAAATACCTTGATACAAAACAACCTTTATATGGAATACAAGATCCTGGGCTAGATAAGCATGATTTCATCTTTCATAATCTCGAAGAAATGGCAAGTTACTACATCAATGCAATACAAACCATTAAACCCAAGGGCCCTTATTTATTAGGTGGAGCATCTTTTGGCAGCACAGTCGCTATTGAAATGTCTAAACAATTACAAGAACAAGGTGAACATATAATTGCTATCCTCTCTCTTGATGGATGGGCCTATTACCCTTCTTTGCAAAACGATGAGCTTTATTTTCAGAAAATGATGCAAGCGCAAAACGCAAGGCTTTTAAAAAATTACCTAGAACATAATATCGCCAATGCCCAATTCTTACTGGAACTTCAATGGCATAGGGAACAAATGCTAACTCGCTATCAATTACCTTTGATTCAAACAAAATTTATTTTATTTAAGGCAAAAGAACTCTCTGAGATGTTTCAGTATGAGGCAGATTTGAATTGGTGGGAAAATTATGCAAAACACTCTATTGACCTTTATACAGTACCAGGAGATCACGAAAGCATGTTCTCTGAGCCGAATCTCCAAAACTTAGCAACTAAAATGAATAAAGCACTCAACAAACTGCTCTTTGAGTTTGGTAATTTTACCAAGACGACGGGCGATTTCTTAATGGAATCCACGTCCTCTTAAGCCTCATCTCTTTTATTTTCCTGTTGCCTAAATTTGTTTATTCCTACACCCTGTCTTATGATTTATATAAGATTCTCTTTATATAACATTGTATTAGGTCATTTCCTAAGTTTAAACATATAAATTCATTCTTGGCTTGTGCAACAACGCTACACTCAAGATGACAAGGACTTAGATGAATAAAAAAAACAAATCAAAAAACAAAGCTCCCCAAGAGGAAAATAATGAATTCACTTATCATGAAATAGCCTATCAAATGCTAACTGGGCATGTTTTTGAAAAAAACAAAACCACACAAACAGATGTAAATACCATTTACCGGTACATAGAAAATATCTTGGCGCAAATACCCGTGAGTGTTGATTGGATGAACAGGGATTTTGTGTATCTAGGCTGCACCAACAGCATGGCTAAATTGTTACGGCTTAAATCAAGGCATGACATTGTTGGGAAAACTTATGCTGATCTCTTTGATGAAAAATCAGCCTCTTATTATAAGAGAGCCGATAGAATCGTGATGGAAAAAGGTACTCCTTTACTATTAGAAGAGCCATTATACCACCCTGACGGCAAGCAAGAGATTTATTTATCCCAAAAAGTACCGCTTCACGACTTACAAGGCGAAATCATTGGTATGCTGGGTGTTTCAGTAGATATTACTGATCGAAAAAAAATGGAAGAGGAATTACATTTCGCAAAAAATCAGGCAGAAACCGCAAGCCAAGCCAAAACTGAATTTCTGGAAAACATGCGCCACGACATCAGAACACCACTCACAGGCATTGTAGGCTTTTCCGACATTATTAAATCAGAAGCCGAAAACCCGAATATTAAAGAATATGCGGATAATCTGGTCGCATCCAGCCACGCTCTACTTTCATTGATGGATGAAGTACTTGAAGCAGTTCGTGTAAGTTCTGGTGAAATTCCAGGAGTCAAAAAAAAGTTTTCTTTAAAAAAGACACTGCAACACATCATTGATTTAAACAAAGCTAAAGCGCTCAGCAAACACCTTGATTTACAATTTGATTATGATGAGTCACTCCCTAATTATGTCATAGGAGATAACGTCCGAATTCACCGTGTTGTGCTTGAATTAGTATCGAATGCTCTTAATTTTACCGATACAGGATTTGTAACCGTTAAAGTAGAGTTTGCTAAAAAAGAAGACTCAAAACTTATTATTAAAATCATCGTAAAAGATAGCGGGATAGGCATACCTCCTGAAAAAAAGCAGGAAATTTTCTTGCAGTTTAAACGTCTCACCCCTTCCTATCAGGGAATCTATAAAGGAGCCGGTCTTGGTTTGTCTGTGGTGAAACAATTTGTTGATGATATTCAAGGTGAAATCTACGTTGAAAGCCAACCTAATAAAGGTTCCATTTTTACGTGTATTATTCCACTGCAAAAACCTTTATTAGACGATGACAGTGGTGTTGAACAGGACGATTCTCTGGCTGATGATTTATCCACCAAAACGGGGGCGGTACCTCAAAGTTTATTTGCAACAAAAGAGTCCAAGGAATCAGCATCCAAATATCGTGTATTAATCATTGAAGACAATTATATTGCCCAAATCGTAGCCAAAAAAATTCTAGCCCAATTACATGGTGACTCAGACATTGCTGAAACAGGTAAAAAAGCGGTCGAGCTATGGAAACAAAACCACTATGATTTAATTTTCATGGATATAGGACTACCTGATTTGGATGGTTATGAAGTAACTCACTTGATTCGTGTGCAAGAATTGACAAGCAACACCCATGTCCCAATCATAGCACTCACGGCACATGCCGGTGATGAAAATAAAAAACGCTGCATTGATGCTGGAATGAATGCCGTGCTTACTAAACCACTGACTATAAAAAGCTGTACGGATATCGTTGATGCTTTTATACCGGGGCGGCATAAAGAAGAAATGGCACAAAGTACTGATCATTATCTATCTGATTTACCAGAACATGAGGAAGGATTGTTTAATTTATCTGAATTTTCAACCCTGGACATTGAAGAAGGAATTAAAACCACTGGGAATGAATCCATGTTAGCTGAAATGCTAACCTTTATGATCAATGATTCATTGCCCAATGATTTAGCCCTGATGAAAGCCGCTTATGAATCTCATGATTGGGACAAAACCCAACAACTTGCTCATAAAATTAAAGGAGGTGCTGTATACGTTGGCACCATTAAAATCAAAATGGCTTGTCAGTTCCTTGAACGTTATTGGAAAACTGGTCAGCGTGATTTACTGGAAAAACTATACCATCAAGCCGTGGCCACCATTGAAGAAAGCATGCAAGAAATAAAACGTTGGTTAGGGAATCAATAAATCAGCAATACTTAATAAAACTTCCACCAATTGCAATGATCAGTGGCGTTTAAATAGATGATTATTGATCAAGATTAGACAGTTATTAAATCAAGGGGCAGGAATATGCAGAAAATAGTTCCGCATTTATGGTTTGACAAGGAAGCCATTGAGGCAGCAGAGTTTTACACATCCGTTTTTGACGATTCGGCGGTTACATTTACGAGCCATATACATAACACGCCTTCAGGAGATGTGGACATCGTTGGTTTCAAAATAATGGGCTTCGAATTCATGGCAATCTCTGCAGGGCCATTTTTCAAACTAAATCCCTCGATATCATTTACAATATCATGCAGATCAGCCAAAGAAGTCGATGAATTATGGGAAAAGCTCTCTCTCGATGGAAAAATACTCATGGAACTCGGCGAATACCCCTTTAGTCCAAGATATGGATGGATACAGGATAAGTATGGAGTTTCCTGGCAAATAATCTTCTTTAATGAAATACGCCTAGAACAGAAAATAATACCGCACCTGATGTTCACAAAAGATCTTTGCGGCAAGGCTGAGGAAGCCATGAATTTCTATGTTTCGATTTTTCCCAACTCAAACGTAGAGGAAATATTCAGGTACCAGAATCAAACACCCGACAAAGATGGGACAGTCGCTCATGCTTTCTTTGAATTGGGAGAACAGAAGTTTGGTGCAATGGATTCTGCCCAGTCTCATGAGTTCAAATTCAATGAAGCCATTGCATTCATAGTCAACTGTAAGAACCAAAAAGAGATTGACTATTTCTGGGAGAAATTATCCGCAGTTCCTGAGTCAGAGCAATGTGGTTGGATTAAGGACAAATATGGAGTCAGCTGGCAGATACTTCCAGAAAATATGAACGAGCTGATGTCGAAGAATCCTGAAAAAACAACGCCAGCAATGCTTAAAATGAAGAAGATAGATATTGAGGATCTTAGAAAGGCAGGAGAAGAATATGAAACAGAGGACTAATATGCTAAAAGATTGATGCTGATGAGCTGAAAAAAGCAATGATACCTCGAATGGCCTAAGCATTATATGGTTCAAGGATCCTGCCGGAAATATCTTTTCATATTGCAGGAATAAAAAGGATTGAGAATGAAAAATAAAGAATCTGCTATCAATTTCCTAAATAAAGTTGTTGAAGGAAAAATCGACGAAGCTTATGAGAAGTATGTAAACACGAAAGGGATGCACCACAGCATGTACTTCGCATCGGGATTTCCCGCTCTAAAAAAAGCAATGAAGGAATCCCATGAAAAACAACCTAACAAGCAGTTCATTATCAAGCATGCTCTCGAAGATGGCGACATGGTAGCAGTACATTCTCATATTATTTTCAATCCAAAAGAGCCAGGCATGGCTGTTGTGCATTTATTTCGTTTCAAGAATGGAAGGATTATAGAGTTCTGGGATCTTGGACAAGAGATATCTACGGACTCTCCCAACCACGATGGGATGTTTTAACTAGCCCGACCAAGACTTTTTAATGGGTGACCCCATGGTGTCTTAAAGGAGAAATCCGTGAATGATGGTCCAGTGACCATACAACGTATTCAAACCGTTCAGGAGCGCATAAAGCAAATCATTAGTAGTTAGAGGAGGGCATCCTTTGCATCAGATTATTTAGATCAAGGAAAATATTTAGTAAAAATGTTGTGAATGAAAGGGTATTTAAAATACACAAAAAGGAATATTATTTATCATTTTTCTTGATATATTCAATGGTTTTAATTTAAAATTAGGATTAATTGGAAAAACCATCATAAATTAGGTTTAAAAAGCCATGAAAATTACATCTTAAGTACGCCCGTCTATAGGGCAAAGTGAACAAGTCATTTTTGACTTTGTGTTTTTTATTGTCCAAAACGACATACTTAAGAGTAAATCATGCACTATAAACCGATTCAATTTAAAGATCTAAGTCTTATTTATCCTCATAAAACCTGTTTTCAAGACTTTCGTAGTGAAATCCATGTTGACGATCGCATTGCACTAATTAGCCGTCCTGGCTCAGGAAGTAATTCATCCTTCTATCATTCTTTTTTAGATTCCATTCACATTGAAATCAAATATCAAACTCATCAAAGGAGGATACCTTGTTTCAATGATGCACATTTTTTCGAGGTAATCCATCATGACTAATCGTTTACCTAATCGATTGAGCTCTTTTACGTGGCATTTTTTAAAACCTTATAGAAACATAGTGATTTTATTTATTCTGCTTGCTCTATTAGCTGGGTTTTGGGGGCCGTTTAATAGTTTATTAATTAAGTCTTTCATTAATACTTTGGCCGCAACGACAACTCAGGACATATCCTCTTTGTATTGGATCGCTGGATTACTGGTATTGAACTTTATTGTTTTTGACAATGTAACCTGGCGAACGCTTGGGTACTTGAACTATAAATATGAAGCGGTTATCAAAAACCAAATCATTAGCCAAACGTTTGAGTATGTGTTAGGAGGAAGTACGCAATTTTTTCAGGATAATTTATCTGGGCGAATTGCTGATCAAATTACGACCCTTGCTGATAATCTTGAAATTATTTTGCATCGCGTGTCTGTGGATTTTCTTCGTGGTGCTTCATTGCTGGTGGTTTCATTTATTACAGCCTATTATGTTAATGCCTTGTTTTTTTATATTTTATTCCTCTGGTTCATTGCCTTTGCCTCATTTAGTATTTGGATGTCGGCGCAATTGGTCCATAAGTCTCACGATCATGCCAGCTCCGAATCGCAGCTTTCTGGGCAATTGGTGGATAGCCTGGCTAATCAATCCAATATTCGTATTTTTTCACGAAAAATCTATGAAGTAGAGCGCATGAACCATTTCTTCCGCTTGGTGCAACGAGCTTTTCAAAGAAAAGAACTTTTTATTGTTTTGTTATGTTGTGCACAAGGTGGAATGATTGCGGTAATGATGGGTTTGGCTTCTTTTACTTTAATCCATTTGTATAGCAAAGGTCTTGTAAGCATTGGGGATTTTGCTTTAATTCTTGGAATTTCCATGGAATTGGGCCATATGATGTGGTACACCATGTACCAAGTGGATCAATTTAACCAAGCCTTAGGCAAAGCAAAACAAAGTTTAAATGCCTTAGTGATCCCGCATGAAATTAAGAATAAAAACAATGCATCCCAATTAGTCGTCACTCAAGGGAAAATTGAATTTTCCAAGGTAAAATTTCATTACCAAGGTGGTTATTCTCTGTTCCAAAATAAGTCCGTAACGATTGCAGGGGGACAAAAAGTGGGTTTGGTAGGCTATTCAGGCAGTGGCAAATCCACGTTTGTAAATTTGATTTTACGACTTTATGAGCTAGTAGACGGGGAAATTCTCATCGATGGACAAAACCTATCCGATGTGACTCAAGAAAGTTTAAGACAAGCCATTGCTATGATTCCTCAAGACCCAACGCTTTTTCATCGAAGCTTGATGGATAATATTCGTTATGGCAAGACAGAAGCTTCGGATGAGGAGGTTATTTTAGCTTCCAAGAAAGCCCATGCTCATGAGTTCATCAGTCTTTTGCCAGAAGGTTATGAGACCTTGGTCGGTGAACGTGGAGTCAAGCTTTCAGGTGGTCAGCGCCAGCGCATTGCCATTGCACGAGCCATCTTAAAAAATGCTCCAATTTTAATGCTGGACGAAGCTACATCTCAGCTGGATTCCATTACAGAATCTAACATTCAAGACAGTCTCTGGATATTGATGCAAGGCAAAACAACCCTGATAGTTGCTCATCGTTTATCTACTCTGTTGCAGATGGACCGAATTTTAGTATTCGATAAAGGCCATATTGTTGAAGATGGGACGCATCATGAACTATTGAATCTTGGCGGTTTGTACAAAACCCTGTGGGATGCTCAGGTAGGTGGGTTTTTACCTGAGGAATGAAAAGAAGAGCCCGAATAGTCCATGACTTGACTAACAAAACCTATCAAGAAGTCACGACATTTGTTAATGAAATAGTTCAGCGTATTCAAGAGGGATAATAAATGATGTCAGTCAAACAAAAACAACGACTTATCGAAGTGGTTCCTTATGATTTCAATTGGCCTCTGCAATTTGAGCAAGAAGCAAAGAAAATTAAAAAAGCATTAGGCAATAATTGCATTGAAATTCATCATATTGGCTCCACCTCAGTACCTGATTTAGCTGCAAAACCAATCATCGATATGATTCCTGTTGTTTTGGAGCTCGATAAAGTAGATAGTGCCAATGCTGCCATGCAAGCACTTGGCTATGAAGCAAAAGGAGAATATGGGATTCTTTTTCGTCGCTATTTCCAAAAGGGAGATAATCTACGAACTCATCATGCTCATATTTTTGAGCTTGGAAACCCCGAAATCGAGCGACATTTAAAATTTAGGAACTGGATGAGAGCACATCCAGACGACAGAAAAGCTTATGCGCATTTAAAAAAAGAGTTGGCACATCAATATCCCTATGATATTACCGCCTATTGTTTGGGAAAAGAAAACTTTATTACAGCAATTGATAAAAAAGCTGGGTTTAATGGATTAAGAATGGTTAAGGCATTAACAGCCCGTGAATGGAATAAAGTACGCCATTTCAGACAATTCTATTTTTTGACAAAGCAGGGCTTTCTGACCCTTACACCTGGACTTTTGAGCATGATGCTCATGTTCATTTTGTCTTATTTCAAGGAAGTGGCGACATCATTGGTTATGCCCATCTGCAATTATGGCCACACAAAAGAGCCGCTTTGCGTATCATTGTTATTGATGAGACAAAAAGAAACCATCGATACGGTAGCCGGTTTTTGGCATTATGTGAACAGTGGCTCAAAAGCCAAGGGAATCATAGTTTGCACGTCGAGTCATCACCAGATGCACTAAAATTTTATAGAAAAAATGGTTATATCGATATGCCATTTGATGACCCTGATGGCTATGAAAGTGATGCTCGAGATACTGCGGTAGGGAAAGTATTATGATTTCAATTGAAATGTTTATTAAGACAGGACTATCCAGCATCCCCCTTCCAGTCGATGCCTTATTGGCAAAAACCTGCGTCATTGTTTGAAGCTTATTATCGGAACAACAACACTCAAAAATGGTTGGACTGGTATTAAACGATATAGATAAAACCACTCGCTTAATGGATTCAGATTTTAGCATACACTTTACCGACGTAACATTAAATGAAATCAGAAAGATCTACATTTTCTTCTTTTAAATTCAATAAAGTTTTTACACAGCGCTCAAAATTATTGTTCCTTGGGCGTTCAATGATTGATGTAATTGCATCAATATCTCCATCATTGACTCCATTAAATAACTGCGGATAGCAATTATCAACCATACCCTGAATAATCCTTTTCCATTCTGTCATCTCTTTTTCTATAGGCAGATCAACGTCAGATACGGCATGAAATGAATAAGAAAAGCTATTTCCAAAAACTTTGTCAAAGCTGTATTTAACAAGAGGAAAGTGAAATTGATTTGAAATAATAAAAATTGATTTAGGAAAAAGTTTGTTGTTCTTTATAGTCAAATAACCATAATAGGCGTTACCAAACGTGGTAGTAGATTGTTCCTCCTTATAGATTTTTTCTGCAGGAATTCCTTTTGCAATCAGATAATTTTTCATTGCCTCTGCTTCCGTGGTTTTTTGGCATGGTTCTGGAACCAAAGCCTTGGGCGGCCCATTACCACAAACCAAAATATTATCCTCTTTTTGGTAAAGTAAAATAGCCTTATCTAATCTAGATTGTAAAATGGGCTGTATCGAACAATCCCTATTTAGTGTGTAACCAAGGACAATAATTAATTTAATTGACATAAAATAGATCTCATAATCGATAAATAGCACCAATGTGATTTACTTGATCCAGTATCAAATTATATTCCTGCGTTTGCGCAGCTTAAGGTATTATAAAAAGATGCCACTAGTGTGGAACGGTTAGTGGATCTAAAGCAGCCTGTTACGATTCAGCATTTACTGACGCATACGTCAGGGTTGGTTTATGATATTTATGAGGATTTTTCTGTCAATGATTTATATCGAAAAAATAATTTATTATCACCAGAAAATTAATGAGAGAATGGATATTTCAGCATCATCACCAATTGATAACCCTAATTTCAGGCGAGGTGGATATGGATTGGTATCGACTGTAGAAGATTTTTTTCGCTTTTCGCAAATGTTATTAAATCAAGGTCAACTCGATGGAAAACGTATTTTAAGTCGGAAAACACTCGAGTTAATGCATATGAATCATCTGCCCTCAGAATTTTTACCTATTGGTTTTGCTTCTGATGCAAAATTGATGGGATATGGTTTTGGATTGGGCTCTAGAGTCATGGTTGATGTTGCAAAATCTGGAATAATAGGTTCCGTTGGTGAGTATGGGTGGGCTGGTGCCGCGAAAACCTATTATTGGATAGATCCTAAAGAAGAATTAATTGGGCTGTTTTTCACACAAGCAATGCTTAATTTTTCGATGATACTGCGACACTTTCAGACACTTGTCTATCAAGCGATTATAGATTGAACCAATCATCTTGCATAACACTACTTCGGTGACAATATGCCGCTATTTTCAAGTTTCCTAACAACATGACATACAGCTTTTCTGACTGTCGCTCTTCAAATTAGAATGATCACCTCTCCCCTGATTTGAGAAAGAGCCCGGATATTCCCATTCCATTGATACTATCTTATCAATTTGTTGATAAGCTTGATTGATAGCAGCTAGTTTTTTATCTTTTCCCCTGTTCACTCCTTCGGCACGAATGAACCTAATATCATGAATTCCCAGGAAATTAAAAACAGTCACCAGATAGTTTTCTTGATGATCCATCGCTTTAAGACTTGGTAATATTTCATACTCACCACCACGAGTAGATATAATATAAACTTTTTTCTCACCAGCTAAACCAATTGGACCCTGCTCTGTATATTTAAAAGTTTTTCCCGCTATCATAATCCGGTCAATCCATGCTTTCAAAACCGAAGGGATGGAAAAATTATACATGGGTGCTGCTATAACCAATCGTTCGGCTTCCAGAAATTCATTTAAATAAATCTTAGACAGATTAATTTGATAAGTAGTTTCATCAATCATTGAATTATCAATTGTATTCTTTTCTATGAATTCAAGAGATAAATGGGCGGGATTTTCTTCGACCAAATTTCTGTATTTGATTTCTGATTGATCACGTTCGATAAAATAACGCATCAGCTGCCTTGAAACAGAATGTTGTCCCATCATGCTTGAATCGATAGCTAATGTTTTCATGACTTAATCCAGTATGTTTACCTAGTATAAGTATATAGTTTCTATTTAAAAGATAATTATTATAAAATAACATTTACTGTTGCTTTATTTGCAACAGTAATTAGGAGCCCTGATGGATTTAAATGACATGTATTATTTTTTCACGGTAGTTGAGCATGGTAGTTTTACCAAAGCCAGCATATCCCTAGGAATTAATAAATCGATACTCAGCAGGCGTATTTCCAAACTTGAAAAAACTTGCAGGTAAAATTGTTGTATCGTACCACCCGCTCCCTATCTTTAACTGAATTGGGGCAGGCATTTTATCAGCATTGTCAAAGCATCATGCAAGAATCAGAAGCGGCATATAGGACTATATTACACGTCAGAGAAAAGCCATCAGGACGTATCCGAATCAGCTGCCCCACTTTATTTTCCCAGTTTCAATTTGGTCAGTATCTGATTGATTTTATGCACCAATATCCCGAGATACAAATTAACTTAATCGCAACAGAACGATTTGTTGATCTGAATCAGGAAGGCATTGATGTCGCAATACGATTTCAAACGTATCCCCTAACTGACTCTTCCTTGATTGCAATCAATCTTGGGCCATCTGAACATATTCTGGTTACCAGCCCAGATTATTTAAAATATAATCCACCAGTCATAACCCCTCAAGATTTACCTCAAGCAAAAACATTATTTAAGTCGCGTGCAGATGGTGCATTACAATGGAGCATTAAACATCAAAAAACAGCCCAACAATTATCTATTACCATCAATCCACTAATACAAAGTGATGAATGGCTAATACTAAAAAGAAGTGCCCTGGCTGGTCTTGGTGTTACTGTCATGCCACAAAAATATTGCCAACCCGAACTTGATTCTGGAGAATTAATCAGATTATTACCCGAATGGTCTGTTCCAACAGCAACGCTCTATTTAATTTATCCTTCAAAACGATATATGATTCCTTCTGTTCGACATTTTATTGACTTTATGTCTGCAAGATTGAATAAACCCTAATTACTCTACATCACTGCAATTTTAATTAAATAAAGAATTTTAATATTAACTGAGTTAGAAATGATTACACTTCGTGAACCTTCCGCCCAGGATGAAGCCATATTTGTTTCTACAATGAAAAATAGTCGCGATTTTCATTTTCCTTTTATAACGGCGCCCTGTTCTTCCGAAGAATTTCAAACTTATTTAACTAAAAGCCAACTGGAGAGTGAGCAATATTATATTGCCTGGGATAGCAATCAACAGATTATTGGAGTGTTTAATATCAGTGGTATCATGCATGGTGTCTTTAAAAGTGCTTACTTAGGCTATTATGCATCGGTAGATCATGCTAAAAAAGGCTTAATGAGTCAGGCATTAAAACTTGTCCTTAAAGAGATATTCACTTCTTTAGATTTACATCGAATTGAAGCAAATATTCAACCAGGTAATTCTGCATCCATCCATCTGATAACAAGAAATGGTTTTTAAAAGAAGGTTTTTCTCCTCGCTATTTAAAAGTTAATAATATCTGGCAAGATCATTTTCGTTTTGCATTAACCTTTGAAGATTGGTTAGCAAATCAAACATCTGCCCCCTAGGCGCAGATAAGTACAAAAGCGTTGTCGATCCTTCATCGACAATTGAGTATAATCCCTCATGCGGCAAGCTCCTTTGCTAGTTATTCAAGTTTCCGAAGAACATGAATATACTGCATTTTGCTTGCCGCACTTCTAGTTAGAGTTTGCCAAATGTGTTACTCATTGACGATTTTCTTTGCAAGAAATATCTTTATTTCTTGCGATCTATTAATTATGTATATTTAAAATTAAGTTATTTATAAAGGTCATCTCGATAACATTTAAAACTTATATTTAAATATCTGTAGCGGAAGTAGAAGATAACTTTATGAACTATTATGCGATTTTGTTGACCATTAACCGACTCATTACAAGCTTACTCCTAATACTACTGGTTGCTTGTACGCATCAGCAATCTAATGGTCCGGATCACTATGTGATCAGAGGGAAAACATATTATGTGATGAAGTCTGCCAAACACTACAAAGCAAAAGGAATTGCTTCCTGGTATGGGTCACACGCTCGGAATCAAAAAACATCGACCGGAGAGCGCTACAACATGTATGCGATGACAGCAGCTCATCCAACACTCCCACTTGCTACACGAGTACGGGTCAAAAACCTTAATAATGGCCGGTCGATTGTGGTTCGAATTAATGATCGAGGTCCTTTTTTATCGAATAGGCTAATTGATTTATCCTTTGCTGCAGCTAAAAAACTCGGTATAAAAGGTCTTGCTCCTGTTGAAATTGAAGTAGTTTGAAATTGCTAAGAAATCCATCGCGTTGTGAAATGGGATTTCATATAAACTAAGGTCTATTTGATAAATTTAAACTAGAGAAGAAACCCATGCGAACTCTTTGAAGGAGAAATATATAAAAAATTTTTTAAAAACAATAAATTATGATGTAGACAGGAATCGAACCCACTCACAAAGAATTTAAAGAATTATTTCTTAAATTTTAGACAATTGAAATATTTTCTACAAAAAATTCCAGTATTTAATAAAGGCACAGTGATATGAAATGTTTATAGTTTCACCTTGGATTTACTCATTTTTTTATGTGTTTTTGGGACACAGACAATAATGGATCGTTTTAAGGAAAATGGAGTCATGCTGATCGGTTAGAGCTATCATATTGATAGCAAGGCCAACCAACCTACAAGTCCAGATTTAGGATTAATCAGGCCTAAAGATAAAAACTCGAATCATCAAGGTAGATCTAAGTGTAACTTTAATGCAGAATTGATCTTAGATAGGATTAAATTGCTAACGATGCCCTGAACCTTCATGTTAGAAATTCTATTTTTTGAAATAGTTCTAATTTGATGACATTGGGCTTTTGAAGTTTTTGACAAGCCACTATCATTACTGTTAAGCAGGACTTCAAATGGATAAACTTTATTTACATTTGATGTAATTGGCACAATGGTAATTGTGTTAGCAACATTGTTATTAGCATTATTACTTATAATAAGTACCGGGCGAATTTTTTAGTTTCATCGCCCACTGTAGGATCTAAATCAGCATAATAAATCTCACCACGTTTCATTTTCTTCAAGTCCATCTAAAGATGTATTCTCAAATGCTAAATCAACCTCCTGATTCGCCTCTCTGTAATAAGCTTCAAGTTGCTTTTGTTGCAACAAATAAAGTGCTTCTTTAATAACCTCAGAGCGACTTTTTAGATGATGATCGACAAGGTAATTTTCAATAAATTCACATTGCTGTTGAGGCAAGGAAATAGATAGTTTTTGAACAAGCATAATATCTTCCTCCTTATATTCTTACTTTTAAGAATACCATAAGTAGGAAAAATTTCAAGTGCGCGTCAATAAAAGAATTATTTTCAACGTATAATGAGGAATAGTTGTTAACAAACCGCTTAAGAATTTTAATTATCGCTATATTCTTGAAGACAACTTCTCAATTTTTTTAATGTCAAGTTACAATTTAAATATTTATTTCAAAGAAACAAAAATCAGCGGGAGCGTTTTTATTAAAAATTATTAAAAATCAATAAGTTGTTTGGACGGGGGGATCGAACCCGCTACACCTGATTTTGGCCCAGATCATGATAAACAACGAAAGGCCATCAAAAACCATAAAAAATCATATAGTTAACGTGAATTTTAAAATGATCGTTAATGATTCAATATTTTTCTGAGCGGAGCTTTTATTCACGACCCACTGGAGCCCCGCGGAGCTATAGGCGACATATAAAATTAATAAAATCAACAAGTTATATGTAGGCATCGGGAATCGAACCTGCGACAATTTTTCGTAATCTATTGATATTGCTGCATTTTATTTTTATCCCAACTTTTTTGGGCAGAAAATGGGTAGTTTTAAGCGCGTTTTCGGTGGCCCGAACCATTTGGTGTAATGGATAAATGAAATCCCAATGCATGCAAGATTTCATTAGTATTTCTTAAATAAGGGTTTCCATTACTGGATATCGTTTTATAGAGACTGTTTCTCCCTTTAGATGTTTTCTCAGATAATTTAGTCATACCGCCATGAGCCTCTACTACATTACGCAGCGCTTCCAAAAAACCATCGATATCACCATCATCAAGCGCTGCATTTAAGTATCCAGCTGCCTCAGAGGGTTCTTTTAAGGATTCAATCAAATAATCATGATAATCAATACTCTTAATCATGATTCTCTCCCTTCAAATAATCTTTTAAATATTCTTTTGCCTGCTTAATGTCGCTGCTTTGTGACTTCTTATCACCAGCGCAGAGCAAAAGGACGATCACATCATCCAACTCGCTATAATAAACTCGATAGCCTGAGCCAAATTTAATGACTCCAGCCATAAAATAAAAGGGCAATCGCCATTATCCTTTTGATAAATCTTTATTGTTTTTCTTTTTATTTCTTTCATGTATTAATTGTATCCTTCAGGATACAAAATGGCAAGTTTTTGCTCACGTTTGCTTGCCTGACATACTGATGTTCAAATAATATCGGGTTGATTTGCGTTCACCTGTTTTTCTGAGCAAGTTTTTCTCAACCAAGTCTCGTAAATCCCTTGTCGTGGTGGCAATCGTAGTACCTGAAATACTCATATAATTTTTTGCACTCAAACCACCAATAAATCCATCTGGGCCTGCTCGAAATAAACGAAGCAATACTTTTTCTTGGCGTTCATTAATTAGACCTTGAGCCTTGCGCATAAATCTGACCTTCTCAATGATCCAATGAACCCATGACTTAGTATTTTGTTGTGCGACCATTCCCATCTTCAAAAGGATGAATACTTTCAAACCATAAATGAGCAATACCCGCTCTTGTGAGTGAAAGTAATGGATTATTTCCATTGGGTGATGTATCTTCAAACCACTTTATAAACCAACTCATTTCATCTGGCACAGTTTTTGATGGTGGCGCTACAAAATGGACTTTCTTTGCATAATCAGGACCAGATACAATTTCCATTGGTTCTTCATGCGTGCGATATGCCCCAACCACTTCTATACGATGATCATGCCTCATTAACAACCTGTGCCAATGATATAATGTTTCATGCGTCAATGGTTCATCAATTGTGCAGTATAAATCAACCATCATCATCGCGATACTTCTCTCAGCAGGCGTCGATTTTTTACCATCTACCGACAATCCCAGCTCTTTTTTAATAGATGACTGAACACTATCTCGATTTAAATGCTCACCCTCTATTAAAGAAGTATCCACTGCTTCAGAAGATAACAATTGTACAAATAATTCTTGCTTATCTTCTTTTGAAATGTGCTCAGATGAACCAATAATAACACCTGCACTTAAAATAAATTCGTGCTCATATTTTTCTAAATTGTCTTCATTCCACGTAAAATTCGGCCAATTTTTTAATTGCCAGTTCCAAGCCATGATTAATAACCTTATCTTTTATTAATCATTATATCACTTAAATTTGATTAATAAATGTAAGCTTTATTAATCATTAAAGTAAAATTCAGGATGTTATGTGTATATTTGGGCAGGATATTTGAAATCATCTCCGATAAGTATTAATTTTTGGTGCTTATCGGAGATCAAAACAAATAAAAAGGATTTTTATTATTATTGTCTATGATGATAAAGACATCCTTGTAAAATCGGTTAATAGCGCACATAACCACCCATTAATGCACGGGGAACTATCTGTTATTCATGACTTATATAATAACGGGTTTGATGGTGACCGCAGTAAATTAAGTCTTTATACTGCGGAACCTTGTCCGATGTGTGCTGCGGCAATCTATTGGGCGATAATTCCTAAAGTAATTTATGGTTCTTCGATTGCATTTTCGCATGAGTTATTTGGTCGACAGATTCAGGTTGGAGCTGAGGAAGTTTTATCCAAAACACCAGATTTTTATAGCTGTCATTTACTTGGTGGGGTGATGGTAGATGAGTGTAACCAGCTGTTTATTGATGCAAAGAGACTCAGAGATGGTATATAGACACTAAGCCAGTTTTATTTGATTGGAGGGAGCTTTCAAATTTATTGATAATTTTCGCTCATTTATTCTACTTAACATAAAATCTGCACATGTTTTTACAAATCCATCGAGATCATCCCAATGCTCTTCTTCATCACCTGTACATATTGATTTGGCTCTTTTCATCACAGGTCGGTATTTCGAAGGTAAGCGTTCAATCACCCAGTCAGCTGCATCTGGCTTGGAGCTAATCATATTAGTTTCTAAGGTGCTCCAAATTCGTGCGATGGTTAGCAATACATTTCGAGTATCCTCTTCAAGATCAGCTGCCAGTCTATCCACATCGTTGAGCATAGCTTTTATAAAGTCTTGGTATGGGACAGGTACTAACAATTGTTCAGGTTCTTCTCCCCATAATGTATGACTCTTCAATAAGATTTGAGTGATAATCAAAGCGAGGTCTGGCATTTCTCGACTCTGCCATGGTTCGAAATTTCCCATTTCAAAAGATTCGCGCAGCCACTCACCATATTGGAAATCAAAAAGAGGAGGATAATGCCAAGGGTTTACTGCTGCTTTTTCTACAAACGTCATTTCAATGGGTGGCTTGGTGCCTTTCATGTAAATACCAGATATTTGAAGAAGGTGGTTAGTTAGCTCTATTTTTTCTTCTGTTGTAGTGGAACGGTTTGTTATAACAAATAAGTCAATATCACTATATTTTTGTAAACCGCCAACAAGATAAGAACCATAAAGGTAAACACCCAGTAAATCAGCTCCTAAGACATTTGTTAATATTTCTAGGCACGCACTCAGTTGCTGATTCACAACATTGTTATTAAGCATAAAATAATCGACCATTTTTTAATCGTATAAAAATTTCATCTTTAATGAGGTCAACGCCTCTCAAAAGAGGACTCATTACTTATTTATCTTTGTGTCTCTCATACCTTTCAAAGAGGCCATAATAACATTCCTCAATACCTATGAATTGGAAATTACATTTTTCTAGAACTCTTTTTGAAGCAATATTTTCAGGCTCAACAAATGAGACAATTGTGTCGATATCGAGATGTTGAAATCCTCATTTAGCCAGTGCTGTTACAACTTCTGTTGCATAACCTTTATCCCAGTATTTTTTATGGAATCGATAACCTATTTCTATTTCTGGCTGTAAGTCATAATGTCCAATGTGGAATATGCCAGCTTGGCCAATAAATTCCCCGCTATCGCTTAAGAAAACAGAAGCCATGCCATGGCCATGCTTATCTTGATAGAGCAGAATCATTTCCATAAACCTTTCCATGTCTTTGCGACTCTGTTGTTTCTGGGTAGTATATCGCTGAACTTGAGGATCGGCACGTAATCGAAGAATATCATCAAAATGACTTTGTTCAGTGTAGCTGATGGTTAGGCGCTTGGTTATTAAAAAGTCAGTCATGGATGTGTAATAGGCAACAAATGACTAATGATAACGATGCTATAACGATACTGGCTTTTTTAATATAGCCAATCGGAATTGCCCTATGACTTGAAAGCCTAATGAGCGGTATACATGTGTAGCAGGAGGATTGTTGGTAAAAAGTATTGCATTATCAACTTGGTTCATTTTTGCTCGATTCAAGCAGAGGGCCACGATGACTTTTGCATATCCTTTATTCCTTAATTCTGGTGGCGTATATACTGGGCCAATTTGAACGATATCTTGCATATGAGCATTAAACCCACATAGCGATACCGGATTATTTTGTAGTATAAAACCCATCTATTTTTATTAACGCTTTCATCATTAATTTCATCTAAAACTTCAATTTCTAACTCTGGAGAGGATGTAGCACCTAAAGCTTCAATTTTATAATCAATGAACCATCTTTTGAGTATTGAAATGTCACACTGTTCTATTGATCTCAGCTGAAAGCTATTCTCTTTCGCTTTTTCCGGTACATTTAAATGATTAAGCGAGAGTGAAAATAAGTCTTCTGTGTAATTTATAGCAAATTGTGATGGTTTAATATCTAGAGATTGAATAACAAAACCCGCTTGAGAGTCATCCCCCAATATTCCAGCTATAGGCTTTATTTGATTAGTTTTGTATCTATTAATTAATGCATATAATATATTATTGTTTTCTGCTTGCATCATCAAATTGCCATTCCAATAATGGACCAACACACCATTAATGTTATTGGCATCATCAAATGAAGCCCAGTATTCTCCATGATAAGGAGTATTTTGATATTCAATACCGGAGTGATATAAATTGCTTCTAATGAACATACATGTTTCAACATGGTTATCAAGATAATCATTAAGTATGCCAATATGCGCTTTAGACAGCTTTTGAATATTCATAATAATTGCTAAGTTATAAATGGTTCCAATTGTTTTTATTTACGTAAATGCAGACTTCAGAATCCCTTTCATCTCAGAATCTTCGTTAAAAAACTTTACGAAAAAAGTCTTACTTAATTTAGGATTTTTTTTATTTATTCTCGTGAATTCTGCCGTAAAGCCACACTTCTTATAAAATTCCGGCGCTTGAAAAGCACTGGTCACTAAATTGATATTATTAAACCCCTGGCCTTTAAAATGATTTTCAAGGGCTGACAATAACTGCCTACCATAGCCTTTGCCACGGTAGGCACTGTCCACCCAGATATCATCAACATAAATTTCTGCAAACGCAGTATAGGCATTAATAACGCCAAGAATCTGCTCATTTTCATTGGAAATAACCACTGAAAATCGTTGGTAATTGACATCAATACCGTGCCTTGCTTCATAAGCAATGAGGTCCTTAGTCATTTTTTCTCAGTAGCCTCATCTATTTTTTCAACAAATCTAATCTGGCATTTTCCTTGAGTTTCTAATGGCTTTTGATCTAGGTGTGTACTAACATCAAGCTCCATTGATGATTTCAATTTTTTGTAAACCACAAAACCAAATCATCATCTACTGGAACACTGCTTCCTGGTTTAATCTCTTGATATTGATAAGTTAGACCATACCCATCAGGTGAGTACCCCTTTTTAATATACAATTTTTGTGCATTGCCATAATCGCGGTATAGTCCAACACCCAAGCCAACAACATCGCTGCGCGTTGCGGCCAATTGTTCAGCCATTTCTAGCAGTTGTGATCCAATCCCCTTGTTTCGATATGGAGGAAGCACATTTAGGTCCATAATTTCAGGAATTTTTTTTCTCGGAAAAGTTGATAACAGGAGTCCCATTTTAAAGTGGCATAACCAGCAAGCTGGTCTTTATAAAAAGCCACCCACATAGTCCGTTCATGTAGAGTTTGTTCATGCCAATACAATTCAAACGTCGATTTGGGTTTAGGCCAATGGTGACGTGCAAATTCATCGACCAATTGAGCTATATCCTTTTGGGAAAAAAGGCGTATTTTTATTTGACTCATGTTTAATTCAATCCCACATATTGTAAGTCTGTTCTGAAACTATCTGATTCATTTCTATCTAATAGTCTGATTTTTTGAGTCGATATAGTACATGTCTGCTTAAAGGGCTATCCAGAGCAAGTTTTGGATGATCAAAATCATCATCTGGGTTATGTTTTAAACCAATTTTCTCCATCACACGCCTGGAAGCATAATTATTTACGACAGTGAATGAAACGATTTCAGGGATTTGTAGAACAGTAAATGCATAATGCAAAACTGCACCTGCTCCTTCTGTTGCATAACCTTGATTCCAGTATTTGGAAGAAAGCCGCCAGCCAATTTCAACTGCGGGGGTAAAATGAGCTTCAAAAGATGGCCTCATCAAACCAAGAAAACCTATCATTTCCCCTGTTATTTTTAATTCAACAGCATAAAGAGAAAATCCTTTTTTCTGATGATGTTTCATAATACGGTTGATTAACTCTTCGGTTTCTTCTCGGCTGCCAATTGAAGGTAAATATTCACACACTTTGGGATCTTGATTAACCGCAGTCATGGCATCAAGATCGGATTTTTCAAAGGTGCGTAAAATTAAGCGCTTTGATTCAAGTATTTTCATGGCAAATCTTTAGATGGAGAAGCCAAAAATTTATCATGATAAGGCTATCTGGATCTTGACTAAATATTGTCTTCTTAAAACCCAATGGGGTTGATGCGGATCATAATTTATCGTCTTAATTTCTTCCTGATAATTGCCTACTGTAACACTTGAAATAGTTTTGCGCCAAAAGACAAGTGCTTGCTTATTTTCCGGAATCATGGAAACTTCCCATAGCTCTGGATGCATTTTCCATAGTTCAGAAGCAGCCAAATACCCTAAATCTTTGCCCTGAAACCTAGCAGTAATAAAAAATTCTCCCATATTCCATGCTGTATCCGGATACAGTCCTTTTTGATTTAATAGAGCAAAACCTGCCAATTCATTACCTACTTTGATAAGAAAGGCTTTTCTTGTCGGTTCCTCAAAGTAATTTTTAAAATCAAAGCTTTCATACAGACCATCGGCAGGTAAGGCCCAATCATCCGAAATAAAACCAAAGTTACGTGAGAGCTCGTATACATAAAATCATGCCATATTTTGGATAATAGGATAATCATCCAAGGTTGCTGTCTCAACTTTTAAAGCAGCGTGTAATCCTTTGATTTTCTTAAATACAATTCATCAAACAATGCATTGCGGATAATCAGTTCAGTAGACACTTTAGGGCTCCAGATTAACTCTATCTTTTGGTAAATGAGGAGATGATATCACCAAAAAAGAAACCGAATTTTTGAAGCTGTTTTTACTTTATGGGCTACCCCTGCTTTAATACTGATTCCTTCTTGTTCCTGCAGCACTTGCGCATAACTCTCAAGCTCAATAATCAATTTACCTTGCAAACAATAAAAAAACTGTTCTGTTTCCTGATGATAATGCTTTATCTCACAACTTCCTGCAGGCATCGTTTCATAAATAACAGTAAATTGACCATCATTTTTTAGCCACCATCCATCGCAACTTTGTCCCCATTTAAAATGGGGCGCATTGTTTAATGAGACAGGTTCTTTTCTCACTACCGATTCCAATATAGGCGATTTCAGGCTTTGATTTAAGCAAGAGATTGAATCATCTTTTAGGAGTCTAATATCTGTTGTTGCCTGAAATTCTTTACGCAAAAATAAAAACAGAGTTCTTTTGAAATCCATGTCGTTCAAATTCAAGTTTGAATCCTAATTTTTTATAAAATTCTATTGCTTCCCAATCCATGGTATTTACTGTTGCAAAAGCACAGCCTTTTTCACTGCCATACTTCAATGCCGCTTGCATGAGTTTTGTTCCCCATCCTTGATGCCTTATTTGCTCACTCACCCACAGATTATCGATGTGAAGACCCCCATAGAGTGTTCCACCACTGCAACCACCCACAATGCTATTGTCTGCATCACGAATAAAGCATGCAAAGAAATCTAAAGAGTCGAAGCTCCTTTGTTGTTTGGCATAAGCCTTAATCCCATTCGTCAATATTTGCACATCATCAGGGTCTGGATTTTCTAGAAACGATAATTTAAAAGTCATTGTGTTATTCCACTGTAGGAAGCCAAGCACCATGCTCCACATAATTTGCTTCATCACTTCCTGACCAAGGTGGCATCGTAACGCAAATAAACACCAAATCTGAAGCATCACTTCGGTATTGAAAATGTGCTCCTAAGGGAATATCAATGCTGACTCCAGCGGTTAAAGGAGTAATACTCTCTTTGTCATTCAACTTACGCCAAATAGCACCTTCCCCTGAAAGGACATGCCAAAATTCAGATACTGTTTTATGACGAACTGTTTTGGAAATCGTTCCTGCCTTTAAAGTACAGTGAGCCATTCCACCTAAATGATTATTCATCAGCAATCGAACTTCAGCACCTGCTGGAGATATGTGTTGATACTCTTTGGGTATTTCTTGTGTATTCATTTATTACCTCAATTATTTTCTGCACTCAAAAACAATGCTTTCATCTGTTTCATTAGGCGATGTATGTCGGTCAAAAGCTTTAACCATTCGTACCTCGCTAAAACCAGCCTCAGTAAGTAAATTGATCAAGAAAGAAGGGTCTTGATAAATACGAATTTTGTATTCTTCGATTTCTGCTTGAATGATACGGTTGTTATCAATCAGTTCATATTTACCTATAGAGTAACAAGCCTCTTCATCCAGCATAGCTAATTGGCTGAGTAGGATGATTGTACCATCTTCTTTTGGCCATCTTGTGCCTCTCCATATACCTAATTCTTTAGGAACCGCATGAAGTGTTTCTACTTCAAATACAAAAAGTCCTTTATCTTCCAAATGTTCATAAATAATTTTTAAGGTTTTTTGAATATCCGCCTTTTCTGTGATGAGGCAAAATGAACTACTTGGTATAAAAATTAAAGAATATTTATCAGATTGAATTAAATCTTCAATAAAACCATACCAGACTTTGGGATTAAGATTTTTGCTACTGGCTTTTGCATGCAGCCGCTCTAGCATTGGCTGACTTGCATCAAAGCCATGAACATCGAATCCTTCTTCAGCCAAAGGCAATAAAAATCGACCTGTGCCGCACATAAGTTCTAAAATCAAGCCTTTAGCCTCTGCAGCATTAGCTTCGGTAGAATAAGTACGCTTCTTGTGACGCATTAGGTTTACTTAAATCATAAACTTCAGTACAAAGGCTCAGATAGGTATCCAGTTTTTTCATGGGTTCCTCATTGAAATCCAATACCATTAAATATTCATCATAGAAAGTATCATTAATTTTAAGTGCTATAGGTTCGGTACCATGGCACTTCTTCATAAGAAAAGCCAAAACTTTCTGGAGAGTTCTTCCGAGCATCCAAACGAATTTCTTTCCATAGATGCCAATTTGAATCAAACAATTGTCTAATCTTCACAACATGATCTCCATGACTGTTACAGGATGTCCTTTAAATTCATCCATTCCAATCGGGCACCAACCAAGACGACAGTAATATTCAGGAATGGTAGGATCAAAAGCAAAAAGATAAAGATTTTTAAACTCTAATCTTTGTGCTTCCTCTTTTGTTCGATTAATAAGTTGTCTTGCAATGCCTTGTTTTTGGTGAGTTGGTGATATCACTAACGAACCTAGCCATGGGGTTAACTCAGGACGAATTCCATCATTCGCACGTAAAGAGCACATCCCAACAAGTTTGTCCTCATTAAAAGCAACGAAAGTGAGCGGCAACTGTTCGGTGTTTAAATGATTTCGTAAATTTTCTTCTACACGCAAAATGGGCACATCAGGAACCCAAATTTTTCCTAATACTTCATGCCAAATCTTGGCAAGCTCTGGGATGCAGTCTGAGTGATGTTTTAGATAGTCGATTGTTACCATGTTAACACCTTAAAAATTAACTTATTGCTTTGAAGGTACAGTGTTCTGTTTTCAATATACTCACTATCAATCTTTAGGCAGCAATAAGTATTTTATCATGACGTGATGGTTTGGATCCTCACTGAATCCTGTTTGACTAAAACCCGCTTTTTCATAGCAGCGAATAGCTTGGAGATTATTGACATTTGGATCGACGATTACGGCTTTAAATTGAGTAAAAAATTTTGAAATAAATTGATTAATCAGCAACACTCCTAACCCCTTACCTCTAGCTGTATCGGGTGCAATAAAAAGGTCGATTCCTACTAATTTATTCGTCTGGCATTGTTTAAAAAGCGGATGATTATAATCATCAATACCATCAGGTAAAGAGTTAGCGAGTAAATAATATTGAATGAATCCCAGAGGTGTATTATCGTGGTACACGATAAAACTTGGTACCTGTTCCTTGCCTAAAACTCTGGGTTCGTATTTTTTCTTTATTTCATCAAATGACCAGTTTTTATCTCTAGCATACCAATGCTTGATGGTTGGCTCCTGAAACCAGCGATGGAGTAAGGTTAAATCGCTCTGTCTAAGTGGTTTAAATTCAAAATGGCTCATGCTTTATGCGACCTCGTGTCTAAATCTGTTGACGCATAACGGAAAAATTACGCTTGTCAAAGCAACTAAAATGAGTAAGGTCTAAAACGCTATGAGAAACACTCAAGCCCTTTCAAACCAATTTGATTACTGTAGAAAACAGAATCAATTGCACATAGGTAATGTGCAATGTCTCTGGAATTATACAGAACTCATTTGGATGGGCTCAACTTAACTGATGAAGAGAAATCAGATCTAATTGAAGCTACAACTGTGCTTGTAGCAAATATTCTAAATGATCTTTTCTCCCATGGTAACGAACACAAGGTAAGCATGTATTTCATAATCCCCGTACCAATAAAGCTTGGGAAACGGATCATCAGATCAGAAGAACGGCATGGAGCTATGCGCTTGAACGTGCTGGCGTTCGATATCGTAATCCTTACCAAACACGCCATACATTCGCATCTATGATGTTATCAGCAGGAGAAAATATAATGTGGGTTGCGAGTCAAATGGGGCACGTTGATACGGAAATAGTTATGAAAACTTATGGTAAATGGATACCTGATAATTCACTTAGACTTGGATATAAACCCTTAAACAATTGGGGTGCGTTTTTTGGTGAAATAAACCCGCTGGAACCCCGCGGATTAGATGAATGCGGTAAAAATACTTATAAATCAACAAGTTATACGGTGGAGGCGGCGGGAATCGAACCCGCTACAATGGGTTTGTTACGTATTCATGAAAAACAACCAAAGACCATGAGAAACCACGCCAATTCAGGTTTATCGTCATGTTTTTAAAATATACAAAGTTGTCTTTCACGGTCTTTAATTGTCTGCAAATGGTGCCGTTTTGGTGCCGGTGATTATGCTGCTTCTAATTCAATATGAACACGTTGCCCAATAGCGGCAGCAATATTGACCAAGGCATCTAATGAAAATCGAGAAATACGACCACGTAACATGTCATTCAATCTTGGTTGGGTGATTCCGCAATGTTTCGCGGCTTCAACTTGTTTCCAGCCATTTTTTTTAACAATCGCTACAATTTGGCGCATCAATTCCGCTTTTGCTTGCATATTAGCTGATTCTCCAGCGGTATCAGCAATTGCATCCCAAATATTATCGAAGCTTTCTGCTTTACTCATTTCTGTTTGCTCCTCATCAGTTCAGTAAAACGTGCTTTTGCAAGATCAATATCACGTTTTGCTGTGGCTTGAGTCTTTTTCTGGAACGCATGTAAAACATATACCGCATCTGCAAGTCTTGCTGTATAAACGACACGATACGTTCCCGATTCATCCCAAATTCTAATTTCTTCAACACCCTTGCCGATTGAAGGCATGGGTTTAAAATCATCGGGTTGCTCACCACGTTGTATTTTATCCAGCTGGTAACCCGCATCCTGTTTCGCATCAGCATCAAACTCTCGTAAACGAGCTAACGAATCACCTAAAAATCGTATTGGTTTCATATTATTTTATATCCACTTTGATATAATTATATCTGTTTTGATATAATTTGCAAGTTTTCCAGAGATTGGTATGAATAGCAATTTCAATATAATGTATTAGTCATTATGACAAGGGTGGGAAGAAATCAAATGAACACACTAAAAAATTACTACGATAATGATTTTCAGAGTACTTTAAAATTATCTAAAACATTCACTAGTAATCAAAACAACTCTCAAATAATTGGGACATTGCATTTAGACTTTATGAGCAATAGTAAGTTCATTTCATATTATATTCCTGATAATAAAATAAATATACTAGATCAGGGGCTACAAAATTTTTTATTAGATACAAATCAAATATTAGATTGGTCAAAAGAGTTTTTAGTAAGTGGAGGGTTGTTTTTTGAACATCGAAGAACTAATGAGAAAATGATTTTCACAAACATAGTTTATATCTATTCAAATACTACTTTCAGTGATCAAGAAAAAATCTTTACATTCAAAATGCCTACAATAAAGGGCTAATACTTTTAATTAGGGACAGCGTGTATATAAAAAACGAGCAGAATTAGAAAAACCACGAGCATTTATTTCGCATGACTCACGTGATAAAAATGATTTTGTCCGACCTTTATGTGAAAATTTAAGAAGTCGATTATGTACTGTTTGGTATGATGAGTTTTCTCTGAGAGTTGGAGATAATTTAAGAGAAAGTATCGAGGATGGAATTAAAAAATGCAATAAATGTATTGTAATTATTTCACCAGCTTTTATATCCAATACAGGTTGGTCAAAAAAGGAATTTGAATCTATATTCCAACGTGAAATATCAGATGGAAAAACTGTTGTATTGCCAATTTGGCACAATGTTACAAGAAATCAGGTATATGAATACTGTTCTAGTTTTACAAATGTTGTCGCCCTAAACTCCGCTGAAGGAATAGATCTAGTAGCAAATAAATTATTTGATATATTGATGAATCCAAAACCTAGGAGCTAAATTATGAGAAAACGTGGTGCCGCAACAGTGCCGTTTGAAAAATTAATCAAAAATGGTGATATAAATCAGTAAGTTATGGAGGCGGCGGGAATTGAACCCGCGACGATTTTTTATAACCAATTGATTTTTATAGGCTAGAATTATTGATTACTAATTTTGGGGCGTAAATAGGGCTTTTTTGATGCTTTTTTCTTCACCCAAGACCACAATCTGTGACTCAAGTTTAATCACCATAACCCTAGATGTATTCTTGATTTTATGCAATTTGCTCTCTAGACTTAACAAAAAGTGTTAAGTAAATAAAGTGAATTGTATTGAGGCCTCGTATATTTAATTTTTTATCATTTAGATTGGCATTTGATCATAACACAATCAATTGTACGACATTTCACAGTGTTCTTCCTCTCTTTTCCTTTTTAGCCACATTCGAACCACTCATTCGCTACCTACAGGACAAGCTCCAAAAATTGACTGTATTTATTAATTACCATATAAATGTTTAATTATTGATCATAAAAATTAAAATATGAGCAAAGAGAAAATCCAAAAAGAATTTGCATTGAGTCATTGTCGTTTAAAATATGCGAATGGAGAAACTGTTCCTCCTGAGGTGGAAACTTACCAAAAAGACAGACTTTGGTTTGCAAAAGATAAAGATGGCCAAGAAATTAAAGTTTTTACAACAAGTGCTTTAAGTGGTCGTCGCTTAAAATATGCAAATGGAGAGGCTGTTCCTCCTGAGGTAGAAACCTACCAAAGTGGCAGACAATGGTTTGCAAAAAATGAAGATGGCCAAGAAATTGAAGTTTTTACAGCAAATGCTTTAGGCCATCGTCGCTTAAAATATGCAAATGGAGAGACTGTTCCTCCTGAGGTAGAAACTTACCAAAGAGGCAGGCAATGGTTTGCAAAAAATGAAGATGGCCAGGAAATTAAAGTTTTTACAACAAGTGTTTTATACCATCATCTCTTAAAATATGCAAAACGACAGCCAGCCTCTGGTGTAGCTCAAGCAGCTATTGAATCGGAAGAGGATGTTTTAGAAGAGGAAGAAGTTTTGTTTTCCAAACAACCAATGGCTGGCATTTCTGAGAAATACCTTCGCAATAAGATTCCGCGCCTTCCAATATCTGTTCGTTCAAGTAGAATTGATGAATCGGTATGGGGATCGTTTTCATCCCAGCTTGGGTTGATCCCCCTTGAAAATACTAGGGGCGTGGTTTCATCATTATTAAATGAAGTTCCTCACCTATTTCATGAGGAAGGCTTGCGTATTGGATTGTGCTTATACACGAGCAAGCCTTTTAGCTCGGGAGATAAACCTCTTTTTGTTTTCTCAGGACGAAAAGAAAAAGCCTATATTCCGCAGATAGGAAACAGGACTACTTCGGATGTGCGCGTGATATTAGTTGGAACTCGGGAGGAGTTTGGGTTATTGCAGGGGCATTTGCAACCTGGCATTGATTTTTTAGTCTTGGATGAGTTGTGGTCTTTAACGCATGGTAGTTATGAAAAGCTTGAGTTGGTGAATAGTCGACGGATAGCAGCTTTTTATTATGCACTACTTTTACAAGAGGAGCATGGGATAACACAAGCGTTGATGTTGGATGACAACATAGAGCGCATATACAGCAAACATCCAATATCGTCATGGGAAGAATACATAACGATATTAGATACGGAGGCGAAATCGGAGAAATCAGCTTGTGTGAGTCTTGCGACGGTATCTAATCAAGGGGTACGTCGCCAACAACCTGGTGAGCTGGGTTCAAAGTTTTATTCATTTGATTTGGCATTGTTGTATGAGATTTTGGGCCACACAAGATCTCATTGGCTGTTGCCTTTTTTCCCGGCAGAGGCGAATGGATTTTGGGGAGAAGATTATTATTTTCAATTGATGTTTGAAAAATTGTTATCGACTCGTGGCATGCAAGGTTATTTTGTACTTGATGTAAAGGAGCACGGTATTAAACGAGCCTCGTTACCAAGTTTATGCCGTAAGGTAGTCAAGACGGCAGATGCATTATGTCAAGTGAACATGGAGGGCTTGTTTCAAGAAGGATTAATGCATTTATTGTCAGTGCATCGAGATGCAATTGAAAAAACAGTACACATTTTGCAAGGCATCATAGAGAAAAACATCAAGCTTCACCAGACTTTATTGCATCATCATCAAACGAAAGATTTGATGATGACGCACGCATGGGCCAATCGGCTAGCTTATAAAGCGGAGGTGAGTCAGGTTCCTATTGATGAGGAAACCTTCTTAGCGAAATTAAGAGAGTCATTGATTTTCATTCAAGAACAAGGCCATTTGCATGAATATCAGAAAGAGATACTAACCAATATTAGCACCCGTCTGTCTCAAGAGCGTTTTATCGGGCAAATCACTATGGCCACAGGAACAGGGAAGACGTATGTCCAAATCTACTTGGCAATAGCGGCACTTTTGGCAGGGACAAGACGGCCTGTTGTGATAGTAACGCCGTATCAACACTTGGTTCAGCAAGCTTATGAAGATTTTCTTGCTGTTTTAGCTAGTTTTCCTAATTTTCCCATTGAGGCAAGCCAAATAGTGAAGGTTGATGCTAAAGAGACCTCGATAACAGCAGAAACATTGCTTTATAATCGAACCCTGGATGGACGTCCTTGTGTACTTATTTTTTGCCAAGACAGTTATTCGAAGTTACAGGAGACAGAGGCAGAGGCTTTAGCCCCTTACCAGCACCCAGCCCTGTTATTGATTGATGAAGCTCACATGCAATCAAAAATAATAAGTAAGATAGACATCACGCATCCTCAAACAAAACAAACGTTTGTGGCGGGGTTTACGGCAACTCCTAAAAAAAGCCAGGCACTTTGGTCGTTAGATAAAGTGGTGTCTATTGAATACACACGTGAAGCAGCAGTTGACCATGATTATTTAACGCCGTGCATTTTAGATACATTTAATGAGGCTTATAGTCCCGATGGAGTATGGCGTGTAATATCAGCCATGCCTACTATTCTTGATAGCCTATTGCCTAGTGGTGGTCCATTAAAGGAAAAAAAGGCATTATTTATGTGCCCAATAACGAAGGAGAAGTCAATTATTCAAAACAATTGAAAGGGATTTTAGAGCAAGCAGGTATTGCTTGTTTTGAAATCAATTCCAATGAGCCTGATTCATACGAAAACTTGAAAGCCTTTAAACGCTATCAGGCAAAAGACGGCCCTAGTATATTGATTTGCAAGGGTATGGCTAAAGTAGGTTTTAGTGATAAAGAGGTGTATTGGATAATATACTTACAAGCAGGAGATGCAGCGCAATTTGCCCAATCAGCAGGACGAACTATGCGCATGTTAAATCAAGAGAAAGTGGCTTATGCTCTTGCTTTTCATGATGTAAAAGCACACTTGGTGTTTAAAAAAGGCAGGGCTGATGAGAAAGCGTTATATCGTGCTACACGGGATTATTTTGACTTACGTGAAGAATCACAAGGGATTATTAGAATACCCACTTTGCAAGCCATGGAAGAAGTAAGGGAAGAAAAGAGTGATCTCAGGGAAACAATGGATGATCCCCCTAGTAAAAAAAGGAAAGTGTTGGCCAGTTATCCTGCTTTTTTTGCAAGAGAATCCACCAGTCTTTTGCAATCTAAATGGCTGGCACTGCCTGAAGATAGTCTTTCTTATTATGTCAAAACTATAAATAATTTAGCAGCTGAAATCAAAACTTATTATAGAGAAGGATATGGCCGAATTTCATACAGCCTGCTTTACGAACTGATTGATAAAATTAAAAAACTACCAGAAGATGATTTAAAGAGTCAATTAATAACTACACTTCAACAAAAAGTGTTGTTTCCTTTGCTACAAGTTTCACCTAAATTTAATGAATTATTAATAAATATGAGCTTAGAGCCTGCCTTCACAATTTAACACGAGTTTCACACTTTATGGATTTTTTGCTCTTATAAATCAATAAATTATATGGTTGCCGGAATCGAACCCGCTACTATAGGTTTTGGGAAAATCATGAAAAACAATGAAAGACTATGAAAAACCGCATCAAATCAAGACGGGATGCAGATAGGCAATTGCTATCTTGTTGTCTTTGGTTGTCCTTAATTGTCAGCAAATAAACCCGCAATAAACCCTTTTTTTAAACTATATCAGTTTCTTGAGCTATCCCTTTTATAAATTGTTAACAGGCTAAGACGCATGTGCATAAATCACATGAACACGCTCAAGATTAACATGTTGTCTAGCTCTCCAAAGCTCAAAATTAGTTTGCATCTGCATCCAACTTTCAGGACTTCTGCCAAACGCTTTACTAAGTTTTAAAGCCATTTCAGGAGAAAGATCCGATTTGCCTTGTATGAGCCGTGAAAAAGTTGAAGGCGCAACATCTAAATCCTTTGCTGCCTGCCTTAGACTTATATTCAATGTTTCAATATAAGTTTCTTTAATGAATTCACCTGGGTGTGGTGGATTATATTGTATAGCCATCAGTGATAATCCTCATAATTTACGATGTATGCATCACCATCTTCAAATTCAAATGTAATACGCCAATTACCATTTACTGTAATAGACCAACATCCCTTGCGATCACCTTTTAATTTATGCAGGTCATAACCTGGCAAATCCATATCTTCTATGACTTTAGCAGTATTAAGCGCACCTAATTGTAGTCTTAACCTTTTTTGATGCTTAGACTGTATACCTGAATGATCTCCAGTTTCGAAAAAGCGCTTAAGACCTTTATGTTTAAATGATTTAATCATATGTAAAAATATAGCATGTTGCGCAACACGAATCAATTATTTCCTCAAATTATTCAAATGCAGGGTGTTAGCAAGTGTAGGTTGGATCGTGACATAACATGAGATCTATATCACATTAAAGATACAATGTCGGGTCTTGATACAACCCTGCTAATCAAAATCAATTTTATAAACAAGTTCACAATACCTTTTAATATATCTAACGGGAATTTGAACGTCTAAGCAATGGAGGTTTTCTCTTTGAGATTTGGGTGTCCAAATTGCTCTAACTTCTGCATGATGTTTATGCAGTGGGGGTTTTATTATTGAAGCATGATAGTTATTATGTTCTCCATACGATTGCCTTCTATCTCCGTAGATGACAGAAGATAAGTTAACAAAAACTGCACAATTATTTATTACTTTGGATATACAATTTATAAATCTATAAGGACTTCTAATTTTGATGCAAGCATGTGCATTACCATACAACTGACTACCAAGTATTCTGTCAAACCTTTAGACATACAATATATAAAGCAATTGTTGCTATGTTGCTGTTCGACAAGCTCACAATTTATAAAAGTTGTATTTTGTGCTGTATTCTCTAATTTAATAAATCTTTGAGCAAATTTGCTTAAGGTGTTTTGAGAGGACGGATCCTCTATAGTTAAATCCTCAATATCCTCAAAAACCTCTTTCTTCCCCTCATTGCTATCACCTATTTCATCACCATGTTGTTTAATATCTCGAAAATAGAAAAGGGTGCCAATATGGATCTTTCCTTCCAGTAAAAAATCAGCATGCTCGTTTTTTAAATATTTATAAAGTGGTCTATCTTTTGGGAACTCTTTAAAATTAAAGGTCATAATTTTCGCAATTCATCTTTCAAATAGCCAGAGAAGCTCTGTTTGCTTGCAATCAGGGGCTTGTCTAAAATAATAAATGGGAATACTTATTAAATGGATTTCTGAATGCCGGCTCTACACCAATTAAGGGGGCACTTTAATCAAATTAGTCTAGACTAAGTCCTTGATTTAGCGATCAAAAGGAGATTAAAGTGCCTAAGAACAATCTTATCCTAAATTTACCTGGATTTTCCATATTAAAAGTGAGTGGGTATCAACCCTTATTATTAGATGTAACTTATAACCGATTAGCTCGGTGTAGTCATTGCCAAAGTAAGCAGGTTCGCAAGAAATCATCGTATGTAAGAACAGTACACCATGAGTTAATAGGGCATCGTCGAAGTGTATTGAGGTTTAAAGCGTATAAGCTTTATTGTCATACTTGTTGTCGCTATGGTAATCAACAGTTTCCCGGTATCAATAAACATCAACGTGCTACTTGGCGAGCTCAAGCTGCAGTGTTTCATGAGCATAGCCGCGGGGTATCTCAAAAAGATTTATCAGAGCGTTATAAGAAAGGAAAAGCGACCATAGAGCGCTGGTATCAGCGGCATTATGAAGAGCAACATCGAGAATTAATCAATAAACCATGTCCTGTGGTACTGGGTATTGATGAACATTTTTTCAGTAAGAAAGAAGGGTTTGCAACTACTTTTTGTGACCTAAGAAAACATAAGATATTTGATGTGGTTCGTGGCCGTCGTGAGCAAGAATTAAAAGAATATCTCCAGCAATTACCTGGAAAAGAACGTGTCAAAGTGATTTGTATGGACTTGAGCAGTACGTACCGTTCCTTAGTAAAGAAGTACTTTCCTAATGCTATGATAGTGGCTGATAGGTTTCATGTAATCCGTTTAATTCAACATCAGTGTATGATGACCTGTCGAGAACTCTCCACTGAAATTAAAAACAATAGAGGTATCTTAGCCTTATTAAGAACAAGACCTGATAACTTAAGTGATGAGAAGAAAGTCAAAAGAGATGCGTTTTTCACTGAAAATCCTGCAATAGAGGCTATATATCAATTTCAGCAACAACTGCACTCACTATTAATGAAAAGGGCGCTAACACAGCATGAGTGCCGTAAAGTAATACCTACTTTCTTAGAAATGTTGGCTGAGTTAAAGCAAAGTGGTTTTAAAGCATTAGCATCATTAGGTAAAACACTTTGGGCTTGGAAAGATGAAGTGGCCAGAATGTGGCGATTTAGTAAGTCAAATGGAATAACAGAAGGCTTTCATCGCAAAATGAAACTCATTCAGCGAAGAGCTTATGGTTTTAGAAATTTTGAAAATTATAGAGTACGTGTTAAGGTCCTCTGCGGGTGATTAAAGCTGCCCCCTTAAATGGGAAAGAGCCGATATACATCGGACAACAATGCACGTATGATATGGATAACTATTAGTATTTACAAGGATTTTTAAACTTTATTGGACTGTATCGGATAATGAATTGGTGGAGGCGGCGGGAATCGAACCCACGACAATTTTTTATAAGCTATTGATATTATATAGTTTTATTTTATCGCTTATTTTTTTGGGCAGGGATTGGGTAGTTTTTCCCAGAGATTAATCATTCTTTTGATCTTCAAAATCATTGGCATTACTCATAAATGAGATCCTAATGCTTTCAGAGTTTGGATTGTATCTCTCTTGAAATTTTTCTGATAACTTAGTCATACTACCATAAGCTTCTATTACATTATGTAATGCTTCTAAAAAACCATCAATATCACCATCATCGAGCGCTGCATTTAAATACCCAGCTGCCTCAGAGGGTTCTTTTAAGGATTCAATTAAATAATCATGATAATTAATATTTTTAGCCATGATTCTCTCGTTCAAAATAATTCAAATATCCGTTGCTATTAATTGACTCTGAAAATTTAAATTCTCATCGACATTAGTGAAAATTGAAACCTCGCTTCGCATCAAATATCGTCTATTAAATTGATATTACGAGCAACAAAAATTCCAATAATAGGTATTGAGGGGAATGCTTTCCTTAAAATGTATTGAGCTGCTTTAAAGCTCGCTCCAGTAGTTAAGACATCGTCAAAAACTGCAATGGCCTTTGGAGCTGGAGTTAATAATGCTTTATCTACTACTAAATTACTAATATGATCTTTAATGGTTGGCCGTACTTGATTGTCAGGAGCATGTGCCGCATTACGGCTTTTTTGAGCCAATAGAATCTCTCTAACATCAAGACATTGCTCAGTTTCTTTTAATTTTAATAAAACTTGCAACAAACGATCATCATATTCAGGATCATTTCGATCTTTTGAGGGGGGAATAGGAACCCATGTATACTGTCTAAGCTTTGCCCATCCCTTGCTAGCAGGAAGAATCTGAGAGATAGTTTCTATTGCTTTAATTTTATACTGCCAATCAGGTTTATTACGAGCTTTCATCGGCTTTTTAAAATTAAAAATTAATTGATTTGTCTCACTGAATGCATAGCCTTGCCGCCCAGCATATTCTCCGTAAAAATAACACTTATCATTCGCCTCTAAATAAAGATGGTCACGTAATAAAGAATCGTCTATTTGTTGTAGAATATATTTCACTTCATAGAACCTTCAAAATATCCTCTATATTACGTACTCGGATTGCACCAGCCTTTTCTAATCGATGTGGCCAAGTTAAGTTCGGATTTTCAAAATTATTATTTAAGATAAAAACTTTTCTTCCTTGTTTCAAAGCTGCATTTGCTTGTGTTAATGTACCGGAAGTTTCCCCTGCCTCAACAATCACAGTGGCTTTTGAGAGTGCAGACATTGTTTTGTTTCTTTCAGGGAAATAAAGACGATTAAATTTTATATCTTTCTGTTGATATGAGACTATTGGAACTTGACTAATTAAAAGAAAATCTTTAGCTATTTTACTATATAACTCTGAATTTTCTTTAGGATACTTTAACCAAAGTGGAGTTCCAACGACAGCAACAGTTAACCCACCTGATTCAATTGCAGTTCTGTGAGCAACGGCATCAATTCCCGCAGCCAAGCCAGAAAATATAGTATAGTTAGCCTCGACTAACCCTTTCACTAATCGGATAGTTCTTTTAATTCCCTCCGAAGATGGATGGCGAGTACCAACCACTGATATACCATTTGAAAAGACAAGATCCCAATTACCTATGTAATATAATAAAGCTAATGGATAATCTGCATCCTCCAACCCTTGAGGATAATCAATTGTGCCAGAAATTTTTACACCAAAATGTTTAATTCCAGCATTGTAGAGACGTTTAACTGCCTCTTTATAAAATTTTTCTGCACAATTATATTCAACAAGATTACTTAAATATCGATCTTGGGAGTTAGCTAGTTTTTCCCACAATTGCTTATATGACGAGACTTCTCTATTGGCCCAAAGTGCTTCAAAAGCCCCAATTTCAATAGAGGGCTTAATAGTATCGTTTTCCAAAGAAAGCGCAAATTCAGTAGCCATAGTAGATATATAGATTTTATGAAAGCAGTATATTATTAAGAAAGTATAAAATATTAACTAAGTAAATTCATTAATTATTAATTTTATATTCCGTTTATATATTTGTTTTTTGCTTTTCAAGTAAATTGATGTGCCAATCATGCTCAAACCAAGAAAACCTTCCCTCAAAATCCATTCCCTTAATAAAAATTTAGGCTTGCTTATGTCGAGCTGAGGTTAATTAACCTTTGGTGTTGCTTGATAACCCAATTTATGGTTGGTTGAGTGGTCATAAAAAAATTGTTCTACCATCATTTACTTTAATCTCCAGTAATAGGTAAGTATTAGTATTTAATGGAGATTAAAGTAAATATCATGTGGTGTTACCAGCCCTCAATACTTTAAAAAATTCAAATAACAACCCTCTGTTTTCCATGGCTATTAATTAAAACATGGTGCTGTTTTGTTGGTTTAATAATAAAAACAACCGTCTGTTTTGTTGACTTAAATATATTATTGCTTATAATTTAGTATATTACTAATGATAAGTATATTAAATGAAACGAACTCTATTAAATTATATGGATAACTGGCTGGTTTCACCTGACCGGAAACCATTAGTCATTCGTGGGGCAAGACAAGTTGGTAAAACATGGCTAGTAAGGCACTTAGCTGAAAAGACAGGAATGCAATTAATTGAACTCAACTTCGAGAAGCAACCTTCCTATGCCAGTCTTTTTGCTTCTAATGATGTAAATCAAATTTTATTAAATTTAAGTACGGTATTAAATCAGAAAATAGATCCCCCAAAGTGCTTATTATTCCTAGATGAAATACAGGCAGCACCTCAACTGCTTAGCAAACTCCGTTGGTTTGCAGAAGATTTACCCCAACTAGCAGTAATCTCCGCTGGCTCTCTATTAGAATTTATTCTAGCGGAGCACTCATTTAGTATGCCAGTTGGGCGAGTTAGCTATATGCATTTGGAACCATTGTCATTTGATGAATTTTTATTAGCAAATGACAAAGAATCACTTTATGACTATTTAAATCAATATGACCTAAGTGTCGAGCTCCCCTCTGCGATTCACGAGCAATTAACTACTTTATTTAAAGAATATCTGATTATCGGCGGTATGCCCGCTGTAGTCTCTAATTGGGCTGCTGAACGCTCTCTGAATAGAGTTAGTCAAATACAAAATGACTTATTGGCCACCTATCGCGATGACTTTTCAAAATATAAAGGTCGTTTAGCGATAGAAAGATTAGACGAAGTACTTAATTCTATTCCAAAAATGCTTGGACAAAAATTTGTATTTAGTAGAGTTAATAAAACGATTCAAGCATCGACAATAAAGCATGTATTAGATCTGTTAGAAAAAGCCCGAATTAGCCACCGAGTACAAAGTAGCTCAGCAAATGGTGTTCCCCTCGCATCTGAAATTAAAGAAAAATTTTTTAAAGAAATTTTCCTTGATATAGGCTTATGTAGTACAGCACTAGGACTGAGTTTAAACCAAATTAATTCAACAAATGAAATTCTTTTGATTAATAATGGCGGCATCGCTGAACAGGTAGTTGGCCAATTGCTAAGAACAATTGAACCACCCTATATTGAACCAGTTTTGTATTATTGGCATAGAGAAGAGGCTGGTTCAAGTGCTGAAATTGATTATGTAATCCAACATGGTAATAAAATTATACCTATTGAAGTAAAAGCTGGTGCCACAGGAAGCCTAAAGTCACTACATGTTTTCATGGGATTAAAAAAATTACCTCTCGCCATGCGAATTAATTCTGATTATCCAAGTAAAACTAATGTAGATGTAAAAGATAATTTAGGGAAATCCGTAAACTATACTTTTATATCCATTCCCTTTTATCTTGTGGGGCAGATACATAGATTACTTAGTTTGCTCAACTAACATATATAGTGCAAAAAACCAAGTGCAACTCATATGAGTTTGACATTATTTGTCAGTATCACTAATTAAATTAGTAATGCCGACTGATTTTGTCAAAAATCGAGCGTTCGCAAGAAACATGTACTCTGCAATTTGATTGAGTAACTTTACATATCTTGTTAAGAATCTCAACTAGACCGCATAAATTAACTATCCGATCTTGGTAGTACCCATGCTTAAATTCCAATCACTCACCGGTTGATATCCAGCAACAGTGGACTTATCAGGGATCCACCGCCCATAATGTTTGATAATCATCTCCGTATCTCTATGCCCCATCTGTGTGGCTAGCCATAAAGGGTTCTCACCGGCAGAAAGCAGCATTGATGCGTAAGTATGCCGCGTTTGGTAAGGATTGCGATAGCGCACGCCTGCTTTTTTCAAAAGATGCGTCCAGCAAGTTTTGCGAATCTGGCCGTCTGTCTCCCACGGAGAATTGGTTCTTGGGTTATAAAAAACCCTAGAGCCTTCCAGATAGGTAAATGCTTTTTGATTTTTTAATGCATCAACAGCTGGGGGTAGTAATAACACATCCCTCACCCCTGATTTTGTTTTAGTTCCCTTTTCCTGTTTTAAAACTACCGCCTTAGATACACGGACAGTTCCTTTGAGCCAATCAATATCATTCCACTCCAATGCAATAAGCTCAGATGTTCTCAAACCTGAAAAAAAAGCAAATTGAAACAAGTTTCTTGCCTGTCCAGTTGCTGCATCCAGAATTGCCTTAATTTCATCCTGATCAAATGGGTCAACCTCCCAGTCACTTTTACTGGTTTTCTTATTGAGCAATTTAGAAAGCACCAATCTATCAAGGGGGTTGCGTTCGATAATTCCATCATTCATAGCTTGGTCCAGCATATTTCGCAGGGGAGTCAAAATATTGCGAACCGTTTTTACCGTAACATTTAACCCTGTAATCCAGTTACGGATAATCACAGGTGATAATTCACGAATGGGTATTTTACCAAAAGCAGGATATAAATGAGCCTCACAAACTTTTCTATAGCCATTGTAAGTACTGGCCTCCAAAGTTCTCTCAGCAATGGCCATGTAATCCTTGAGTAACTCAGCCGTTGTGGCTTTGATGATTGCATGGCCAAATAACTTTGCACGTTTGGAGTCAGGGAAATAATCGGCATAGTTAAATGTTCCCAGGGCGATTGCATTAATGATCTCGCCCCGCAACCGCTCGGCATATTTTAGATTCGCCTTGGTGGGCTCCAGTTTCAACGTCTCGCGGCACTGTACTCCGCGATAACTGAAGATAATCCGAATTGCGGATCCAGTTTCCCACTGACGGATACTTACACCGCGCGGAGGCTGCAGTTCGTTGCCTTGTTGCCGTTTTCCACCCATTTTTCAACCTCAACTAAATTAATCCATATGTTGCCGTCTGGTCCTAATTTACATTGTACACCATCGAGCCAGATACCACGTTTGCGTTTAGCGTGTACTGCATCAGAAGTATCTCCTGAATCCTGACAATATTTTTTAAGTTTTACCCATTTCACGATATGTCACTCCATTGATGCACTGAGTTGCCGAAAACCTTTAGGAAGAGGTAAATATTTTTTAAACTGTTTTTCTTGAGTGTGTATTTCAAGAATCATTTGATATAACCGTACTAATTGTAGTTCGGAAGAAAAATTAAGTGGTACGAAGTTATCGCAATAAATTGCACGAATATTTTTAATTGGTGAATTAGAAAGGTCTGCAATATTTTTTAAGGTGTAGTTAGTTGACTCCAAAAGATATTGAATAATTCCTTTATAAATTTGTGCCTTGGAATTGTTATCCATGAATAATACTCCTTTGACTATCTTATCCAGTAGCTAACTTATTCATTAAATGTCAAATTATCTCGCAATTTTATTTGGTGAACTAATCAGCAACATGATATATTGGCGATAATTATTCTATTTAAGATTATTTTAGCAGGTTAATTGAATAAATTTATTCAATTAATGGTAATTTACATATCATTATATGTTTTTGTCAATCTATTTTTGAATAAGTCTATTCATTTTATCGGGTTATTATTAATGGCTGATATGACGTTAAGCGAGAATTTGCAACAACTCATGAGGATACATGGGAATATTTCTGTTAGTGAGTTAGCTCGGTTAACTGGCATACCTCAACCTACTATTCATCACATTCTAGCTGGCTCTACGAAAAATCCACGGAAAAAAGCATTAGAAGAATTATCCCGTTATTTTTCTGTTTCCATCGATGAATTAATTGGCCAAGAACCTTTGCCTGCTGTGATTCCTGATGCTGTTAAAGAGAACCTGCAGATCAGTACCATACCTGTCATCAAATGGGAGTCATTAAAAGAATGGCCTTCAGGAACAGCCAGAACTCAAGACACACAAGAAATATTAATTGATAAGAAAATTGACAAAAACTCTTTCGCGTTAATTATGCCCGACACATCAATGGAACCTCTTTTTCAACAAAATAGTCTTTTAATCTTTGATTCAGGTAAAGCTCCTAATGATAGGGATTTCGTAATCGTGCATTTATCAAAAGAGGGAATAATCGCTTTTAATAGATTATTTATCGAAAACAATACCTTTTATCTGCGACAAGGCTTAGAAGATGGAAGCCTCAAACTAATAAAATTAGACAAACCTCATGATCGAATTCTAGGGACACTTATTGAGGCACGGATTCAATATTAAGTTTGTATTCATTAGGAATTTCTTCATGTAATCCAAATATAAATGGATTAAAGTTTGTATGAATATCGTAATGGTCAACTTGCTCCACCTTCTTTAGATATTTCACGATCAACCAAGCAGGAAAAACCATTAGCACTGCACAACTCATTTTCCATAAATAACCACAAACCATCATCCATCCAAGATGATGTTCTGTTAGCTTGCCAAAATAATTAAGCATATCAACAACTATTGTAAGCAATGCTTGCCCTAAAGCTGTTGATAGTAGGCTTCTCATTATAAAAAATTTACCCTTTAGAAAAATCTTCCACTTTGATAAAAGGTAAACATTAGTGAGCTCTCCAATAAGCAAACCAACAAGCCCCGCACCTACATATCTTAGGGTAGGATCAAAAACAATTTCATATGCTGATGCTTGTGTGAAAAATTCGGGCGCAGGTAGATGAGATACAGTAATCACAACTAAAGAAAATATAAATTCAGCTAAAACACCAATCCAAATAAATAATCTGGGGTATGCATATCCATATACCTCACCAACAATATCACAAATACTAAAAGTAAGAGGAAATACAAAAATACCTCCGGGTTCAAGCATTGATCCAATCTGAGTTATCCTGCTTGCTAAACACACTGTTGATAGTAAAAAAGTTAAATAAAGACCAAGCAATAAGTAAGGGTATTTATATTGCTTCTTGCGAGCTAATGCGTCAAAAATTTCCTTCCTCAAAACATCTCCTTACTACCGCTATTTATCTTTATTAACTAATTGGTATTCTTTCACAGTTTCTCTAACCCCAGCCATATAACCAATTTTATTAGCATCTTCAGGTTTAAACTTTGCTATTAATTCTTTATCTTTTGAAAGCTCGGAAGGAGATTTTTTTATAGTAGTTGCTTTAGACTTTGATCTTATTTCAAGTAAATACTCATCTACTTCAGGAGTCATATGCTGAACCACGATAGAATAATCAGGTTTTAATCGCTCTACAGTAGCCATATAAGTTAAAGTACGTACGGTTTTAGTATCCAGATTCTCAATTAATTCGTTATCCATGATAATATCGCTGATATTTTTTTCTTTTGTATGCCTCTCAGACAATTTAATTACTGCTTTTGTGAAGCCTGTTTTTTTACACTCAAAAATATCAACAATCTCATATTGAGGCTTTTTCGCTGTTTCAGCCACAAATTCTTTTAGCATGTCGGCAAACCACTCATACCAACTGATCTTCTGTTTCATAATCCATTACTCAAATCATTCCAATTGCACCAATACTCTCTTTACCATACTCTGGCAATAATAAATCCTCAGGAAATTGTCCCTTTCTGTTTATGTACTCTGAGTGTTCTATTGTGAAACCAGATCTTACCAAACTCCGGTCTAATACTTCCTTTGTGATCCAATGGACAAACTTAGGTAAGGAGCTTGCCCGTCCACTACTTTCATATTTAGCTGGCTCCGTAATTTCACCAGGCCATTCTTCATTAATTTCAACCCTTCTATTGAATTCAGGAATAAAGCGTTGCCAGTTTTTTAAATACGGTGTTTCACATACGATGTATATCTTGCCATTTGGGGTCAACAATTTTGATAATAATGCCAATGATTCTTCTATTTTGGCACCAGTGAAAAAATGTAAAACACGGCAAATCAAAATAGCATCAAACTGTTTTTCAGGAAGACCAATGAGCTCATTAGGTAATTCACCCGGAACAAGAATTAGCTTACTACTATCTCCGGTCAAGGATTCACTGGAATCATCTGTTACTTCCAAGAATCGTTGACGAACAACGGCTAAATTTTCAGGCTCAACGTCATTACAAAAGACAGTTGCTCCTTTTGCAATTGCTTCCAATGTTGCTGCACCAAAAGCAGCGCCTATTTCCAATACCTTACCCCCTTGCTTAGCTGATAAAACTGCATGTTCAATGAACTTCTGAGAAACAGGATCGCAAGGGGTTGTTGTAAACCCTCCAAAAGGATTATGCGTTTTTGTAAATATTCCTGTGCTTTCCCTGGATGAGGGCGCTTCTACATGCGTAATACTTTTTGGATTAGTAACGATATTATTATCGTGATCTATGCTAAGCCCCTCAGTTTTGGAAATATTCCATGGAAGCTCAAGAGGAGACTCTACTTCTTCGGTTAATTCACTAAATAGTTTTACTGTTTGATCAATCTGTGTTTTGAATGATAAAAGGAAAGTAATTGTGGGTGTGCCAAAGTGATGAGCCCATCGATTAGCTCTTATAATCTGAAACTCATGTTTAAGAGATGCTGTGCTCAGATGACGGTAAAACCCTTCAAATAAAATGGTTGCTTGGGTCATGCAGAGAGATTGATTAAGATCATGGCTTTCGATGAGTTTATTTAACTCTGCTAATAAAAATAGGCTATTTTTAAAATACCATTATCTTTGTTATAATTTTCAACAGATTCTTTAATCGCTTTGCAAAAATCTAAAAATTCCATTTGAAGCTATCCTACATCCTAAAAAACTTTGGGAATATATAATTAAGATCAAATAATTTCAATAATTTTATTCAAATCTCTCTTATAGTGTATTGTACATATTTGATAATATTAGGAATTAAAAAACGCAAAAATGACTAACACTCTGAAATATAAAAATTATTAATTGGATTATTATTCGCATGACAACCACGCCACCAATAAACAAAAGAATATAAAGTATTTTTTCCAACCATCCCGGTAACTTGGGTGAAGGAATAATGTTTAATATTTTTGCAAACCCTTCATCTGATTTGACATAAGTATTAACATCACGAATTGTTATAGGTGGAAAATATAAATATGAAATAACTATTTGTTCTTGAGGAACTAAAGTAGGAAATATTAATTCAGTTCCTCCTTCAATTTCTTTCTTCTCATATTCAATTGGTGGGGTTACTGTGCAGCTTAACTCAGGGAATACATAATGCCCCACACGAACATTTTTTGCTGCAATCCTACCGGCATTTCTTATAACTATAGCGTGTGTATTTATTATACCGGCAGGATCTTTAATTTTATGAGCAGATGCGTGTAAGCAATAAGTTACTAATTTTGCTCTATTATATAAGTACTTACTTAATACAAAAGATATGAATACTGTTGCTAAGGTAGCAATGGTATTAATAATGATGGAAAGATCCATATAATGACATACTCCAAAGATTTATTTTATAAATAGGCTCTCGCCGCTAATTTCAAATAATTTTATATAACATTCATCTTGACGCATTAATTGGGAAACGTGCTCCAATGCCCCTAGAATTATTGCTTTATTATAATGATTCATGCCTGATTTGATAATTAACCCTCCTAGCTCAATTTTAAGGCGAGTATCAGCTCGACGTTTTTTCAATTTTTCCAATGCTATTGATTTTTCACATTGAGCAATCAATTGTTTTTCTTTCTCAATTAATCTATGAGTTGTCATGTCGCAACTCACCAGCAAGTTTTAAAAATGCTGCATCCAATCGCTTAGTATCAAATTGATGAAGGCCATGTTTGTAGGCAAGAGTACCAATCTCAAGCTTATGTTTCTGCTGCAACTTATCCAGCTTGATTTTGGCTTTTTCGATTCTATCCAAGAGTACTGCTTCCATTTGCGATACTGTCTTCGTTGACATAATCATTTCTCCGCAAATGAGGTAACAGCCCAAGCGTACAATGCCAGATCATTAAAATCAATAGGTTGTTCCATGTGAAGTGAGCGAAGCGAACAAAATGAATCCCGAAGCGAAAAGCAAGGGCGCAATATACATGTGCGACATGAAGTCGCAATGTCGAGTTGTTTTTCATAGAGAAAACCACCGGTGTCACCCGGTGATGCTAGGGCTGTGAATAAAGAGCTAGCCTGACAAAGTAACAAAAGATTGGAAACGATCTGGGGGATTATTTTGCGAGGAATACCCCTCCTGAGAGCCAGACCTCGGGTAAGTGCGAGCAAGTTGGTACGGTGAACATATGTGAATCTACATTAAAGGTCGTCATGCGCAACAAGTGAAACTGGCTGTAACACTTGAACCAAAAGGTAACGAAGAAGGGAGAGTAGTGTTTGTATTGCTGCTCCGTGACCCACACATCTTCCGGCTGAGTAGTAGGCACCTAACCCAACATTACTTGACGTTGCGGAACATGGAAACCTCATAGCGTTCCCCCTAGGGGAAGGAGTATCGTGAGATATTCTGGCAATGCTGTGAGTTTGGGATGTCAGAAGAAGCAAATGTCGTGCTGTAATGGCACGGATACGAGGTGAAATATACTCGATGCGAAAGCATGCCCACGTCTGACTGGTCTTTGATTGCAAGAGAGGTTCAAGAACCGATGATTACAACTGGGAAAGCAAATGATAGCAGCCACAATGTGACTAGCTGGTGCACCCGGCGCAAGTTAGACTGCTGGAGCCATATTGATTGGCGTAAAGCAACGAAACGTGTGCGTCGGCTTCAACTGCGTATTGCAAAAGCCTATCGTGAAGGAAGATACAACAGAGTAAAATCTCTGCAATATCTTCTAACACACTCACTATCAGCTAAGTTATTAGCAGTAAAACGAGTGGCGGAAAACAAAGGCGGCAAAACTCCCGGCGTGGATGGAGTCACCTGGAAAACAGCCAAGCAGAAATGGCGAGCTGCTTTGGATTTAAAACAGCGAAGCTACCGTGTCCAACCATTAAGAAGGATTTATATTCCCAAGCGGACAGGTAAACTTAGACCTCTATCTATTCCAACGATGCACTGTAGATCTATGCAGGCTTTACACTTGCTAGCACTCGAACCTATTGCGGAAATGATAACAGATAAGCATACCTACGGTTTCAGAACATTAAGGTCAACGGCCGATGCTAATGAGCAATGCTTCATTGCTTTAGCAAGGAAAAACGGTGCACCTTATGTACTTGAAGCCGATATTCAATCCTGCTTCGATCGGATCGATAAAACATGGCTATTAAACAACATACCCATGGATAAAAAGATACTGAAACAATGGCTGGAAGCCGGATATGTAGAGAAATATCAGTGGTATCCGACAAATGACGGAACACCTCAGGGCGCTATAATCTCGCCAACGCTTTTGAATATCACACTAAGTGGTTTGGAAGCTGTTGCAAAACAAGCAGCCAATCCGAAAGATAAGGTCAACGTCTGTGTTTATGCAGACGACTTTATCATAACTGGTGCGACAAAAGCAGTGTTGGAACAAAAAGTCAGACCTGCGGTGGAGCGATTTTTAAAAGAAAGAGGATTAAATCTTTCTCTAGAGAAAACACATATCACGCACATTAGTGAGGGATTCGACTTCCTTGGTGTGAACCACAGGAAGTATAACGGTAAATTTATCCAAAGACCCGCTAAGGATAACCAAACGCGGTTCTTGCGGGATATTCGTACCCTTATCAAAGCCAATAAAAGTGCAAAAACCGAGAAACTTATCCAAATCCTCAACTCGAAAATCAGAGGGTGGGCTAATTATCATCGGAGCATCTGTGCTAAGCGCGCCTTCAACTATGTCGACGCACAAATCTACCAAGCTCTTTGGTTCTGGGCCAAAAGACGCCACCCCAACAAGGGGGGCAAATGGCTAAGAAAGAAGTACTTTAGATCTCATGGGATGAAGCGTTGGATATTCTCTACAAAATGTATCGATAAAGAGGGTAATAAAGTCTTTCTTGATTTGATATCAGCTGCTAAAATCCCTATTAAACGTCATGTTAAAATACGTGCTGAAGCGACACCATTTGACCCTCAATACCATGAGTATTTAAGTCATAGAATGTTGTCTAAACAACGAAGCAAACAAGTGAGTTGTAAACAGCCGGATTGGCAACATTGTTGGTGGGAGCTATTTTCCAAGCCGCAGGCTGAGTCACCTAACGGGGCTTAACAAAGGCTTGAGCCGTATGACGCGAAAGTGTCACGTACGGTTCTTAGAGGAGTCTGCCGCAGCAATGCGGTAGGCTTACTCGACTCGTTCGAATGTTTGCTAAATTAGAACTGCGACTCAAAAATGCCTTTATGGATAAGGTATTTTTTCTTTTATTAAAGCAACCGATGGATCAGTTCGATTAGAGCGTGAATTCATGGCGATTGCTTTTGCCCAAGTATCCATTCATAGTCGTGCCAAAGGCCACAGTGCCATTGCTGCTAGCAGCTATCGTTCTGGTGCCAAGTTATATGATGCACGCACTGGCATAACACACGATTATTCCAATCGTCATGATGTCATTTACTCTGATATCCTGTTACCCGAAGGGAGCCCTGAAGCATTTTCCGAGCGTGAATTTTTATGGAATAAGGCAGAGCTTGCTGAAAAAAGATGCGATGCTCAAGTGTGTAAGGACATCGTTCTGGCACTTCCCAAAGAGCTGGATTTGGTGCAACAGATTGAGCTGGCAAGACGATTTGCACAAACTCATTTTGTTGATAAGGGGATTCCTGCTGATATTACAATTCATGATCATCATGATGGCAATCCCCATGCACATATTCTTATTACCACCCGCCGTTTGGAAAAAACAGGTTTTTCAAAATACAAAGCACGCGATCTGAATCCGGCTTTTGCCAAAGGATTTATTATCGAAAAAGATTATTGGGGCGAGCAGTGGCGTGATATGCAAAATGAATATTTTATTGAAAAAAATCTCGATTTGACAGTTGACCTGAATCACATCATTTCTGAACGGCACCATGGCAAACTAAAAGATACGGACAATCATTACCTACTCACCGAGAAAACCATTCTGCAACAAGCGCGGCAAGAGGTTTTGCTGAATGATATTGATAATGTCATTAACCATATTTCGGCGCAGAACAGCGTATTTACCCGACGTGACGTAGAGCGTTTGGTATTTAAAACCTTTCGGCCAAGCAACACCCCACAGAATTATTTGCACTGGGTTGAGCAAATCATGGGGCATGAGGATCTCATTGAGCTTGGAACAAATGAACGGGGGCAATTGTGTTATACCACACGTCACCAATATATTCAGGAGGCAAAACTTCGGGATGATATCGAAGCTATGATTAAAAACAAAGATGGTATTGGCGGTAAGGGCATCGACAACATCATCAAAAACTACCCATTGAGTGATGAGCAATTGGAGGCGGTTCGTTACATTACCGGAGGCTCTCAAATTTCAGTCGTGATAGGTCGTCCGGGTACAGGTAAAAGTTATTTGTTAAAGCCGATTAAAGAGCATTATGAGCAGCACAACTATCGTGTTATCGGTGCTGCCTTGTCTGGAAAGGTCGCTAAATCCTTGCAAACGGATACAGGCATTGCATCTTCTACCATTGCCTCATTGACTTATAAAATGGCGAACCAACAACTGAAACTCAACAGCAACGATGTTTTGATTATCGATGAGGCAGGCATGGTGGATTTTTCCAGCATGGCACTGCTGATTCGTGAAGCCAAAAAGGCAGGTTCCAAGGTGATTCTTGTGGGCGATCCGGATCAGTTAAAACCCATTCACAAGGGTGAAATTTTTAGGGGGATAGCCGCTTTAACAGGCTATATCGAGCTTGAGCACATTAAACGTCAAAATGATTTGGGCGACAGGCTTGCCAGTATGAATATGGCTAAGGGCATGATTGCTGAGGCGGTAGACCATTACCATGAAAAGGGAGCAATTGTCTTTTCTGAAACGACTGAGACCGCAGCCCAGAACTTAATCCACGATTGGCAAGCTGATATTACCAAGAGTAATTTGCAAGATTCTGTCGTGTTGGCATTTACCAGAGCTTCTGTTGGCTATTTAAATGAGCAGGCACGATTGGCATTAAAGGAAAAGCAAATACTTGGACAGGAAGAAATGACTTTTCAAGGGTTTGAAAGACTGTTAAAAATAGCCATCGGGGAGCGGCTGCTATTCCGGCAAAATGATAAAACCCTTGGGGTAAGAAACGGAGATTTAGGCACCGTTCAATCCATCAAAAAAGACCAGTTTCAAATCAAACTCGACAGCGGCGAACTGCTCACCATTCCAAATAGCTACAATAAAATAGATTACGGTTATGCGCTGACGGTTCATAAGTCTCAGGGAATGACCGTCAGGCATTCCAAGGTTTTGATTGACAGCAAATACTGGGATCGGCATTTAAGTTTTGTAGCCATGACTCGTCATAAAGACAGCCTTAAAATTTATACGGACTCTATAAATCATCCAACAATTAAAGAGTTGAAACAGACCTTATCGCGCAGTACCACAAAAGATAACGTCATTGATTGGCCACTGGATTTTGCAACCCGTGTCGGGTTTAACCCGGATCAGCTCATAGGTCGTGTCCTCAATCATATCGCTGGCGTGGGGCACAAAATCAAGAGCGCATTTAACTATGTGGTACATTACGAGGCTTATCTTGTCGATTGCCAGCTTCGAGAGTTAAAAAACGATAAGGCCGATTTAAAGGCAAAGGCTAGACTGGCTGCGGATAGACAAGATCGGCCAACTCAAGAAATAACTACAAGTAACTCAAAGGAAAATGTTTACAAAGAGTTACAAAAAAATTATCCGATTCTTGCCCAATATCAAAAATTGCTTGAAAAACGAAGGTATTTAAATGGCTATTTTGCCGAGAAAACAGGTAAACAAATTTCTGAACATGCCCATATATTATCAAAAGATAAGCCATTGATGAATCAGCTAAATATTCATTTACCCCAGATAGCAAAAAAAATCAGCGAGGTTAGTAAAATTGTAAAAATACAGGACTTGGTTGATTAAACGCCAAGTACCGTCGTTTTATCCTTAGAGAGGAGTTAGCAAAACTTTTGGATCGTAGCTCTTAAGCGTCTAACCTCAACTCTTGTTTTGCAATTTCTGTTACATCTATGCGAAGAAACATATAGTGAAACCATTTTTTGCGATTACCACGATTTTCATTAATGTAGTTGAGGTGTAAAAACTTTCTTGATCACTTCAATCGTCAACTCCTAAAGTTATAAAAACATTCAATGCGTGCGTTTTATTCACGTTTTTTTGATTAGTACCAATACTTATCAATTGCATAGTATAAACCACGAAATCCTATTCACTTTTGTTGCAGAGCTTACACTGATGAGCTATCTGTCCCAATTAAAACATAGCTTTTTATTCGAAGAGAAAATTGACGCAATACATCCAGACCTGATTCTTCCGCTTTTTTGCACCATTGGTTTAAAGATTCAATTAACTCATTTTGAGATGATACTTTTTTTAACCAAATTTGCTGCAATGATTGGCGATAATTATAAACAAGCTGCAATTGCTCAAAACGATTGAGCAGGGCTAGCAAATGATAATTAGCTTTTTTGGTTTCTTGGCGTAATAAACGTTTAGCTCCCTTAAATAAATACCATTCTTTTTTATTTTTAATATAGTTATAGTTTTGTTTTTCATTTTTCAAAATGGGAATAGTAACCCTTTTGTAGTAATCGGACATAACTTGAAAACGATTACTAGTGATGGCTTTTATCGTATTTAAATCAACATATTGTTTGCTATTGTCTCTTATCAATTTGGGAGGTAGTTTTTTTACCTTGGCAAGCCTTAAAAAAGATAGGCAACGTATATAAAACCAGCCCAAATCGAACTCCCACCATTTCACAGAAAATTTAGCAGACGAAGCGTAAGTGTGGTGATTATTATGAAGTTCCTCTCCACCTATTAGAAAGCCCAAAGGAAATACATTGGTTGACCTATCAAAGCATTCAAAATTGCGATATCCCCAATAATGCCCCACTCCATTTACTACACCTGCTGAGAGCGGAATCCAAATCATTTGTATTGCCCAAATAGTAATTCCAGGAAAACCAAACAGCAGCAAATCAATTAGAAACATAAGTAGTATACCCTTGCTGGAATAGCGAGAGTACAGATTGCGTTCAATCCAGTCGTTTGGAGTGCCATGAGAATACTTTTCAATCATATCTTTATCTTTTGCTGCTTCGCGATACAATTCAGGAACTTGCCAGAAGACCTTTTTAAGACTAAAGATTTGGGGGCTGTGAGGGTCTCCCTCAACATCTGTCATTGCATGGTGTTTACGATGGATAGCAACCCAGACTCTTGTCACCATACCGGTTGTTAACCAAATCCAGAATCGAAAAAAATGGCTCACTATTGGGTGCATGGTTAAAGCACGATGAGTTTGATAACGATGCAAATAAAGAGTGACCGAAGCAATGGTAATTTGAGTTAGAACAAAAGTTGCTAAAACATATCCCCAAAACGTTAGGTTTAAAATTCCAAAAATCATAGGGAAGCCTCATTGTCTGTACTTAAGCAACCCCCCTTTTTCCACATTATTCTCAAAACTGGATATTTTTCCTTTTCTCCAAGTTTGAATTCATTACATGGCTTATTCTAGTTGTTTAAGGCTAATTCCATTTAGAACCCGATAGGTACTTTACCTAGTAGAACAAGTATCAGATAGATAACCAGGATAAGTCCAATAAGACCCATCGGTGTATATCCCCAGCTTCTGCTATATCCCCATCTCGGTACGCTACCTAAAAGTAACAGGATGAGCAGAATTAGTAAAATTGTTCCTAACATGACGGCTTTCCTTAAAGAAACGGTTCATACTTTAATTATAGCATAATTAAAGTCCAATAAGTTCATTTATTGGTCTATAATTAAAAGAATGGGTGTACCGGTTGATAAATCATGGAAAATAAACAAATAAGGGAATCTCTTCAAGAAATTATTAGGTATTTGGAGAATTATGAAGAGAAGGAACGCTTGCCAGAAAATCCCTCCCATGGTCTTAAACAAACACAGTTTTCCTCAATAAGGGATGTCGTGCGTAAGTTAAATGAAATTCTTAATTCTATACGTTAATTTTATGCATAACCTAACCACACCAGAAGTTAATTAACGTGAATTCGATATAACTGTCTAAAAAACAAACTTAAGAATGGTAACATATTGAAAAACCAGACCATTTGTGATCTTATTCGTTTTTTCGAAGAACAAAAATAAGAATCAAGAGGTCTGGAGTGGATAAATTAATAGAATTATTCTGTGTTGTCGATGATTTTTGCCAAAAATATATGCCACGATTTGAGCAACATCTGATAAATATTTCAAGTAAGACCAGAAGAAAACCATGCAGCATGAGCATGTCAGAAATTATGACTATTGTAATTCATTATCATCAATCAAATTACCGAAATTTTAAAAGTTACTACTTGTTCGTGTTGCAGAAAAATTTACACCCCTATTTTCCAAGCTTGGTGAGTTACAGCAGAATGACAGAACTAATGTCTTCTTGTCTGGTACCCTTAATGGCCTTTTGCCACCATCAAACAAAAACACCCACTGGAATTTACTTTGTAGATTCAACACCAATAGAGGTGTGCAATGTAAAAAGAGCAAGCCAGAACAAGGTCTTTAAGGGTTTGGCAGAGAAGTCCAAGTCCACAATGGGATGGTATTTCGGCTTTAAGCTTCATTTGATAGTCAATGACAAAGGCGAATTAATGGCTTTTAAAATAACATCAAGCCGAACTGATGACCGATTTGTCGTTCCTAATTTGAGCGAAAATCTGTTTGGTAAAATGATTGGCGATAAAGGTTATATTTCTCAAAATTTAACTGACAAATTGGCTGAGCGAGGATTACAACTCCTTACTAAAGCCAGGAAAAACATGAAACAAAAAGTACTCAATACATTTGATAAAGCTTTGCTTAGAAAAAGAGCCATTGTTGAGTCAGTTATCGATCAATTGAAAAATATTTCCAATATTGAACATTCAAGGCATCGCTCTATATTCAATTTTATGGTCAATATATTGGCCGGTTTAGCTGCTTATGCACTTAAACCAAAGAAGCCCTCTTTAAATATTCAACGATCTTTTATGGCTGTTGTTTGAGCAGTTATATCGAATTCACGTTAATTAGTTTGTTAGATAATTGTAATTTTGAACACAGCTTTTTTGAATTCCCTCCCAAATAGATGAATAATCGCAATTAAAGACTAGGCAATTGAAAGTAATACTTTCTTTAATATATGAATAGGCTATCTTTCCCTGTTAGTTTGATTTCCACCTTCATTATCCATGGATTGTTTTGCTTCATTTTCTTCCTTTTCCTGAGTTTGAATGGACTCTTCAGAGTGATAAGAATGAGATACATCACAAACAGGGCAGGATGGTTGTTTTGATGAGAAAACGTAACTACAAAATTTATTAAATAAACAAAAGATGACACCTGCAGCAAATAAAGCGACTATTCCAAGGCCATTCCCAGAAGATATGGTCAAACCAGTTGCGATAATCAATAAGATAACTCCCAGCACTTCAAAGCGCAGAGCCCAGAGACATTTGCTCATTTTAGAAAATTCCATTTTTCTCATGGTATTACTCCTATACTATTGATGTATCAATATTAGCGGAAAAAATAACTTTCATTAATTTTAGACTACTATTTGATTCTTCGTATTTTTATGTATAGTTGAGATGAAAAATGATGGCGTAACGGAACTGGGGATACTTTTGCCGTTGAATCTTTTTTCCAAATCAGTCTTTTGGAAATTAGGGAGTTAGAATGCAGTAAAAAGTGTCCTTCTGGTGACTAAAATTATATTGTTATTAATGTGCTTATCTTCACTGTGAAGATAAGCACATTAATAAACTAAAACCGACTCACAGCCCTAACATGCCCCAAAGTACTAGCTTTGCCACTAGCCGTTAACTCCCCTGTAGAAAAATTCTGTAACCACGCCTCACCCACACCAGATTCTGTCGAACTCCAATAACAGTCTGGCGCAAAAGTGCTAATGCCCTGACGCTGCAAATTATTATGAAGCAAGGTCAATTCATAGGCCGAAGGTAGATACCATCCCCCGTAACAAGTAGCTGATTCTGGAGTCGGGATTGGGCAAGGCGTGATGCCATCGCCTAGCACGCGATAATTCGCAGCCAGAAGTGCTGCAAAAGTACCTGATTGGTTGTCTATGGTTTGTTGGGCAATGATGAGTTTGGTATTGGATTCGCCTGCGTAAATCCCATCAGCGCGGGCATTGGTTACTTTATTGCCACTTTCGCCGTTTCGCCATTGTATCCCTTCATTGTTATTGAGGTCAGTTTTGGAAGCAATTAATCCATGCTGTCCTGTTTTATCGACCCAGAAGATAATGCCCCCGTTATATTCTTCGCCAATGTGGTGGGTTAGAGTCGTTTTTATTTCACCATTGCTGATCGAAATGCCTTCTCCTGCTGTATAGGTTCCGGCAGGTCCTCGCTCCCCTTTTGGTCCTGCTGGACCCATTGGACCGGGTGCACCTTGGGGTATCGAGTTTATTTGCGTTTGCAAAGTACCAATTTTACTGTATAACGCCTCAATATGAGCCCAAAGTTCCTTGTCATTTGCCTGAGCTGCACATGACATCATGAAAAGCCCTGCTGTACCTATAATTTTAAGATGATTCATTCTGATTCTTACCTCAATTAAGTCTGTATGAATCCATAATCTCTTTTCAGAGCATCCTTTTAGTTTTGTTGGCTGATTTGGTTTTCTCCTGTGGTGGTTTATAGTTCGAATGCTTCGGGCAGTGCCGTTCTATCTGATGAACGATGGATAAATGGATGATGCTGAACGATTTGGCGCGGTACTTCGGTATGACCGCAGGCCAAATGCTTCATCTCAGGATCCAGATACCAAATCATTTGCGAAGCCTTAACGGGTGCATGACCTGTTCGCATAATCAGGGTTTGATCTTCGGGTAAACGCATGACTTCATCCGGTCTTAATAAAGGGATGGCCTGATAGTTATAGCTTTTAGACTCGGAATAACCTTGGGTTTGGGTACTGGTGGAGCCTGCGGATACTTTCACGGTGCGTGTACCTAACAATTTACTGACATACTCCGCATCAAAGATGTCTTCGGTAGCAAAAGCTATTTTAGTTTTAATGTTGGTAAAGGCTTTGGCTTCATCATGGGTGTATTGTTCATAGGTTTGGGCTATGTATTGCATGATGAGTACACAACGCACACGGTATTCGCGCAATAATTTAAGTGAACGCCTTAGCCTTTCAATACGGCCTAATGATGAAAACTCATCAATCAGGCATAACAGAGGATAGGGTTCATCCACTGGGTCGGGGATGTTTTTAATCATGACAGAAATAAGCTGCTGCCAGAACAGTGTTAACAACGGTGAGAGTCGTTCCATGTCATCATCGGTAAAACCGATGTAAATCGTTATTTTTTCTCGTCTTAACTGACGTAAATCAAAATCAGAATGCGCTGTGGCGGCATCAATAGTGGGATCATCGAATAATTCAAAGTAGCCGGAAAACGTTTCAAGAATCGAGCTTCTCGTCTTTTCATGATTATTCAAATAGGAATAGCCATTGCGGTAAAACTCCGGGTCGAGATGATCGGTTTCCTCCAAGACTGAGGCCAGCCAATCATCAAATCCGGCCTGTTTGACCAAGCGGTTTATTTCGCCAAGGGTGGTGGGTCTTTCAGGCGTATCCAGCAGGTACAGCACGGCCACTTTAAATAATTTACGTGAGGCTTGCTGCCAAATGGGGTCGGACTTTTTATTATCTGGCATTAGAATATGGGCTATGCGCTGAATGTCCGTTAGGCGTTGAATCTTATCCTCAGAGATTAGGGATAAGGGATTGTAACAATGCGTGATTCGGTTCTCATCAGCAGGTGCCCAGCAAAAGCATCGATGCCCTAACATACGCTCACGGTATCCTGAGGTTGTTTTAAAAAGCGTGAGTTTTACATCATTGCACACTACTGAGTAGGGGTAGTGAAACAGATTGGGTATGCCGATGCTTCGTGTTTTACCGCTTCCGGTGGGTGCAAAAACCAGAACATGTTCAAAGCCGTTTGAATACAAAGGCGCACCGTATTTTTTACCAATCAGTATGCTTTGTTCCTGACGCTCAAAAAATCCTGCGCGTTTGGTTTCAAAGCCATTTGAGAAATGGGCATTACCCAGTGCCTTGTTATCTGGCCTGAGCCAATGAAACAGGTAAATCACAAGCGCTAAAAACATCAGGAAGAATGCAACCCCTTCAGTAGTCAGAAAGTTTCGCCATAGTTCAGGTTCTTGATATCGAAGGGTAGCCAGCTCCACTACTTTGAAAGGACTTTGGAACGCATTTAAAAAAACCCAGCTATAGAGTTCAAATCCCAATAGCATAATGGCCATTACACCCACCAAGGTGCTTAAGATTAAAAGGGAAACGTATCGATAAAATCCCTGTTTCAAAAAGCCAGCCATGCAACCCATCACAACAGCGGTGATACAACCTGCGATTGTGGTTTCCCAATAGAATCCATGTCTGATTAAATCAATAAGCACCAATGGACTTGACCACTGGGTGATACCTGTCAACAGCACTGCAATTTGGGCGGTTATGGCAAGCCCGATGATTAAGGCGACTGCAATAACCCGTGGATTACGCATGTTTATAATAGACCTCCACTAATCGCCTGCCGTCTGATGTTTTTTGTAACTGGACGATGACATCAATGACTTCATGCAACACTTTGTAAATATCAGCCTCATCCATGCCTGCAACCTGATTCAGTTTGTAGAGTTGCGCCATACGCATAAAAGCAACTTTTGGGTTATTGGCATGGATGGTTGCAAGTGCACCGCTATGCCCCGTGGAACAGGCTGATACAAAATCAAAGAGTTCTCGCCCGCGAATTTCACCCATAATAATGCGGTCGGGTCTGAGTCTTAAGGTGGCTTGAACCAAATCCTGCATGGTGATCTTCTGTGCGTGATCCCCGATTTGCTTTAATGCTTTCAGACGAACAATATTGCTGTGGGGTACATCCATTTCATAAGTATCCTCAAGTGTAATGAGGCGTTCATGAAGCGGTATTTGCCCTACACAACTGTTTAAAAAAGTCGTTTTACCTGAAGAGGTTCCACCCGATATGATGATGTTTTTCTTACTCATAATGGCTTGTCTTATAAATTCCTGCCAGTTTTTAGCATCGTAGAGTTCAAGCAGCCCATCGGTTTTACCAATGCACTCCGAGTACTCTTTAACTCCTACCCCACGCGCCGATGAAAAAAATCCTTTGGCTTTGTAATCTTCGAAGCTAACCTGTTTTAAAGTAAATTTTCGGATGGATAGTGTTTCATGTAGGGAGGCTGGTGGCATCACCAGTTGAACCCTTGAGCCATCGGCAAGATTTCCAGAAAGCACGGGCGTTGACTCCGATAAAGTTTGTTTGTTTTCATTGGCTATGAGTAAAAACAAACGCCGCAGGTATTGAGACGTTAATACCGGAATATCAAAACGAGTCAATTGCCCGTGTCGCTCGATAAAAACCTCTTTGGGCTTATTGATTAAAATCTCAGAAACGTGCTCATCTTCCAGAAAATCCTGCAAGGGAGAGAGCAGCCCTGTTGCACCGGGTGAGAAGCAGGCTTTGATGGCGTCCATATTATGCCCTCCCAGCCACACGGTAGAAATCAAGGTCGTGGGCTACAAACACGTTAATGGCAGCTCCCTGATTGATTTGCAAAGTCGGGCGTGTTTGCATGTCTTGCTGTAGTGTTTGATTGGCTGCCTGTTGGAAACTGCTCGCAATGTTCATGCGGTATTGTGCCTTGGAGTTGTATTCGTCCTGACCATGAACACCACCTGTTGCGGTATACGCACCCAAAACAGACAAAAGCGCACCACTGCCAAAACGCTCAAAGAAATGGCGGTCTATGTAATCAGCCGCTTGTCCTGAACGACCAATCGGGTCACTGCCGGGGCTATTTAAGGTCACAATTACGCCGTTGGTCATCTGCAGACGATTCCATACGACAAAGATTCGGCTTTGGCCTTGGGTAATTGCGGTATTAAATTGTCCGACTAGCGTGGAGCCTTTGGGGATTAGTAATTTACTGCCTTCCAAGGCAAAGATATCCCGTGTTGTAATGGCTCGAACCATACCCGCCAGTTCCGAATTAATGGCCGTTTCGAGTGTCGCTGGAATCATTTCACCTGCAGGTACAGTCATCGCAGGATGCGGTAATCGTTTTGCAGAAACTGAAGTGATGTCATTTTGCTGATTCAAAAACTCAGAATTTCCATCACGGCCTGTCAGGGTTTTGCTGGCTTGAGCTTCGCCACCCGTTGTATTACTTATCACCTCATTACCGCCTGAGCTAAAAAAGGTGGAGGGTGCATTCATTCGAGCTAGAGTTTCCTTGCTAACCGTTTGGGTTTGCATGGTTTTAAGTAAAGGAGGATGCCTTGGGTCTCCGCCTTTATAACCCGATTGCGCTTTTGCATTCTTCTCCTTAAGGGCTGCAATCAGCTCCAGATTTTGATTTAAAGCCATGCTTAAACTTTGTTTTTCATCGGGTTCATTTACCGTATTTGCTTTTCGCTTAGGCAGTAACCCGCCAATACCGATAACAATACAAATCACCACAACGCCTGCGAGCAATAACTTGTCCTTTATGACTGCGTGTTTTGGATTTTTGGCAACCTGAGTCCGATTACCCAAAGAATCCTCCCGCTTTTTATCATCAATACTCATTTTGGCCTCCTGTTGGCTTTGATACGATTGATTTCCGGCGTGTTAAAGACCGATGCCGTAAGGCCACCTTGTCTTAAAGTAAATTGAGGAGCTAAACGCTGTACGACAATGTATTTCCCTTCGCGCCTTGTATTGACGGTTGATTCCTTTCCGCTTTGGTCATCCACCGCAAAAATGGCTGGAACGCTGCCTTGGCTACTTAGCTCAAAATAGGTGAATTTACCGTCATCAAATACATGGCGAGGAACAAGCTGCGGACTGCCACTAAATCGATACGCAGTGTTGACCACTTTTGGATGTATCGTTTTATTGGGAGTCATATTTTTTGCGTGAATGGGCTGGGTTTGAGGGTATTCAAATTTCAAGGCATAAGTTTTTTTACCTGGCTCCTGTTCCAGTTTTTTAGTGCTGGTCAAATGAAAATAATAGGCGCGTTGATTGGTAATCACCGTCATATTGGTATTGGAATCAAACATCGTGGGTTTTACAAAAATCATGTTCTCCAATTGTGGGTGATAGGTCACCATCCATGCGGTGGTGTCACCGCCTTCAATATCAAGAACCCGTTCTTGCTTTGCAAATTGAATTTGCGTGGTGGTAAAGGGTATGCCATGGACTGGAATCACATCGTTTTCCCGATAAACCACCTTCTTGATTCGGGTGTCGGTTGATAAAGACGTTGGGTTATTTTGGGCATAGGTGCCTAATGACAAGAACAGGACTGCCGCACTCAACAGTATTTTTTTCATGCTTGAGCCTCCATTAAACGGGTTTGCCTTGAGTAGCGCGTGACTTCAAATCCATCCCAGTTTTTCCAGCGGGTTTCCGGCGAATCAGGGGGATTGGTGTATCGCCATGAAATCATGGCGTTGTAATGCGTAGAGGTGGTTTTTCCGCTGGTTTTATCGGTATCAATCAGACTGAATACCACCTCTGCCAGTGCGTGATGATCTTTATGAAGGTCTTTTTCATTCGCCAAAACAGAATCAAGAAAATTAATGCTGTAAATGCGAACTTCTCGCTTGATATGATTCCCCAAGGCATGGATGGGTGAGGCAGTATTTGCAGCATCCTGCTCCTGCAGATATTCCTTGGCAACCGTACTGTTGGATAACAGGTGCACCAATTCAAATTGAGCGCGATAGCTTGATGCATCATAGGACTCACGGTATTGAATGTATCGTGCAATGTCGCTTTCGATTTGTGCGCGATTGATTGGTGTGTCTTTATTCTCTATCGGTTCAACAGTGGTTACCCCATTGTCGTAATGATGAACCAGCATGGGCACCACCGTTTGATAATGCGCGAGCACTCCAATGACGATAAGTGCTGCCACATTCAAGCCCATGGCTGATAGAAAGGCGGCCTGATAACGGTTACGTGATTGTTCGATTCGGCCAAACTGGTCATCTGCCCAGCTTCGCGCACGTTTAAAGTAATCATTCATATGGGTTTTGTTCATGATGCTCCTTTTCGCAGGTTTTTATGCAGTTGTTTGAATACGTTGTGACTTGCTCCACCTAATTGCTTGCCTTTTTCCATCAAACGCGATGCGTTTCCTAACCCTTGGCGCAAGGTATTTATTGGTTTTTGAACGGATGACTTGGAAAATCCCCATGCCCCTAAGCTGCCACCAATAAAGCCGCCAACCATGGCAGAGCCAGCGGAGGTGCACACCGATCCACCAATACTTTTGCCAATGGCTACGGCTTGGGTGATGCCCATCACACATAAACAGGCCACGATAAAAATCGGCACCCAAATGGCGGCAGTCAGCTCATCCGTATTACCCAGAAAGGCATAGGTCACCCAATGCAACAAGTGGATGCAAAGCCCCACCACGCTGGACACAAAAATAAGCACAAAGGCAAATCCGGCGAGCACGCCAAGCCATCGGTCAAAAAAGGATTTGGTTTGGTCAAAAAGCGTAAACAGGATGAATAAGGGTGCTGTGCACAAGGTCACAGCCAACATCAGTTTAGCGATGACGATTTCAATAAAAGCCAGACCTATCGTGACACTCCCTGATAAAAACACCATCATGCCCGCAAAATAGGGCGTGAGTTTTCTGAGTGATCCTGCATCAAATAAATCCGAACCCAGTTTGAGGATTTCATTCAATACATTTTGCAAACCCTGATTGATTGAGCCGCTTGAGGGATTTTTATGAACGGCCTGCATTAATGTAGTGGCAATGGACTCACTACCCGATACAAACAGATCGCGCATGTAGGATGAAAACAGATCCCAGTTCATGGCCATCATGTAAATAAGTCCCGCCCGCATACTGAATCGAAACAATTCATGCTGAGGTCGTTCGATAACACCCAAAGCAATTCCATAACCTTTCAAAATGATGTAAAGAACAATCATCGCTCCCAAAGGGGCTTTAAGCAGTGAAGCAAGAGCGGTATAGCCATCAAAAACAAAGTGATTGGTCAGCTTATCGACTTCACCAGAAAGCTGTATGATAAAATTATCAAACTGTAGTGTATTCATGATTTAGGTTCCCGAAACAAAATGAGGCCAAATGATGGCTGCTGTTTCGGCATATTCATCAGCCAGTGATTCAAACACTTTTTGCTCGGTTAAATCAGCCTGCGTTATCATTTGGAAGCCCGCATAATGACCTTCCTTGGCAAAGGCAATCATGCCTTGGTATAGCGCATTACATTGAATGTCTGGACTTTGCTTGCCTTCCATACATTCCAGATAGGCAAAGCCATAAGCATCTTTGTGAATGGCAAAGTGCAATCGCTTTTCAGCATTGGCCGAGGCGTTAATCAAAAACGTAACACTGGCCTTGGCAGGTTGTGTTTTTAACGGGTTTTCGTGATGACACGCGCTAATTGTTACAGCCATTAAACCAACCATTAGACCTTTGATGAGTGTGTTCATTTTGTGAGTTCCATAATGGGTTCATCGTTAATGGGATACTGAGGGCAATACTGCCCAAAGTGATGGCATGGAGAATCCAAATCGGGGGGCTTTGAACAGCCGCTCAGTAATGCAATCATCAATACACTCAAAAGCCATTTCATGTGCTTACTCCTTGTCACTTGGGTAATCGATTAAACTTTGCCATTTCAGCCCTGTCTTGGAGCGCAGATAAATTTTCCTGTGCTGCTTGCTGGCTGATTAACGCCTGAAGTCTTAAGCTCATTAATTGAATAAACCCGATTTCGGTAATGAGGCGGGAATTTAAATCAATAGCTCCCTTGGTGTTGGGTGTTTTTTCAATTTGTTGCGAGAGCTTATGAAGCGCCTCCATATGCTTGTTGATTTCGTTATAGCTTTCGGTGGTTTGCACCATCACCGCACGATTGACGGCCTTATCTTCTTTAAAGCGAGCAGCATTGGCAGGAGTAGTGAAACGCGAATAACTGCTTTCATCCAGTGCGGGATGGTTCTTTTCGTAAGCCTCCATGAGTGCTTGATATCGTTGTTGATTGCCACCAGAGAGGTTTTGCAATGCATCCTGCCAAGTGCTTACAGGGGATTGCCAGCTTTGTAAGGAATCGAGGCTATTATTAAAATCTCCAAATCCATAATGGCCAGAATTCATGGATTTAAGCTGGTTAAGGTTGTCCAATTGATTTCTGGCGGTTTGGTAGGTATCGGATAACACTCGATATTGCTCTTGTAGCTCACCAAGTTGTTTCATTGCCAATAAAATTAACTGTGCGTCCTCAACACCCAGAATATCCGCATGGCTGGCACTGCTGATGCCCATCGCTGCAATTAAGAAACAGGCGGTTCTTTTCATTTTTTGCTCCTTTCATAAAAGACAGGAAGCCAAAGTTCTGGGTCATGACCGACCTCTTGCATGATGTCATCCAGCAACTTAGCGGATTGGGTATTGGCAGAAAGTACCCGGATGTATTGGCTTAAACCGCTTAAATCCAGTTTGCATAAAAAGGCTTCGTGGTCTTGTTTATAAAGAAAAATGCGTGATTCAGGCGTGTTCTCTTTAATCGCTTCAAATTGAGCTTCAGTCAGCTTTAAATGCTCCATGTAGGTTTCTTTATCTGCTAGCGGATTAGGAAAGGCAATCAAGGTGGCCAGGTTATCCAGAACAATGTGTTTAATGGGGGAATCCGTAATCGTTTTTGGGGATTGGGTGTCAAAAATAAAATGCCCGTTTTTCTTTCGAATCGTAGGCAGCCATTCCCGCAGTGCTTTTTCCCAAAAAGGTGAGGCAAAAAGCTGCCATGCTTCGGCGATAATAAAAGAAGTTAACCGACCATCGAGGCATTGGCGCATACGATGCAGCAAATACAAATAGACAGGCGTTGCAATAACGCTGTGTACTTGGTCCATCAGGTAGGTCACATCAAAGCCCACCTTATCAAAATCAAGATTTAAGGCATCGTGCTGGTTGTCAAACAGCCAATGAAATTCGCCATCAATTCTGGAATCATTACGTTTTAACCATCTTTTTAAATGTGGCCAACGTGGAAAATCAACAGGTAGAAATTGGCTCAAGTGACTAAGTGTTCTGAACTCTGGTGCAAGTTGTTCAAAGCTGTAATCAATACAGTCATTGATGATTTCTGCAATAGGACTTGGGATAACACGTTCGCTTTCTTCTTGTACCAAGGTTGCAAACCATGATTTCAGAAAGGAGCGATTTTCTGAGGTGTCTGGGAGTTGCAAAGGATTCATGGCGATTGGGTTTGATGGCTCTATTTTGATATAGGAGCTGTTACCGGAAGCTAAAATGTAAATTTTGGAGGATTCATCCCGGTCAATAAAAAAACTTCTTCCACCAAAACGCCCCATTTGCGCATCAAGAAAATTCACCAGTGTGGTTTTCCCTGCGTTATTTCCTCCGAAAATGGCAGCATGTCCTTTGGAGGGATTGGTTTTAGAGCCTCGTGCATGGTAGTTAAAATAAACTGGCGTTTTCGAAGGAGTTTCCAGAAGCGTCACCGCGCCACCTAAAAAGTTCTCATTGGAAAAGCCCGTTTGGGTGTTATGTAATGGGCAAAAGTCCACGAAATTTTGAGAGGTAATCAGGGAGGCTCGTGTTATAAAATGCTGGTTGCAAGGTAATTGGCTCCAGAAAGCAGGCTCAAGTCCCAGCGTTTCTTTCACCACAACAATTCCAGCAGAGCCATAGCGTTTGGTGGCTTCCAATATGGCTGCATCCAATAGTGATTTGTTCGGAGCCAATAACATCACCGTATGATGATGTGCACCCAGTAACAGGGTTTCACTGGCAATGCCATCTTCCAAATCACTTAATGCAGTGGTTTGGCTTAATGCCTTGTCTTCGGCACTTAAGAGCTTGGATCGTTTTTTTGAAATCGTATCCAAGGCACTATCACGGCCAATGGGGGCAAAAGTGTGGGTGGCAATAAATTCACAATCCAGCGATAACATGGAATCCAAGAGGATGCTGACAGTGTTGGTGGGATATTTTTTGAGTGACAGCATCGCACCAAACACGCAATCCTTTTGAGTATTGCCTTGAAACTGGATGCATTCCCCAAATAAAAGCTGACAACTACTTAAATATTGGCCGAGATGTCCTTCAGGGTATTTGATTTCTTGTTTGAAGGTCTTGGGGATCGTGTTCGCTATTGGAGGACTGTACACAGGATGTTTGAATAATGCTGTTTGGCCTGCATTTACCACCAACCCAAGAAACTGAAGCAGCTCGCTAAAACCCAATACCTCATCCTGCTTGCCAAGTATCGTTGCCCCGAAAGGATTGAGGTTCGCTTGCAATTGCTCAACAACACGATTTAAGATTTGGATGTTTTGTTCCCTGTGGTGTTCAGACAACTCACTATTGCCCTTCATCGAGAGGCTTTTTGCCCACTGCAACCAAGTTCCGGTCTTACTGGAGTCATCTCCTTTAAGTACAACGGTGATGTACAGGGTATTTTTATACAGGTTTTTATCTTTAAATCGTTGTTGATAACGCTCATCCAGATCCTTGGCAAACCCTTGCTTAAATTCCCCAATCAAAGGGCATGATATTTTTTGTCGGTGCGTGGTCACATAAATAATGAAACGTGAATCCAAACTCACTAATGCCTGATGGAGCAAGAAGCGTTGGTGATTTAGAGTCTCAGCTTCTTCGATTTCAAAAGTCGCACCATTCACCTTAATCACCGACCCAACCAAGCCTGATTGCGATTCAAAAATGCTGGGGCTATTAAGATGCGTTACGGGAAACAAATCTGACACTTTTGCTTCCTGATAAACGTGCTTCAATGTCTTAGAAAGGTTCATAAGCGCGAACCCTCCATAATGACGTATTGGGAGCTTCTGGCAATAAGAAACGCTTTGCACAGATGGTAAAAAAATGGGTGTCGTGTCGACACACCAGCCATCCAAAAACATGCAGTGGAATAAAAATTAGCCCGTACAGTGGGGAGAATCCAATAAAGGCGCACATCGAGACAATGAGGTTTAACATGTGGTATTCAAAGGTCACCCCAGCCGTCATTGCCGGACGGGTCAGCGCATTGAAGATAGGACTTATTTCCAAATCGCTCACAAGAATCTCCTATCCAATGAGTGTTGAATACAGGGAAGAGCCGCCAAAAATGATCCCCATTCCTACCAGAATCATCACAAAATATTCTTTGGGAAATTTTTGACGCGCCAAACACAGGTAACCTGCAATGATGATGCAAAAAACGCCTACGGTTCTGGCAAGCCCACCCTGAAGGTAATTGATGGTTCTGTTGATGATGCTTTCTATTGATTGGGCATGTGACAGCGTTGGCAGCAAAGTGCAAACTGCTATTAAATAGAGGTTGCCAAGGGATTGGCTCCATCGTTTTAATTTGCTCATGGCGCCACCTTTTGCATGGAAGATTCAGCCTGCTCCTGTTGGAGTTTTTTCAAATAAATCTCTTCGCGGTCAATATCAATATGCTGGGGGGCTTTAATGCCAATGCTGATGATGTCATCATCGACCTTGAGCACCTTCATTTGAATTAAGCCCTTACCTATTAAAATCTGTTGCCCTGCTTTTCGAGTTAAAACCAACATGGTGTTCTCCGGTTATTTTGCTAAAAGTTCCTTGCACTTCTGCAAACAGGAACTCACAACGGCTTTGTTTGCAGGTTGATACACATCCTTGACCACATAAAACGACTCTTGTTTTCTTATTTGTCTGCAGCAATACAACATTTGCGGCAGCGTAGGCGGTAACTCATAAAACTCACGACAATTTAAAATCGCCTTGGTCAGTACCGCATCGGTAAAATCCGCTAATGCTTCTTGCCATTCTTTTTTGGCAAATTTCAAAAACACTTCATCCTTAAACTGACTTCTCCAAACATGGCCGTAAAAGGCAGCAAACTTGGAAAACAGCAAATCAATACGTCTCTCAGCTTTGAAGGTATCTTTGGAGCTGGATGACATTGTTGTGCTCTCGATCTTCGGCGTCCCTTGGTGGGCAGAACAGGTCTTCTGTGGTGTGACGTTTACGAGTATTTTTTGTATGCTCTGCATGGTGCTTCTCCTGTAATGCATCCGTAGGTAACTCATCCTCCCAGCAACGTTGGGCAAGCCAGTTTGCGGGGTATTTCCAAGGTGGCGCCCAAGTGCCTTGTAGTTTCATGGTGTCACGATGATTAATTTGGGCTGTCAGTGCGTTGATGATGGTATTGCACAGTTCAGCATTAGGCTTAAGCTCTTCAAATACAGCTTGTGCATTGTTCTTTGATTTTTTCTCAGGATAAAGCGACCAGAATTTTTCGAATTGCGATAATAAATAAATATAATAATTATCTTTATGAGGTATGGCGGCTTTTGGGGGTTCCTCTGTGTCGGCTTTTAGTATCTCAACCTCAGATAACCCAGTATTTTCAGGGGATTCCCCACGCGGCTTTGTGGTGGCTTTCTGTGGCGGGTTTATGGCGGCTTTATTTTGGACAGAATAATGCGGTGAAGCCAAAAGGCATTTTAAAATCAGATGCATCCCTTCGGATTGCACTTCGATTAAGCCAGCACGAACTAATCCTGAAACAGAACGCCGAACCTGATCGCGCGAAAAGCTCTGGCTTTTTATGCCTTGATGCGGCTCAACATAAAGCTGCTCAGAAATAGACTGATGACTGATGCGCCTTTTGATACCGACTATTCCAGTTTTAACGTCCATATAAGGTCGTATCCCTCTTAAATAAATCAGTTGCTGGATATGGGGCAGCCCACACATAGCCTCTAACTCATCACCATTAATCACAAAATCCATCATGGGTAATATCCCTACTCATCCTCGTTTTTATTTCCACAATGTGATATCTTTATAAAAATAAAAGACAATTACTCACGATTCGTGAATTTAAAAACTAATTTATATCACTAAATGTGATATTGCAATACTTGATTCTCATTTTTTAGGGGTAAATTTGACTGAGCTGAATATCAAAAAGGAAATTGGCAAACGTATTTTTGAAGCACGGAAGGCTAAAGGCTTGACGTTAAAAGCTCTTGGCGAGCTTGCTGGGGGATTAAAACAAACGCGCCTGACGAATTGGGAACAGGGTGTGCGTACTCCGGGGCCGGAAGAGATTAAATCGCTGGCACGGGCGTTGGATGTTTCGCCTGCTTATTTGATGTGTTTGTCGGACGAGCTGCAGTTCAAAGAAGCGAAAAATCCTAGTCGGTTAATTCCGCTTTTGGATTATCGGCAGGCTTGCGAGGCAAGGTTACATGTCAATGCAATTCGTGAACACGGAATATGTATCGATGCGGGATTAATTTCTGTAAGTACTGCATTATTACCAGAATTAAGCGATGAAGCATTTGCGCTTAAAATGACAAATGAAAGCATGATGCCTGAAATTCGAGTGAATGATGTGCTGGTGATCGACCCAGCATTTTCACCCAAACCAGGAGATTATGTTGTAGTTAAATTAGCGAATAAGCTGGAAACGATCGTTTGCCAGTACAAAAAATTGTCTTATACCTCTCATGAATTTGAACTAGTGACTCTCAATGATAATTGGCCAAATGTTAAAGAAACAGAAAGTGTTGAAATAGAAATTATAGGCAGGGTGAGCCAAAATATACGTTTGTACTGACTTGCTCGTTAATTACGTTATTAACGAGCCAGCCAAAGTGAGCAACTGGTTTTAATGAAATTTGAAAAGATATTTTGGATTTTTTAACACGCTAACTTAATAATAAATATAGCAATTCCTCTCATAACAAAAAATCGTACTCAAAAAACGATTGAAATTCTTTCAATCGTAATCCATACTTTAATTGAAAATCGTTTTATGAGTACGAAAAAGAGAGGTAACATGATTAGAACATTAGAGCAAGTAAGCAAAATTATTTCTGGGGTAACTAATAATTCATACACTGATTTAGGAACCCACGACTGTCAGCAAGTTTATCTTCTGAAGGGTAATGACCTAAATCAGAATGGTTTTATTTCAGTAGAATCAATGGAGCAGGTATATTTGTCTAGTCCACAAAAGTCCAGTCGCTTTATGCTTGAATGCGGAGATGTTGTTGTTTTGGCTCGTGGGTCAGCAATTAGAGCTGGGTTCGTAACAAAAGAAATATCTTCATTAGGAGTAATAGCAAGTGCAAATTTTATAATTTTACGTTCTAACAAATCAGAAGTTAAAGGAGAGGTTATTACAGCCTATCTTACTTCAGAAGTTGGTAGAGAGCATCTATTGGCATTGAGTAAAGGTGCAGTAATTCAACATATACCCGCATCAAACTTAAAAAGCATGGAAATCCCAGTCCCGAACATGGATATTCAAGATAAAATTTGTGAAATTTTTTATGCCGCTCATACCGCATATCGAGCGGCTATGGAGCTAGCTGAGCAGCAAAAAAGAACAGCAAATGCATTAATATTGAATTTGATGCAGGAGGCAGCATGAACATTAATAAGCGTTCTCAGATGTCTAATAACTATGATGATCTTGGATTACTTTTGGATTGTACACGCAATTGTGGTTTGCAAATTGAGGAAGCGTTAATTGGGTTAGTTACTCTATCGGTGATAGCTAAAGAAAACCCAAATAATTTCCATGAATTATGTATTGGGCCTAAAAATCAAAAAGAATTATTCTTTGATATTATCAAAAAAATAAATTCCTGGAGAAATATGAACTCTCTCGTTGTCTAATATCAGCAATGCAATTTACTTCTGCGGATGCCTTAGAAAAGTTAGTTTCTTATATTAACAATGTAACTGACTTTAATAAATTTGCTGACGAATTAACCAACGCATTTCAAAAATCAGCGTCAAAAGAATTTGAACTTTCAATTACTGATCAAGTTATAGTTGAAATAATTAAAGGGATTATTGGAGATACTAGTCAATTAACAATATATGACGGCGCAGCTGGTATTTGTTCTTTAACTAGTCAGATGACTTCTAAAAAACTGTTATTAGAAGATATAAATTCTAAATTTGTGGCTATCGGGAGATGCATTCTATTCCTGAAAGATATGGACGCTGAATATACCTTGGCAAATAGCCTAACCTCAAATAAAAAATCGGTTAGTGCCGATCTGGTAGTTACTCAAGCACCTTGGGGCGTTCGATTTACTCCAAATGATATCGAGAAAATAAAAGAGTCAAAATATATTCAACTGAAAAATAAAATAGAGATTCCTACCTCGGCTAATGATTCCTTGTGGATACAGCATTCGATATATCACCTTAATAAAAATGGTAGAGCTATTTTGCTTATGCCACAAGGCTGGTTATTTAGAGGCGGGTACGATGCAGAATTAAGAAATTATTTAATTGGATCAGATTTAATTGAGGCAATAATAGGATTGCCCAGTGGTCTGCTAAAAAACACAATGATTCCTACCGTTCTATTAATAATAAATAGGAATAAATTCATTAAAAATATAATACATTATATAGATGCAAGTAAGTTTGGACGCAAACAAAAGCGTCACTTAGAACTGAGTAAAGATGAAATTAATCTCATAGCTAAGTTGGCCTCTGGTCTCCTCTCTGAGAGCCCATATTATCGGGCTGTATCTTTATGTGAGATAAGTGAAAATAGTAACGACTTAAATATTAGTCGTTATTTTAGTGCCGAGGTTAAGTTCAAAAAACATGATCTTGATCATGAAATAGAACTACTGAAAATAGCTCGGCTAAAATTTGATTCTGCAAATGAACATTTAATCGGATTATTGACACAAAAAATCTAAGCATGGATTGGGTTATAATTCATAAATGGTTAGAAGAACGCGATACAAGCTCCAAAAGTTAAATATTAACGAATGGGTATTATAATTTGTACTATGGAAAAAATAACTTATGACTGAAAATCAATTTTTAAAAAGTCTTGAAGCTAAGCTCTGGACTGCCGCCAATAAATTACTCCCCTCCTTAGATGCCGCTGTTTACAAACACGTGGTGTTAGGAATTATCTTTCTTAAATATGTCTCAGACAGCTTTGAAACTCGGCGAGAAGAATTGCGCGTAGCGTTTGCTAATCCAGAGCATGATTATTATTTGGGCGGTGATATTGAAGAAGATATAATCAAAGAAGAATTGGAAAACAGAGACTACTACACAGAGAAAAACGTGTTTTGGGTTCCTCGCGCTGCTCGCTGGCATTATTTGCAAGACAATATCCGTTTATCACTGGGTGCACCATTACCCTTGGGCGGGGAATTCAAAGGTGCTGGGATTCTCATTGATGATGCCATGGCATTAATTGAAGCAGAAAATCCAAAACTGAAGAAAATCCTTAAAAAAGACTTTTCTCAATTACAGATTGAACAGGCTAAACTGGCTGACTTACTGGATCTGATCGCCACCATCCCCTTTCATTACGATGGGATGAAGTCTAAAGACATACTCGGGCATGTATATGAGTATTTCCTCGGCCAGTTTGCCGCTGCTGAGGGAAAAAAAGGCGGCCAGTTTTATACGCCAAAATCAATTGTTAATCTCATGGTTGAAATGGTCGAACCTTTCAAAGGCCGAGTTTATGATCCAGCCATGGGATCGGGGGGCTTTTTTATTTCCTCTGAAAAATTCATTGAAGAACACAGTGGAAAAATAGGTGATATCTCTGTTTATGGGCAGGAATCTAACCCTACCACATGGCGACTGGCTGCTATGAATATGGCTATTCGCGGCATTGATTTTAACTTCGGAAAAGAACCCGCTGATACCTTTACCAAAGATCAGCATCCAGATTTAAGGGCTGATTTTGTTTTGGCTAATCCCCCATTTAACATGAAGGAATGGTGGGATGGTTCACTGGATGGAGACAGTCGTTGGAAATATGGTAAGCCTTGTGAGGGCAATGCGAACTTTGCGTGGATGCAACATATGTTGCACCACACCAGCCCTAATGGTGTAGTAGGCTTAGTACTCTCTAACGGTTCGTTGAGCACCAATACTACTGGTGAAAAAGAAGTACGCGAAGCAATCATCAAAGCAGATTTGGTCGAAGCGATTGTGGCTTTGCCATCTCAATTATTCAGTAATACTCAAATTCCAGCTTGCATTTGGATATTAAACAAAAACAAAGCTCAAAAAGGCAAATCCTTATTTATTGATGCAAGACAAGTTGGATATATGCTTGACCGCAAGCAAAGAGCTTTCTCAGATAATGACATCCATGAATTGGCTAATGTATTTCATAAATGGCGTAAAAATAATGGTTATGAAAATGTTGCTGGAAAGTACTATGAAGCTTCTATAGAAGAAATTGCCAATCAAGACTACATCTTAAACCCCGGTCGATATGTTGGATCTGTGGATATTGAGGATGATGGAGTGAGTTTTGCTGAGAAAATGAGGAAATTATCTAACTTACTTGGTGAACAGTTTGCTGAGTCTGCCAAGCTTGAGAAACAAATTAGGAAGAATTTAGCGGAGCTAGGTTATGAGCTCTAAATGGAATGAATTTAAGCTTGAAAATTTGGCGTGCAGTTTTGCTATGGGGCCATTTGGCTCAAACATAAAGGCAAGTAATTTTGTTAATCAAGGAGTACCAGTCATTCGAGGTAGTAACTTAAATTTTGATAAATTTGTTGATGGCGAATTTGTATATTTGACTGATGAAAAGGCAGATCAATTAAAATCAAGTGTTTGTTACCCTGGGGACTTAGTATTCACTCATAGAGGAACCATTGGTCAAGTTGGTTTAATTCCCAAGGGCAAATATAAACGATACGTTATTTCTCAATCAGGGATGAGATTATCTGTTGATAAGGAAAAAGTTGACGAGCATTTTTTGTTTTATTTTTTTAAATCACCAAAAGGTCAGTTTGAATTACTAAAAAACAAATCACAAGTTGGAGTTCCTGCAATTAGTAGCCCTTTAACCAGTTTAAAAGCCATAAAATTAAAAATACCCGATTTGAAGGTTCAAAGAAAAATAGTCCAAACACTTTCTTCTTTAGACGACAAAATTGAGCTCAACAAAAAAATCAATCAAACCTTGGAATCCATAGCGCAAACAATTTTTAAATCATGGTTTGTGGATTTTGATCCAGTTCATGCCAAGGCCAATGCTCAGAGTGAGGATGAGCACGATACGATTGCAAAAGAGCTTGGTATTTCCAGAGAAATTTTAGATTTATTTCCCAGTGAATTTGAAGAAAGTGAGCTGGGCTTGATTCCGAAGGGGTGGCGGCCAACTAAAATTGAAAATTATATTGAAATTTTAGATTCAAAAAGAGTTCCACTTTCAAAAAACGAAAGGGAAAAAAGAAAAGGAAATGTACCTTATTATGGTGCCACTAGCATAATGGATTATATAGATGATTTCCTATTTGATGAGCCATTAACTTTAATTGGTGAGGATGGTTCTGTTGTAAAAGAGGATGGAACTCCATTTACCCAATACATCTGGGGCAAATCATGGGTAAATAATCACGCGCATGTTTTAAAGGCAAAAAAAAATCTTTCTACAGAAGGTATCTATATTTTATTCAAAGATACAAATGTAAGCAGTTATGTAACTGGTGCAGTTCAGCCTAAAATAAATCAGAATAATTTAAAAAGAATACCCATTCTTGAACCCAGCAATCATTTATATGGTGAGTTTTCAAAGTTTATTGATCCATTATTCTCGATGGTTAGGATACGAACTGATGAAACTTTGCAGTTATGCAAATTAAGAGATTATCTCTTACCGAAGCTTTTATCTGGTGAAATCGATGTATCAAATCTAAATCTGGAGCCAGAAAATGATTAACGAAGATCAAGTTGAACAACTGGCTATCCAATGGTTTCAAGAATTGGGCTATGACTATTTATATGGTCCCGATATCGCCCATGATGGCATAAGTCCATTAAGAGCAGACTATCAATCTGTCCTGATTGAAAGCCGACTGAACATAGCTCTGACTCGGTTGAATCCAGATGCGCCTGCCTCAGCTATTGAAGAAGCTAAGGCGAAACTTAAGAATCCACAAAAAGTCAGTCTCATTCAAAATAACTTGTCCTTTCACCACATGCTGACCCAAGGTATCGGAATGGAAGTGAAAACGGAAGATGGTTGGCAAGGTGAACGGATTAAACTAATTGATTTTCATCACCCAGAAAATAATGATTTTCTGATTGTGAACCAGTTTACGCTGAAGGGTAGTAAGATGAACCGCAGGCCAGACATTGTGGTGTTCATTAATGGTATCCCTATCTTTGTTATTGAGCTAAAAAACCCTGCGGATGAATCAGCTGATATTTTTAAGGCTTATAACGATTTGCAAACCTACAAACAGGAAATTGAAGATTTATTCATTTTCAATGAGGCTTGCATCATCAGTGATGGAGTTAATGCCCGAATCGGTTCGCTAACTGCGTCAGAAGAACGTTACATGTATTGGCGAACCATTAAGGATGAAGCGGATAGACCTTTATTATCTTATGAGTTGGAAATTTTAATTCGTGGTTTTTTTGATAAGACTTTGCTATTGGATTATTTACAATATTTCATTTTATTTGAAGATAATGGTAAGTCGATTATTAAAAAAATTGCTGGATACCATCAGTTTCATGCAGTTAGAGAAGCTGTGAATTCGGTAATTGAAGCCGCTAAGAACAAACACCGTAAAGGTGGTGTGGTCTGGCATACTCAAGGTTCTGGTAAATCAATTTCCATGGTGTGTTTCGCCAGCAAATTGACCAAGCAACCCGAAATGAAAAACCCAACTTTGCTGGTAGTAACCGATCGCAATGATCTGGATGGTCAGCTGTACGGCACCTTTTGCAAATCAACACAACTGCTTGGCCAACAGCCAGTGCAAATAAAAAGTATTGATACTTTGCGCGAGTATCTGGGCAATAAGCCTGCTGGTGGCATAGTATTCACTACTATTCAAAAATTCTCTTTGAAAAAGGATGAAGAGCATTTTCCTTTGCTGTCAGATCGAGAAAACATTGTGGTTATTGCTGATGAAGCACATCGCAGTCAATATGGTTTTGATGCCATGCTTGATGATGATGGCAGTTTTAAATATGGCTATGCTCAACATTTACGAGATGCTGTTCCCAATGCAACCTTTCTTGGCTTTACTGGAACACCCATAGAAGGCACAGATCGCGATACACGGGCTGTGTTTGGTGATTACATTTCTATTTATGATATTGAAGACGCGGTTAAGGATGGCGCAACGGTTCCAATTTACTATGAAAGCCGTTTGGCCAAACTTGATTTAGATTCTGAAATCCTCAAAGAAATTGATGAGGATGTGAGTTGTTTGGTTGAAGATGAAGAATTGGCGAATCGAGAACAATTCAAAAGCAAATGGACGGCATTGGAAAAATTGGTTGGGGCTGAACAGCGCATAAAGCAAGTAGCGCATGATCTGGTTTGTCATTTTGAAGAACGAACCGCCGCCATTCGCGGTAAGGGTATGATTGTGGCGATGAGTCGACATATTGCTGTTCGTATGTATGATGCCATCATTGCTGAACGCCCAGACTGGCACAGCGAAGCCCCCCTCAAAGGTAAAATAAAAATTATCATGACAGGTACAAAAAGTGACGATACCATCATGCAACCACATTTGTATTCTAAAAAAATTAAAGAAGACATTGAAAAAAGATTTAAAGATCCAGACGATGAGCTGCAACTAGTGATCGTTCGTGATATGTGGCTCACAGGTTTCGATGCCCCCTGCGCCCATACAATGTACATCGACAAACCCATGAAAGCACACAATCTCATGCAAGCTATTACTCGGATCAATCGGGTGTTCAAGGATAAAAAGGGCGGTGTAGTAGTTGATTATATTGGAATTGCCAGTGAGTTGAAGTCCGCACTCAAAGATTATGCTAACTCAGGAGGCAAAGGACGAACTACTATAGACGTAGCTGAGGCATTGGCTGAATTTTTAAAACGTCTGGATATTGTACGCAATATGTATCATGGTTTTGATTATTCTGCATATCAAACGAATGCCCATCAACTTCTGGTTCCTGCAGCCAACCATATTCTTGGCTTGGACGATGGCAAAAAGCGTTATTTAGATGAAGTTCTCGCCTTATCAAAAGCATTTAGCCTATGCGCTACAACAGACGAGGCTAGAGCATGTCGCGAAGAGGTTGCATTTTTTCAAGCAATCAAGTCGGTTATCCAAAAAGCGTCCCGCTCAAATCGAAAAAGTATTGATAAACAGGTCGCTATCAAACAGATCATTGATAATGCGATTATCTCTGAAGGCGTGGAAGATATTTTCGAATTAGCCGGATTGGATAAACCTAATATTGGTATTCTGTCAGAGGAGTTTCTGGAAGATGTTGCACACATGCCCTATAAAAACCTGGCAGTTGAGTTATTAGAAAAACTCATCAATGACAATATCAAAGCCAAGACCCGATGCAACGTGATTCTGGAAAAGAAATTCAGTGAACGGCTACAAGCATCAATGAACAAGTATCACAACCGTGCAATCCAAACTGCACAGGTTATCGAAGAGTTGATTCAAATGGCTAAGGACATGGCTAAAGCAACACAGCATGGCCAAGATCTTGGTTTAAACGATGATGAACTCGCCTTTTATGATGCGCTGGCTGAAAATGAGAGCGCATTACGAGAGCTAGGTGATGTAACTTTAAAGAAAATAGCGCAGGAATTGACACAAAAAATCCGTAACAGTGTAAGTGTTGATTGGCAAAAGCGGGAGAGTGTACGCGCAAAAATGCGTAATCACATCCGAATCATTCTCAGAAGATATAAGTATCCCCCAGATAAACAGCATGCAGCTATTGATATGGTCATGCAGCAGGCTGAGGTTTTAAGTGATATATGGAGCAGCTAGCCTATAGCTTCGTAAATTTTTAGAAATTTAAACAAAAGTAAATTATGCGGATAAAACGATTAGAAGTTGAGAATGTTAGAAGTTTCCTAGATAAAGCTGAATTAATTTTAGATGGTAAAATTTCTATTATTATTGGGCCAAATGGTGGTGGTAAGACGAACTTACTAGATATATTAGTAATTATGTTAAGACGCTACCTATATAAGTCGATGTATGCAGTCCGACAACCTACCCCAGATAAACCATGCCTCCAAGTCTTTAGGGAAAATGAAACTCTAAGCAACATGACATTGGAACGACATACTTTGGGAGCAGAGCGCGATCAATATATTGAAATAGAAATAGAAGTGACAGAAGAAGATATACAGAATATGACAGCAATGCAAAAAGATTCAGTTCACTTAATGAATCAGGCAAGTTCTAATTATTCTAATTTGAACCTGACGTTAGCTAATAATTGGGATCTAAATCAAATTTTTGTGGGGCAAAGATTTTCATATTGTCTTAAAAATAATAATTTAATTTCACCCGAAGGTAGTGCTAAATATTTTCTGCAGTATCTACAATTATTTGAAATAGAAGCGAAAATTCGTGAAGAATATGGAGAAAAGTCTTTAACTACCCCGCTAGTATATTTGCCTGTAAATCGCACAACTTCTAATTTAAAAACAGATATACAGCTATCTGGATATGAAGAATTTAGTTTAAAGCGCGATATTGATTCATCTACTTCACGATCAACAACTCCTCTTGTCAGTCTTGCTGTAGGACGCTTAGCACAAAAATATCGTCTTTTGTTAGAGAAAGATAGTGGACTTGCTCAAAATGAGTTTAAAAATGATGCAAATATAAAACAGCTTACCCTCTTACTTGAAGAGCTGGGATACAGTTGGGATCTAAAATGTATAGACCCCATGAAAAATCACTATGATATTAGATTAGTGAAAGACGGATTAAGATTCTTTGTTGGTTCCGCTTCATCCGGTGAAAGAGAGTTACTAACCTATCTTTTTGCTATCTACGCATTAAATGTGAGAGATGCTTTAATCATAATTGATGAAGCAGAATTACACCTTCATCCCAAATGGCAAAAAACCCTTGTAAATTTATTTATTCGATTGTCAGAAGCAACTGGAAATCAATTTGTGATTTCAACGCATTCACCAACATTCATAAGTTCTGATTCTATTCAATTTGTATCAAGAGTTTTTAGTAAAGAGCAAAAAAGCCATATAGTTAGATTAAATTATAATAGATTGCCAGAAGCCAAACATCTTTTAAAAATTATAAATAGTCAAAATAATGAACGTATATTTTTTGCTGATGAAGTAGTTCTAGTCGAAGGCATATCAGATCGTATATTTTTTGAAGCATTATTGGACTACTATGGTCGATCTAATTCGCGAATAATAGAAATAATTAATGTTGATGGGAAGAAACTATTTAACCAATACAAGCGAGTACTTGAAGCTTGCCGTATAAAATACTCAATCATAGCGGATTTAGATTATGCTGAAGATATTGGGTCCCCAGAGGTAAAAGCCTTATTTCAAACATGTCCATCTAAGATAAAAAAGAATTTAACTCAAAATAATAATAGCAAAGATGCTCAATCGTTTGTAAAAATAATTGATGAGGCAGTTCAGACCCAAAATTGGGATGCTGCAAAAGAGGTTTGGAACTATATAAAAAATAGGCATAAAACATTGAAATCCACACTATCTACTGAAGAAACTGTTATCTTACATGATTTCATAGAAAAGCAACGGGATGAAAATTGTTACATCCTTGAAAAAGGCTCTCTCGAGGCCTATTTACCTACGGCTAATCAATCCAAAGATATAGAAAAATTAATTACGTTGATATGTGAAGAGAATTTTATTGAACGTTTGCCTAAAGAAGGAATTGCAGAACTAGAAAAAATCATCCGAAGAATACTAGCATCAAACCAAGTCTCAAAACCTGACTAATTTTGAAAATCTCTTATAATGGCCGGTAATATTGGATTATGAGACTCCCAGGTTTTAGAAAGATCCTGTATATAAACCCCAATTTTTTGGGCAGATATTGGGTACTTTTTCAAAAATTTTGGGCATATTTTGGGTGATTTTTGAGCCAACAGAAAACCACAAAAGACAACCCCATCAACCAGAAAAGTGGATTTAACTCGTTGATCTACATGGGTTTATGATGGTCTTTAGTGGTCAGGAATGGTTTTAATGATTGGTGGAGGCGGCGGGAATCGAACCCGCGTCCGCAAATCCTCTGCCATCAGCTCTACATGCTTAGCCTGGTCTATTATTCTGACCGTGGACCCTCCGACTGGCAGGATGATACACGGCGATTCCCTGAATTTCGCCCTTTGATGCGGGACAAATCAAAAGACTAGCTTATCTTCTATGACCGTTGATTCGATACCGACAAGCGAGCTCGGTCAACGGGGCGCTGGTTTTTGGCAGCGCACAGTGATGTTTTTGGTAAAACCATCAATGCTTACGCAGCGATAGCTTCTCCCTCAACACCAGCAAAGTTTTCATCATTTGCATTTATATTTAGTGAGCCTTATTTACGAGAGATCTCATTCTCGGCATGCACTTCAGGTTTCGCAACCCACGTCGAAGCCAGGTCGCCCCCCTTTCAGGTACAATTTAATTATAACATAAAATGCACTGAAACAATCTATTGTTATTGTTCTGCGACCTCAACAGCCACTTGGCGACTATGGGTCTTGTTTCGGCGCATGGCAGGATGGTGGTTGAGAAAATGCTGCAAATCCTCAGGCGTACCCAACCCCCACATTTTATCAACCGTATACGCTTTAAATTTCATGCCGTCGGCGATGGCTTCATTATAGACAGGCGCGACATAAAATTCGTTATTTACCCGGATATTTTTGGCAATCATTTGTTTAGCGTAACGCACATAATCCGTACCGCGTGTCCAGTAATAAATACCGACGGTTGCCTGATTGGAAATGACTTCCTTTTCCCGCAGCGTTGTGACATTCCCATATTCATTCAGGCGAATATAACTCCATTTAGGATGAGTGCTTTCAAACGTTAAAATACCACCATCAATGTGAGGGGCATTCATCGAGTGAAAAAATGCACCGCTTTCCCATTCTACATATTGATCCGAATTGGCGATCAACAATGGCGCATCGTTGTTGATGTACTCTTCGGCTAACAACGTACTGCAGCAAGCCCCCTCGGTGACACCGTCCGTTAATACGATCTTGCAGCCCGGGGCAATAATTCTCAACAGTGATTCCAGGTGATACGTTTCATAATGATCGCGTCGAACAATAAAAATAAAATTGGCGGCGATGTTCAAATTTTCAACTGCCAATTGGATCATTGGTTTTTCACAAATGCTGATGAGCGGTTTAGGAAAGCTAAAACCCGCATTTACAAAACGGCTGCCAGCCCCGGCCATCGGAATGAGGACATTGAGGGTTTCATCAGACCATTTAGCGGACTGGAATGTACGCCTCATATCCTGATAGATTTTAGCCAAAGTAACTTCTGCAGGGCTTTTCACCGCACACAAATTAGCGCCGGAAGAAATGGCTGCAGTACGGCCGACGTAGGAATCCTCCACAATGAGAGTTTCTTTGGGCAATACTTTTTCTTTAGTCATGGCCATCCAGTACATTTCTGGATGTGGTTTGGGAGATAATACATCCTGATTGGAAATGAAATAATCCACGTACTTCATCAGCTCCATTTTTAATAAAATTTGCTTGACGGTTTCACGGATGGAGTTGGAGCACACATAAATTTTTAAGCCATCTTTTTTTAACTGTTGAAATAATGCAATGATTTCTGGATTAGGTTTGAGCAACTCATCGATGACTTGGGACGTTAGCTCTTGTTTTTTTGCCAAATACGTTGGTGCAAGCTGCTGTCCAGGCCACGCTCTTGCGTAAGCAAATTCAATTTACGCTGGGTGCTTAAGCCGTCAAACAACTGCAAATGGTCTTCTTGCGAAATGATAAATCGTTCATCCACTTCAGCCAAGGCGCGATTTAAAGCAACAAAATGATGCTCGCGTGTATCAACCAACACACCATCCAAATCAAAAATAATAAGCTTAATATTCATGCGACTGCTCCATCGAGGCTTACTATTAATTCCTGACAATGTTGCATCACTCGTTGATGCTCCGGAGGCAACGTCATGTAATCGTCGCCGTACAATTGCGTCAAAATAATCTCGGCCTTATTGATAATATTAAATTCTCCCGTTTCAAACTTCGTTCGTCGCAAAGGATAAATATCGTCGTAAGAAACGATATTGCTATTGCTGCAATCATAGCCGTAGCCATAAAAAGGACTATTGCTACCATTGGCCTGTTGAATGATGGCTTGTAATTTATTATCGAGAACTTTTTTAGGAATAAAACGCCCCACAGCCGTATATAGCCAGGGGTTATGTCCCATCACCAAAGACGTGTATTTATGACGCATCAGCCGCAGAATTTTTTTAGCCATGAATTTATAACGCTTGCGCAAGCGCACATCAACTGGCATGGAATCATACACAAACACATCAATAAAAATCCCTTGCTGATAGGGTTCTTTTCCTGTCTCATGCGTTTCAATAAAACGGCTATTGCGATCGCGGATTTTAAGAGGAACACAAAAATTAAAATAACCGGGATCGGTGTGGGGGGTTTGCAGCCACATATGCTCTGGAATTTCTTGTGGTGCCAAACGAAGAAATGCTTCATAGCTGGCACGTGGCATGGATATATCGAGGTCATCATCCCAGGGAATAAAGCCCTGATGGCGAATAGCGCCCAGCAACGTGCCACCTTCCAGCCAATAGTCCAGCCCATGTTTTTGGCAAATAGTATCAACCACTTCAAGCATGTTTAACATTTTAAGTTGCGCTTGTCGTAAACGACCGTCCTGCTGTGCCGTGGCGGCTGAATGTTGTTCGACTGAATGTCCTTGCTTCGTCATAGCATCGTCTTTAAGAAAATAGAAAGCAACCATTATACTAATCCTAAGAAACAGTAGCGAATTATTTTCATGGCTAACAATCCCAGATAACAGGGATAAGCTATCATTGTTTGGTTAACAATGTATCCAAGGCATTGCGGATGGTTTTAAAGGACGTGGTTGGCGGGTAGCGTCTTAAAACCCGGCCATGTTGATCAACCAAAATTTTAGTGAAATTCCAAGGAATAAATATCCATGGCTTTTTCTCGATGTGGCTAGCAAGATAAGCGTATAAAGGCGCTTGCTTTGGTCCTTTGACATCACACTTGCCAAATAAAGGAAACGTAACCCTAAAGCAACTTTCCGCAAACGCCTTGATTTCTTCATTGCCACCAGGCTCCTGCTCACGAAATTGATTGCAGGGAAACCCCAACACCACAAAACCACGCTGACGATAGTCCTGATACAAGGATTCAAGCTCAGCGTATTGCTTGGTAAATCCGCAACGGCTAGCCACATTCACAATGAGCATTACCTGCCCCTGATAAGGTTGCAATGTTGTGGATTCTCCGTTGATGGTTGTCATCGGAATATCATAAAGGTCTGTTGGCATAACATGCTCTGTCATTGCAAAAGTTAATAATAGATTAATGACTTATTTAAAAAATACAAAATCCCGATAACAATTCATTGACAAAAGGGATTAATTTTTGCAAATTTGCATGATTATAAATCATTCAAGATGACAAAAGCGAATTATGAAATACATTGAATTGCCACCAGGTGTTGACGTTTTGCAACAAGATTCAGAGGGTTATCATTATTTTAAATACCAAGAAAATACTTATTACCTTCACACCATTGTTGCAACCGCGGAAAAAGAAATTTTTTATGGACACAATGGGTTATCGCTATACGTGGGTGAGCGCTGCCCAAGAAAAGACGTCTTGTATGCTGAATACCTATCAAGGGAAGGACAACCTGCCAGTTGGTGCAAAATATACAATGGCATTCAAAAAGGCAAAGACATTGATCGCATGATGCAAGCGCAATCCTGGATAGTGACTACGCCTTTATCAACATCCCGTCGTGAAAAAGCTGAAGACGCACGCCAAGAGCAACGAGATGACCGCCGGCAGAAAGGTCCAAAAAGCATTTAGTCCATGCGCCCTCTTCAGCCATGGACTTTGAGAAAATCAAACATTATTCAATGCCATTATGCCTTAATAAAGCATCGACAGTAGCCGGCCGTCCTCGGAAGGATTGGTAAGCGTCTTCTGCGTTTCGTGCACCCCCCACTTCAAGGATACAACGAAGAAAATCACGTCCCGTGGTTTCATTAAAAATCCCTTCTTCTTCAAACCGTGCAAAAGCATCGCTGGACAGCACTTCAGCCCATTTATAACTGTAGTATCCGGCCGCATACCCGCCACCAAAAATATGGGCAAAACTATGCTGAAACCGATTGTAAGGCACAACTGGAACCACGGAAATATTCCGACGAACGTCTGCAAGGATTGAAGCAATAAACTCTGGTTGATTACTCACGTACTCCTGATGAATACGAAAATCAAAAATAGAAAATTCAAGCTGACGCATCATCATCATGGCGGATTGAAAATTTTTTGCAGCCAACAACCTTGCAAGCATGTCTTTCGGCAAAGCCTCTCCTGTATCACGATGCGACGTTAATAGTTGCAACGCTGGCTCTTCCCAACACCAGTTTTCAAAAAATTGACTGGGTAACTCGACCGCGTCCCATTCCACTCCATGGATGCCGGAAACACTCAAGTAATCGACTTGTGTCAACAGATGATGCAAACAATGACCAAATTCATGAAACAGCGTCAATACTTCATCATGCGACAAGCAAGCCACTTGATTTGCCGCAGGTTTAGCAAAATTACAAGTCAAGGTTGCAATTGGCCGCTGAATACTGCCATCTGCAAGTTTACGTCGGCTTTGGCAAGAATCCATCCAGGCCCCGCCGCGTTTTTGCGAACGGGCAAACAAATCGGCATACAGATAACCACGGGTGTTATGTTCAGCATCTTTGATTTCATAACAACGTACATCCGGATGCCAAGTATCAACGCCTTTAACCTCTTGAATGCTCATGCCATATAATTTATTTACAATGGTAAACAATCCTTCCATCACCTTGGGCAGTGGAAAAAAAGGACGCAACTCTTCTTCAGAAATCGCATGCAGTTTTTGTTTTTTCTTCTCGGACATGTAAGCAATGTCCCATGGTTGCATAGCATCGATTGCATAATGCTCTTTAGCAAATTCCTGCAAATCCTTAAACTCTCTTTTGGCTTGTTCGTAAGCACGATGACTTAAATCCCATAAGAAATCCGTCACCTGCTTGCACGATTTTGCCATTTTGGTAGCCAACGATAATTCCGCATAATTCGCAAACCCAAGCAACTGGGCTTTTTCATGGCGTAACGCCAGCAACTCGTTCATGACTGCGGTATTATCAAATTGTCCTGCGTTAGGACCTTGATCGGAGGCCCTGGTTACATAAGCCTGATAAATTTCTTCGCGCAACGCGCGATCATTGGCATAAGTAACCACAGCAAGATAGCAAGGAATTTCGAGATTAAGCACCCAACCATCCAATTTCTTTTCTTCAGCCAATACACGCGCATGATGCAAGGCATGTTCTGGCAAACCAGTCAAACGAGAAGCGTCGGTGACATGCAGCTGGTAAGCCTGGCTTGCATCAAGAACATTGTTTTCAAATTGGTTGGATAATTCCGATAAACGTGTCTGAATTGCTTCAAACCGCTGTTTTTTTTCAGCAGACAGTGCCACACCAGACAATTCAAAATCACGCAATGCATCTTCCACAATTTTAGTCTGGGCGTCGTTTAAAATGTTCCTGTCTAAAGATTTGACCGCTTCGTATAAGCGTTGATTATGACCGATGGTCGCTTCATAAGAGGACAATTTAGGCAAACACGCCTGGTAACAGTCCCGTAAAGCGGGCGAATTAACCACAGCATGCAAATGCGCTACAGGGGACCAGAAACGCTCAAGCGCATCCTCCATGTCTTCTAAAGGCTGCATGAGATTATCCCAAGTAAATGAATTGTTTTGAGACAATAGACTGGAAATCTGCTGTAAATTAGCATTTAAGAGCGCATCAAGCCGTTCAACAAAATGTTTAAGATCAATATCAGTAAATTGGGGTAAAGATATAGTGGACATAAAAGCCTCAAGTTAATCTTAAAGGCAATAAGGATAGCATTGAAAATCAGCGGACTGCTACTAGAGATTCAACGCGTACGCTGTTCCTTCTTGATAAGAAGCAAGATCATCTGTACCGGCTGGTAATTGCAATTCTTGCTGCGAAATTGGCAATGAAAGGCCAGGTTTAAAGAGACTATGACGGACTAAATTAGATTCTTTCTGCGGTTCAATCTTGAGGCAAGAAACATCATCCGATGGTCTTTGCCTTTGCAATTGTTGACTTGCATTATGAATAACAATAGTCGTTAATACAGCCAGTGCTGCGCCAATGACGGGAATTAATGGATTAAAAGCAAACACCGGGAGTGCAAGACTGATGGCCACCAGTAACACAACGGTGTTGGTGACACTAAGATAAAGCCGCGTACGCTCATGGTTAATGCGTTTTTCCAAATGCACTTGATAATTCCGAATTTCGTCTTGTTCTTCTGCAGAAATTCCTTCACGATTAAGCATTTGCGCATAATATGCCTGTAATTTCCGCAACCGACTGATTTCAACATAAGCTTGTGTGGCAGCCATTGCGATATCAAATACTTGCAATGCCACCGCAAGATAAATACTAAACGGTGCCAGTGTGCCAATCAGCACAAAACAGTTCAGTAACCCGGCAGTCAACCAGGCAGAGTCATTCCCCAGTAAAAACCATCGGCGCTTCCATTGCAGCATGAACCTTGTTTGCCATCCTAAATCATATTCTTCTTTGCTCATCCACCAACCAGGGATTGTATGTTTTGCCATCATGGTTAGATTAACAAGCAATCTTGGAGTGAAAAAAATCCAGTTAAAATACGCCAAAGCAGGGCGAACCCATTCATCCATCAAACCCACCCATTGCCGGTAAGGGGAAAGTTCTTGCGTCAAAAGGCTGGAAGTGATTAATAATCGCCTGACACGTATGGAATAAAGTCGCGCCCAATTGAGTGGAGCAGATACCTCATGAACTCTTTTACTAATCCCCAATTCCTGGCTAAGGTTTTCTTCATCGACTTGTGGCTTAAATTGATAGCCTTGTGCCATCAATAAATTGCGGTAAATGGTTTGCTCGCGGCGCAAACGCTCAATTTCACGTGGAACATTTAAATAATCGCGATAAACAATCTCCAGAGTTTCTGCCAATATCAGCGCTGTTTTTATTTGTCGAGTTAATTGCGACGGATCTTGCAGGCGCATGAAATCATGAGCCAATTGCGTACAAAGCACACTGTATTCAAAACGGAGCAACGTATGGTGACAAACCAGTTTACGAAAAAAATCAATATCTTTCTTACGCAACTGCTCTGTGAATGCCCACGTTTTTAATTCTTCACATGCTTCAGGCAAATTAAATCCGTCGGATTGTAATCTCTGTAAAATGACTGACATTAGGCACAAATGTTAGTTAAATAGTACGATCATCCTAGAAAATGGACAAAAAGTAAAATTTTTTTCACTTTGCCATTAGGTCAACTTGCCGAATGACCTCTTCTGAGCGACAATAGTGCCCCTGTTGACCGTCAATGAGCACGCATGAGTTCAATCAAAGAATTATCTCTTGCCATCCGCTTTCTAAGCATCGATGCTGTTGAAAAAGCCCAATCTGGCCACCCAGGTATGCCCTTAGGTATGGCCGACATCGCCACGGTATTATGGAAAAAATTCTATAAACATAACCCTAAAAATCCACATTGGTTTAATCGCGACCGTTTTGTTCTATCGAATGGTCATGGCTCCATGTTGCTTTATTCGCTGCTGCACTTGACCGGTTATAATTTAAGCTTGGATGAATTAAAAAATTTTCGTCAACTGCATTCCAAAACGCCCGGACATCCAGAATGCACGGAAACGCCTGGCGTGGAAACGACTACAGGCCCGCTAGGCCAGGGGCTTGCCAATGCGGTTGGCATGGCCATTGCTGAAAAAATCCTTGCCACCCAATTTAATGATGAAGAAACCACTCTGGTGGATCATTTTACTTATGCATTTGCTGGCGATGGTTGCATGATGGAAGGCATTTCTCATGAAGCCTGTTCTCTTGCGGGCACGCTCGGGCTTGGCAAATTAATTGTCTTTTATGATGACAATGGCATTTCCATTGATGGCAAAGTCGACCCTTGGTTTACCGATGATACGGCCGCCCGCTTCAGAGCCTATCATTGGCATGTGATTGATGCTGTTGATGGGCATGATTACGCAGCCATTGAGCAAGCAATCTCTGCGGCTCGCCAGGAAACCACCAAACCAACGCTCATTATCTGCAAAACCATCATTGGCTATGGTTCCAATGCAGCAGGCAGTGAGAAAGTCCATGGCGCGCCATTAGGAAGTGAAGACATTCAGCAGCTAAGAGAACGCTTCCATTGGCCACATCCACCATTTGTTATCCCTGATGCGCTCTATGCTCGTTGGAATCATGTTGAGCAAGGTGTGCAAGATGAGCAACGCTGGCTCAAGGATTGCCATCATTATCAACACCGACGCCCCAAGGATTACCATGAGTTTTTACGGCGAATCAACGGTGATTTACCCGACCATTGGCCAACCGATGCCAACGTATTTATCCAACACTGTCAGGAAAACAATAAAGACGTCGCAACTCGCAAGGCATCCCAGCAATGTCTGGAACATTATGCAGCTTTACTGCCGGAACTTTTAGGAGGCTCTGCTGATCTTACGGGCTCCAACAACACCAATTGGTCAGGCAGCAAAGCCATTACCCACGATCATTTTAACGGCAATTATCTTTATTATGGCGTGCGCGAATTTGCCATGTCAGCCATTATGAATGGCATTGCCTTGCATGGTGGTTTTATTCCTTATGGCGGGACATTTTTAGTGTTTAGCGATTACGCCCGCAATGCAGTACGTTTAAGCGCGTTAATGAAGCAACGGGTGATTTATGTGTATACCCACGACTCCATCGGATTAGGTGAAGATGGACCGACGCATCAACCCATTGAACATGCCGCTATGTTACGCATGACTCCGGATCTTGACGTATGGCGTCCGGCGGATCTGACAGAAACTGCCGTAGCTTGGCAACAAGCCATTGAACGTCACAATGGCCCCTCATGCCTGCTGTTATCACGACAAAATTTGCCTCCCTTAGGCCATTCTGCTCAGCAACTTACTCAAATTCAACGCGGCGGTTATATTCTTAAGGATTGCCAATCTTTACCCGATATCATCCTGATTGCTACTGGTTCAGAAATGCAAATAGCCGTGGCTGCTGCAAGTTTACTCGAAGAACAAGGGATACGGATGCGAGTCGTGTCCATGCCATGCGCTGAACGTTTTCTGTTGCAAGAAACCACTTATCAAGAGCAGGTACTGCCAAAAACCGTACGCAAACGAATAGCCATTGAAGCGGCTGCCACAGCATACTGGTATCGTTTTGTCGGTCTTGATGGAATCGTGATAGGTCTGGATCGCTTCGGCACCTCAGCACCTGCACAAAAAGCCTATAATTATTTAGGAATCACAGTAGAACAAACGGTAGCTGCAGCGCAGTCTTTACTGACAAGATCGAGTTAAAGCCAAGCCACAAGCCACCTACTTTTTATAAAGCGAAAAAATAATTTTAAATATGCTCTTAGGTTCGGAGAAGTAACATGACAATACGCATTGCAATTAATGGTTATGGCCGCATCGGCCGTTGTATTTTACGATCAATTTTTGAATACGAACGTCAACATGATTTTAATGTCGTCGTCATCAATGATTTGTCAGGCATTGATATTACCGCCCATTTAACCCGCTACGATTCAACGCACGGTCGTTTTCCAAAAAAAGTCGAAATAGATGGAGAATACCTCGTTATCGATGGCCATCGTATTCTTGTCACAGCTGAACGCCGTCCGGAAGCATTACCATGGAAAACGTTAGACGTTGATCTCGTTCTAGAATGCACAGGACATTTCACCACGCATGAAGCGGCCATGCAACACATCACCGCAGGCGCAAAAAAAGTGCTGATTTCAGCACCTGGAAAAAATGCTGACACGACGATTGTCTATGGCGTCAACCATCATACGCTTCAGGCTTCTGACATCGTCGTATCCAATGCCTCTTGCACCACCAATTGCCTGGCACCCGTCGTTAAACCGCTCCATGATGCCTTGGGAATCGAATATGGCTTATTAAATACCGTTCATGCTTATACCAAAGATCAAATGCTTCTTGACGGCAGCCACCCGGATTTACACCGCGCACGTGCCGCAGCCCATTCCATCATCCCGACAAAAACTGGTGCAGCTTCTGCCGTTGGTCTGGTGTTGCCTGAATTGGCCGGCAGATTAGATGGATTTGCCATGCGTGTACCAACGCTGAATGTGTCTGCCATTGATTTAACATTTACAACAAAACGCCCTACTTCTGTCGATGAAGTCAATGACATCATGCGGAAAGCAAAAAGTGACATATTACACATTAATGAAGAGCCTCTAGTTTCTTGTGATTTTAATCATCACCCAGCATCCGCAATCTTTGACACCACCCAAACAAAAGTCCTAGGCCACTTAGTCAAGATTGTTGCCTGGTATGACAACGAGTGGGGATTTTCTAATCGTATGCTGGATACGGCTTATCACATGATGAACCTTTAAGGAATGGTCATGAACCTTATTAAAATGAGTGATCTTGATTTACATGACAAACGTGTCTTGATTCGAGAAGACTTAAACGTACCCATTAAAGAAGGGATAATCACCAGCGATCAGCGTCTGCAAGCTGCATTACCCACCTTGCGTATGGCCTTGGAGAAAGGTGCTGCAGTGATTGTACTTTCCCATCTGGGTCGTCCCGAAGAAGGTAAATTTGAGACTCGTTTCTCTCTGGAACCAATTGCTGAATATTTAGCTTCCCACCTTGATTATCCCGTGCATTTTTCCAACCATTATCTGGACGGCGTTGAGGTCAAACCAGGTGAACTCATAGTATGTGAAAATGTACGCTTTAATCCAGGTGAAAAAGCCAATGATGAAATCTTGGCTAAAAAACTTGCTGCTTTATGTGATGTGTTCGTCATGGATGCCTTCGGTACTGCTCATCGCGAGCAAGCGTCGACTTATGGCGTCGCTCAATACGCCCCAATTGCCGCTGCCGGACCACTCTTGGTTCGTGAGCTTGAAGCCTTGCAGCACGTGCTTGAAGCACCGGAAAAACCAATTGTGGCCATCGTCGGTGGCGCAAAAATCTCCTCTAAATTATCGCTTCTTAAACAAATGGTAACCCTGGTGGATGTTTTAATTCCTGGGGGAGGCATCGCTAATACGTTTCTCAAGGCACAAGGTCATGAAATTGGCGTTTCCCTGTATGAACCAGGGCTGCTTGATGAAGCGCGCGCCGTATTGGCGCTTGCTGCAGAAAAAGGATGTCAAATTCCCCTGCCTGTTGATGCCGTGGTTGGAAAATCATTTAGCGATAGCTGTCCGGCTTTTAATAAAGCATTATCTAATGTTGCAACAGACGACATGATTATGGATATTGGTCCCAATACCATCACTCAATATATTGATTTTCTTGATGCCGCCAAAACCATTATATGGAATGGTCCTGTTGGAGTATTTGAATTTCCGCAATTTGCTTATGGTACTCGTGCATTAGCCATTGCCATAGCAAACAGCGAAGCATTTAGCATCGCCGGTGGCGGAGATACATTGGCAGCCATTGACCAATATGATCTGACAGATCAGATTTCTTATATCTCTACTGGAGGTGGGGCATTTCTGGAATACCTTGAAGGCCGGCCACTGCCTGCAGTCGTCATTTTGGAAAAACGAGCCAAGAATGCAACGTCGTCGCACTAAAATTGTCGCCACCATAGGCCCTGCCAGTCATGCACCGGAAATATTACGAGCCATGCTTCTGGCGGGCGTGGATGTATTGCGCATTAATTTTTCTCACGCTACCAAAGAGTTTGCTCAAACCATTAAACTGGCACGCACGCTTGCAGCTGAGCTTCATCGCCCACTAGCCATCATGGCCGATTTGCAAGGTCCTAAAATTCGTATAGGGCGTTTTAAAAATAACACCATTATCTTGGTGGAAAAACAAACCTTTACCCTGTCATGCGCAAGCGATGCCAAATTGGGCGATGAAACTGGCGTGTCCGTTGCCTATCCCAATTTATGCAACGAATTAACCGTTAATGATCATTTATTGCTGGATGACGGTTTAATTGAATTGATGGTGACGGCTATCAGAGCACCTTACATCGATTGCATCGTCATTGAAGGCGGTGTATTGAGCAATAATAAAGGCATTAACCGCAAAGGCGGAGGTTTAGCTGCCGGGGCGCTCACGGATAAAGACAAGGAAGATATGGCTGCAGCAATCGCTGCTAAAGTGGATTATATCACGTTGTCTTTTGTAAAAGATGCTAATGATATCCGCACCGCGCGGCAAATTTTAACGAATTTGGGTGCATCACAGATACCAATCATTGCAAAAATTGAGCGAACCGAAGCATTAGGCTGTTTAACCGACATCATTCTGGAAGCAGATGCCGTGATGGTTGCCCGCGGCGACCTAGGGGTAGAAATTGGCGCGGCGGAAGTACCCGCCATTCAAAAACGCATCATTGAGCAAACCCGGCAATTAAATAAAATTGTCATTACTGCAACTCAAATGATGGAATCGATGATTACTCATCCACAACCTACACGTGCCGAAGTATCGGACGTAGCAAATGCCATTCTCGATGGCACAGACGCAGTCATGCTATCTGCAGAGACAGCCAGTGGACAATATCCGGTAAAAGTCATCCAAATGGTTGATAAAATTTGTCTGAGTGCGGAAAAGCACGCAGCTTTTTTTTATCAAACAGAAAGCGACTCATGTCGCTATCCACGAGCCGATCAAGCCATTGCGATGGCAACAATGCATGTCGCCAACCATTTCCCGATTAAAGCCATTGTTGCACTAACCGAATCCGGAGCAACCGCCATCTGGATGTCGCGTCATTATAGTACAGTCCCCATTTATGCCATCTCAGATAATGAAGACACGGTAAGGAAATTAAGCCTGGTCAATAACGTTTTTCCTTTATTTTATGATTATCGCGAGATAGCCAGCAAAAACATTAATCAGCAAATAATTACTTATCTGCTGAAAAAAAATCTGGTTGAAGAAAATACCTTTTTATTACTGACGCGGGGTAATGTGATAGGCAAGCCTGGCGGTACGAATTGCATGGAAATCATACGCGCCAAGTAAAGCAGTCTACGCTCCAAATTGGGGTGCAGCAACCGTCATGAGTTTTTCTGTAAAAGTATCTAGCTTTTGTTCAGAATCGGTCTTTGCTGGTTTAAAGAAACGAAACTCCCCGGTAAATGCTTTATGGATTAATGGCACCACTCCCCCTGTCACGATTGCCGTAAACCAAAAAGCCAAATCCGCAAGAACCTTTCCCCAGCCACGGTGTTCTTTCAATACTGAACGAGCCTCTTCTATGGCTGTGCTGCAACGTATATGAAACGTATTAAAACTTATTTTTTTATCCTTAAAAAAATCCTGAGCCGCTTGCTCAAGTTTGGTCTGTAATGTTTCACCAACTTTACTAGCCGCAACGTAACTAGCGTTTGTTTTTGCCTTGTTCGTCAGCTCCTCACTTTTCAATTTAATTTGCTGCAATAACTCTTCAAACCCAGGCCAGCATTGCTCTATCAAACCCTCATTCGTTGATTGTATTTGTTTTCTAATTATGACGCGCATTGCTTCATATTTGGACAACGCTGACACCAAGGCACGTTGGCCATTCTCTATCTTATTCAACGGTTGATCAATCCCTTGCAAACATTCTGGTGTTTGCGTAGTTTCAAAAACTGCTGTCAAACCTGCCGCCAGTGCATTTAACGTACAATACAATCGACCAACACTACAGCGCAACGCGAACTCACTGCGATAAAAATTTTTCGTCTCTAAATCAAATTGCGCGAAATTTTTAGACGCTTGCAATTGCCGTTGAGCTTCCTCACTGAATAAATACGTATCTGCAAGTTCCGTGATTTCTGTTTGCAGAATGCCAAAGAGCTCCGTTAAATACTGATGAGCCTTTGTGGAATTATTTTTAGCAACAGCCCCTAATAACTTATTTTTAAGGTCAGTAACATGATTTTCTTCTGTACCATTGGCTTGACGAGAATGCTGAGAATACTGTTGCTCAAATTCGCTCAAATCTTGCACAGGAGGATGATAAATAAAACTATCCAGCCGCCATCGGCGATATTTACCAAGAAGATTAGGATATTTTTGTTGCAAAAGAGCCAATGCTTTTTTTAGCTCACTCAGGCGCTCTAACTCTTTCATATAGCCTCAAAATAATGAATACAAAAAAACCCCATGATGGTTACATAATAGGCAATTATTTGCAAGTCATGATGCGCGTATGTTAGGGCAAGCACATCTAAATTTTGAACATGTATTTATTAAAAAACTGTCCTTGCGATAGCGAAGCAACCCAGATCGATACCCTATTGAAAATTAGGTCTGGACAATTGCTTCGCTATCGCTCACAAAGACGACGTTCAGGATTATTTTTAATCATAAGATGCATTTGCCCTGATGCGTATGCGGGTTAATCCCAAGGGATTATGTCATTACTCAACCGGCTCTTTTTTTCGCGATAACCCTAATTTTTCCTTCAATCGAGCAACTGCTTCCGGATCATAAGGTCGAGCAGATTTATGTTTAACCATCACCGGCGCTGATTTAGCTGGTGGTGAAAATGCACTTTGCGCTGAGAGTGCAGGAAACTGTTCTGAATAAGACATTAATTCTGATTCTGAGTGATAACTAAGCGAGCTCGTCATTTTAAAGTGGTTGGGAACCGATTTACCAATCAGATTTTTACGCGCGTTTTTGGCGCTTTTTTCTACCATTTTTTTGATTTTTGTCGCGGCTCTTTCCGCTTCTTCTTCCGTCACTTGCCCAACTGGACTCCCGTGTAAATCAACACGCGTTTCACGTGCTTTTATTGATGCCAAATAATCAATGCGTCGAGTAAAAATAACAACAGCTTCCCGCAACTTTCCTCTGGAAATTCCCGCAGTAGCTGCTTCTTCTGCATGAACTAAAATATCATTCATAATCCCTACTTTTAGTGGCCTTATCTGCCTGGTATTATCAAAAGCACTCGGGAACGTAGCAGCCAACCAGCGTAAGGCTTCAACACGCAACTGCTTGGACTGATTTTTTTGTTTTTATTAATGACAGCCGTACGGGGATGCAACTCCTGTTTTCTCATGCGCTAACCCTTGTCTGGTACATTTGGTGAGAGGGGAAAATTGAGCATGCAATGTACAGCGTTTATGCTCATTTTGCAAGTCGCGGCAAACCATTCATTCCAGGTTGCATCCAACCATTAAATAGAAGATTATTATCAAAATTAGTTAAGCTATATAATTAATTAATAACATTCACTGAAAGGTAGCAGCACTATGAAACGTTTTATTTTGTCATGCATCGCTTTATTTTTCCCCGCCCTGGTTTTACTCATATACGATAATCCTGGCGGAGCCTTGGTAGCACTCATCCTGCAAGCAACCATAATCGGTTGGATTCCAGCCGCCATGTGGGCGTTTAAGACCATACATGAAGAAAAGAAAAGCTCATCCCAAAGAAAAAATAGCTAATCTCTTTTTCGTGCATTGTTTGGAGCCTATATGCAAACTCGTGTCATTGTAAACGGCGCACATGGAAAAATGGGGACACTGGCATGCGAAACCATCACCAAACACCCTGATTTCCAACTGGTAGCTGGTTTAACTCGAGAAGATGATTTGCAATCCGTTATCATGGAGACAAACGCGCAAATCGTCATCGATTTAACACGCGCCGATTGCGTTTATCAAAATTGCTTAACCATCATTAATAGCAAAGTTCATCCTGTGATTGGCACCAGTGGTTTGCTTGATGAGCAAATTAAAACGTTAAGAACACTTTGCGAAGAAAAAAAACTGGGCGGCATTATTGCACCCAATTTTTCCATCGGTGCCGTATTAATGATGCGATTTGCCGCCATGGCTGCTCGCTACTTACCCGAAGCTGAAATCATTGAGGTCCACCACCAGCAAAAATTGGATGCCCCTTCTGGAACGGCAATGAAAACGGCGGAATTAATTGCTGCTGCAAGGCGGTATGAGAAAAATCAACTTCCATTAAAGGAATTGGTTTCCGGCGCTAGAGGCGCTTCCTATCATGAAGTAAACATTCATTCACTACGCTTGCCTGGCGTGCTTGCCCAGCAGCAAGTCTTGTTTGGTAATCAGGGAGAAACCTTAAGCATTCATCACAACAGCATTGATCGCAACTCCTTTATGCCTGGAATAATTCTGGCCTGCCAACGAGTACAGACGATAAATTCACTCTATTACGGGCTTGAACATTTACTGGATGATTAATCCTATTGGATCATGTTACACTGACTCGCTGCACTCTTAAGAGTCCCTCTCATTATTAGAGTTTAGAAAGGAAGAAAAAGGATGATCGCAAAAAAAATAGGAGATTTTACTGGCTACTCAAATTCTGGAATTTACGACGCGATTCAAAATGCTTTAGAAAAAGCTGGAGAACACGTTTATTTCGAGGTAATAGAAACGTGTTGTTCCCAAGGAGGCGAGCATGATCGCCAATATCAAGTGACGTTGGCTACATTTGGTGAATAATTGCATTTAAAGGAGTTACGCAATGGTTTATACGGTACCTCATTATATTGCCGGCAATGCATACACAGAAAAAACAGATAAACGCCTCACCATTCATAATCCTGCGTTGGGTGAAGCAATCGGCGAAGTTTTTTCTGCCAACCAAGCCCTATGCAATAAAGCCATTGCAGCGGCGCAGGAAGCTTTCCCTGCCTGGTCAGATACCCCACCATTAAAGCGCGCGCGCATTTTATTTAAATTTCGTGAACTGCTGGAAAAACATCAGAATGAGCTTGCTAGCATAGTGACCCGCGAACATGGGAAAACGCTGGATGATGCCAAAGGTTCTGTAGCGCGTGCAATCGAAGTGGTTGAATTTCATTGTGGACTCATGACGCAACTGCAAGGCACTTTTTCATTGAATGTTGCCAACAATATTGATTGTCATACACTACGACAGCCTTTAGGTGTATGTGCCGGGATATCACCGTTTAACTTTCCAGTGATGGTTCCCGTTTGGATGATGATTCCTGCCATTGCCTGTGGAAATACCTTCATCCTTAAGCCGTCGGAACAAGATCCATCAGCACCCGTACGCTTGTTAGAATTACTTAGTGAAGCCGGATTGCCGGCCGGCGTTGCCAATTGCATTCACGGCGACAAAGCGGTGGTTGAGCTCTTGTTAAAACAACCCGAAATTCAAGCTTTTACTGCGGTTGCGTCCACGCCCGTTGCCGAATTTATTTATACAACCGCCTCCATGCTTGGCAAACGCGCTCATACGTTTGGGGGAGCTAAAAATCATTGTGTGGTCATGCCGGATGCTGATCTTGATTATGCAGCTAATGCCATCGTAGGCGCCGCCTATGGTTCCGCCGGCGAGCGCTGCATGGCCATTTCTGTGGTGGTCGCTGTCGGGGAACAAACAGGCGATCAGCTGCTGGAAAAACTTGTCCCATTAATTCAGGCTATTCGCGTCGATGCTGGTGATGCCCCCGGCGTAGATATGGGGCCTGTCATCAGTGCTAGCCATCGCCAACGCATACTGACAGCGATTGACAAAGGAATCGAGGAAGGCGCCAAACTCATGATTGATGGACGAGATTTCAGACACAGCCAATATCCCAATGGTTTTTTCCTAGGGCCATCCTTATTTGATGGAGTGACGGAAAATATGTCAATCTACCAAAATGAAATTTTTGGTCCAGTCCTGGTTGTCGTTCGAGTTCCAAATTTTGAAAAAGCCTTACAATTGATCAATCGTAATCAATACGGTAACGGCACTGCAATTTTCACTCGTGACGGTTATGCAGCACGAGAATACAGCCAGCGCGTCCAAGTGGGCATGGTTGGCATTAATATCCCCATTCCTGTGCCCATAGCAAGCCATCCTTTTGGCGGTTGGAAACAATCTTCCTTTGGCGACACCAACATGCATGGCTCGGAAAGCATTCAGTTTTATACAAGACGCAAGACCATCACCAGCCGCTGGCCAGTAACGGAATTGCATGCCAGCCAGTTCATCATGCCCAGTCATTAAAGGTCGCTTAACGCGCTATTTTCAAAGGAGAAAAAATGGCAAACATCGCTTTTATCGGATTAGGGCACATGGGCTTACCGATGGCAATTAACCTGGTGAAAGCCGGACATGTCGTCACAGGATTTGACTTACAATCTCAGGCACTGGATGCCTTAAACCAAGCAGGAGGAAACGCTGCCTCTTCCTTACAGGAAGCAGCCCGAAACAAAGACATTATCATCACCATGCTGCAAACAGGAGAGCAAGTGAAGGGAGTATGTCTGGGGGATGGTGGATTATTTACCGCTGCTCAAAATCATACCTTATTTATTGATTGCTCCTCCATTGACGTCCTAACCTCTCGCGCCATTCATCAGCATGCTGGCCAGCATAATATACAGGCTATAGACGCCCCTGTATCCGGAGGGGTAGCCGGTGCAGCAGCCGCTACATTAACTTTTATGGTTGGCGGTCCAGAACCTTATTTTACCCGTGCGCAGCCAATTCTTGCACATATGGGTAAAACCATCATCCACACTGGAGAAGCTGGCAGCGGTCAGGCAGCAAAAATTTGTAATAATATGATTCTTGGTATTTCCATGATTGCCATATCGGAAGCCTTTACTTTGGCCAGTCATTTGGGACTTTCAGCAAAAAAATTGCATGAAGTAGTCACTCATTCATCCGGACAATGTTGGGCGATGAGCCGTTATACGCCTGTGCCAGGTATCTTGGACAACGTTCCTGCCAATCATGATTATCAACCTGGTTTTACGGCGGCCATGATGCTTAAAGACTTGCGTTTAAGTCAACAATCTGCAGAAACCGCTGGCATTCATACGCCTCTGGGCCATCATGCCATGGAGCTTTATCAGCAAGTCAAAGAGCAAGGCATGGGAGAGTTGGATTTTTCTGCCGTGATCAAACTTATAAGTGCAGAATAATAGCCATTCAGGGCAACGCATCTTATGACTAAAAATAATCCTTAATGTCGTCTTTTCGAGCAAAGACAAGTTCTTTAACAAATACATGTTCAAAATATAGATGCGTTTGCTCTGATAGCCATTATTCATAGTTGACAAGAATTTTAATTTCAATTAAAGATTAAAGTTCAATCAACTCGCATGGAGAACTTACTATGGGTGATGAAGAAACAAATTCTACAGAAGATTCTACGTCAACAACACCTCTATGCCCTAAGACTCCTCCTCCCACCCCCGTTACAGATACTCTTCCAGTTCCTATACAGCGAAGGCCACCAACCCCTCCACTCTCTTTAAGCCAAACACCTGGCTCTTTTTTCTTTTCACCACGGGACGAGGAGAAAGCAAGACAAAGAGAATTCATACTCAGGGAGTTGCAATTTAAACCGGTTCAAAGAAAAGCACGTTACGTCTCAACGGTTCGAGAACATCTGCAAGATGAAGATGAATTATTGCAGAAAGAGACTATGATGGAAGAATTACTAAGAAAAGTGTCCCGAGCCAAATCAGGAACACCACCACTCCCAGTACCCAAAATTATCATACACCCAGCAACAGGTGAGGAAACTGACGATGACGCCGACGAAATTGAAACGATTTTCTCAATGGATCCTTAGACTCATCAACAGAATGCAAAGGCAACCAACGATTGAGGCGCAGAGTTACATGGGGTAAAACACTCCAGCAACACTTGCAACGCAGCACTAAAGAGACTGGTTATGCAAGAGGTCTATTGAATTCAAACCATTGATTTAAGACTTGAATTAATTCGTCTACTCCTTGGATTTTCAGGGAAGAAAACACTTGGACAGTCAGCAAATGTTGTACGGATTGATAATGTCTACGTACTTGCAACAAAGTACTTTGCGCCTGGCCACGACTTAATTTGTCCGCTTTGGTTAGTAAGACATGAACAGGGAGCTGGCGTTCAATAGCCCAGGCTGCCATCATTTGATCGAGCTCCTTAAGCGGATGACGAATATCCATCAAAAGCACCAGTCCGCGCAAACTGCCTCGGACTTCCAAATAATGAGCCAAGTTGTTTTGCCACTCTTGCTTGATTTGTTGCGAAACTTTCGCATACCCATACCCAGGCAAATCAACCAGACGCCGATTAGCATCACTCAAGCCAAATAAGTTAATCAATTGCGTCCGTCCCGGCGTTTTGCTGGTGCGAGCCAACCGCCGAATTCCAGTCAAACAATTTAGTGCGCTGGATTTACCAGCATTGGAGCGACCAGCAAAAGCAACCTCATAACCTGTATCGGGAGGTAATTGTTCAACGCGTGCAGCACTTTTTAAAAACTTGGCCTGAGTATACGGATTAATTAGCATGATAGAATTTGCAGATACGCTTTAAGACAGTGTAACATTAAACCAGACATAACCTATGGGACCAGAATGAAAAAAATAGCATTGGCCGTTGTCTTATGCTGTCCAATACTGGCAAATGCCGCAGGCAATTATGAGGCTGGAGAAAAAAAATCAGCCATTTGCATCGCTTGTCATGGACCCAAAGGCATTAGCAGTAATCCAGCCTGGCCCAGTATTGCAGGTCAACACGCTGCTTACCTCGTCAAACAATTGCAGGACTTTAAAGAAGGGAAAAACCGCAATGCAGCAACCATGACGCCGATTGTCGCAAACTTAAATAAGCAAGACATGGAAGATCTGGCTGCTTTTTATTCAGAGCAACCATTGCCTGAACTTGCGACCACCAAAAAATATCTGGCGCGCGGTGAACAATTATACCGTGGAGGGGATTTCAGGCAACATATTACTGCCTGCATTGCCTGCCATGGCCCACAAGGCAAAGGAAATGCTCAAGCCGGTTTTCCAGTACTTTCTGGCCAACAACCCATATATACGATTCAACAATTGCAAGCTTTTAAAGATCATGGGCGTCAAAATGATTTAAATGCAATCATGCAAGACATAAGCATGCGTATGACGAAAGAAGACATGGACGCCGTAGCGCATTATGTGGCTGGTTTGCATTAATAGGCTGTTTTTCAATGTTAATTTGCTTTAAAATAAATCAAATATTACCAGGGATTTTTGATCGTTTAACTGTACAATGCTCAGCCCTTGACATACGGCTTCATGATTCATTCATGAAAACAATAGAATAGTCAGAATAACCTAGGTAAATTTTTTATACTACATTATCGATCGATTTGCTAATAAGGTGGCTCATGCTGAAACAGATATTTTCCATGATTTTTTTGTTTATCATCTCTACAATGACCTTTGCCGAGGAATTTATTGCTGGAAAAGATTATGTCGTGATTAAAGATCCAGAGCCGGTTTCCTCTTCCGCCAACACGGTGGTTGTCACTGAATATTTCAGCTATGGTTGTCCTTGGTGTTATCGCCTTGAGCCTGAATTAAATCGTTGGGTCAATGCTCAAGGAAAAGCGATTTCTTACGACAAAATTCCTGTCATTTTTAACAAGGATTGGGAATATTACGCCAAGGCCTATTATACCGCCAAAGCACTGGATTTAGGCATGCAATTATCTCCGGTCTTATTCAATGCCATTCTTAAGGAAAAACAGTCACTCAACAGCGACCAAGCAATGATTGATTTTTTTGCAAGTCATGGGGTGGATGCCAAAATAGCCAGCAGCGCTTTCATGCATTCACCAAGCATTGATTTGGAGATTAATGATAGCAAAAGGCAAATGGCGCGTTATCAAATTGCAGCAGTCCCTGCTTTAATCGTCAATAATCAATATAAAACTGATTTACAAATGGCAAAATCCGAAGAACGGTTGTTTGCAATTCTGGATTTTTTAGTTAATAAATCAGGAAAAGAGCACCGTTAATGTTCAAATACCCAGGAGCAGGAAGCTATGGTGGCAAAAAAGACTGAAGTAAAGAAAAGTAAACCCGCTCATAAACAAGCGCTTGGTCTCATCAATAAACCTGAGAAATCTACTGCCAGCAAGCAAACCTATGACCGAATTGCCTGCATCTTTCAAGGTGGTGGGGCTTTGGGTGCCTATCAAGTCGGAGCATTTAAAGCCATTCATGAGCGAGGTTATAATCCCAATTTCTTAGCAGGCGTTTCAATTGGTTCTATCAACAGTTCTATCATTGCTGGCAACCCTCACGACCAACAAATAGAAAAATTGTTAGAATTTTGGAATACCATTACACCAACCTTACTCTCTGATTCATTAGGTCAGTTTCATGATTTTGATTTTACCCACCATTTAAGAAATCAAATGGGAGCTTTACATTCCTTATTATTTGGTTTGGACGGCTTTTTTAAACCCAGGCTCCTTCCACCTACTCCTTTAACGCACGACACTCCAGACAAATTAAGTTATTACGATACGTCAGAATTACGTAATACTCTGGAAAAGTTAATTGATTTTGATCGGATTAATAGCAAAAAAGTGACCCTTTGTCTCGGGGCTGTGAATGTGGCTAGTGGGGAAATGGAGTTTTTTAATAACCAAATGATGACTATTACCGTCGACCATATCTTGGCAAGTTGTGCGTTGCCTCCTGGTTTCCCAGCCATTAAAATCGGCGAGAACTATTATTGGGATGGTGGAATTTATGCAAACACACCGCTGGTCACAGTATTAGATGCCTTACCAGAACAAGATACCCTTTGTTTTATGGTCGACTGCTTCAGTTTGAAAGGAACGGTACCAAAAACCATGGACCAACTGGAGGAACGACAAAAAGATATCCGCTATGCCAGCCACTCGCGCCGTTTAACCAACGTTTACGCCAGCCGTAAAAACTTACAAACTGCTATTAATTATCTGGGACAAAAATTAACGCCCGAAGCCAAAAAAGATCCTGAAGTTCAAAAAATATTAGCGTTAGGGCATGAAAAAAGATTTAGTGTGGTACACATCATTTATCGTGATACGCCCTATTCCCACTCGTTTAAAGATTATAATTTCATCCGTCCTGTCATTAAATTGCGTTTTGAAACAGGCTACAACAATGCCACAGAGGTGCTTAATAACCCCGAATGGGAGAAAAAATCCGACAAAAAAATGTCTTGTTCCATTTATGGGGTCTCCGAAGGCTATTTTGAGCAACATTAACCATAGAGTAAGATCATACAATATTGATCAACAAACGCCTTCATAAAGTAAAATTTAGTCGTTTCCACGCGGGCGGAAATCTATTTCTTATAATGGGTCATAACTTTGTTTGAAAGATGGATTTCCGCCTGCGCGGAAATGACACAAATAGAGGATAACACAATCAAAATATGATTTTGTTCTACTTAGTGCCAAGTGGTTTTTTTCATAATGTTGACTAGACTTAAATATATGCTAGAGAGACCGGAGAGAACCATGGCCAAGAAAACACGTTCGCTAACATCGTTAGCATTGTTTGTGCTAACATCGGCTGGCGTTGGCATCATTGACCCAACACATACTGTTATTGCCGCCGCCAACGCAGCTGTAAGTCAGCCATCTTTCTCATTAAGTCAGTTCAATACTGATCTCAGCAATGGCAATGTAACTGATGCTGCAAACCAATTACAGGCAGCAACCACTGCCCAGCTAGGGTCTATCTCCATCAATCCCCAAGATACAACTGCAATGACTACCATGACCAATGCCATTGAGCAATCCTGGTGGACATCAGGAACATCACAATTTACGTCGATCGTTCAAGGCCTTTCTCCAACAGTATCAGCAGCCACCTTTAATTATGCGATAACCAATTACAGTAATCAAAACGATTTCGAAGCCACTGCTCAAAACATGATGCAGAATTTCTCCCAAGGACAATGGGCGAGCCTGGATCCTGCAACTCTGTCAAGTCAAAACTTCGCATCAACCTTTAACACTGTATATGCTAACGAGAGTACCGCACAATTTAACACTATGATTAGCGGGCTTAATAGTAATCCAGCCAATGCTGGAGCTGTGCTAACTGGCCTCGCTCAATATGACAGTGGCTATACCAGCGTAATAACTTCTGGGCTAAGCGCTACAACCTTTTCAGACCCCAAGTTCACTCAGAGTATAAATTCCTTAACCGCTCAAATTAATAGCAACAATCCCTAAACATCCCAGGCAGCCCAAGCAGCGGTTAATAATATTGTTAGTAATTTATCTAATTCACAATATTCAAATTTAGTTACAGGCATTGTAACGTCCGGAAATGCCAATTCATTGGCAAGCATCTTGGCCACCAACTCACCTCAAGAGCAAGGCCAAATAGGAAGTTTAAGCGCCACGACTTTATCAAGCCCAACGTTCAGCAGTGCCATGGGCATCTTAAGCCAAAACTCAGGACAATTTACGAACTTCATGAATGATCTAAACCAAACTCAACTTAATGCCATACTACCTAGTGGGTATTCCTATAAGAATGGCAATATATACAATAGCAATAATCAAATAGTATCCGCATCAGACGTTTTTCCTCCACCATCACCATCGGCTACCACCATGGGGGCAACTTCGCCTTCGATGAAAAGCGGCATCACAGATAGCGCATTAGAATCAAACAATCCATCCAGTAGTACGAATACGCTTCCAACATTTGATGCAAGCAAAGCAATCGAAGCAACTGAAGAAGCAGCGCCGGCACAATCACCAAACACACTATCACCACCGCAACAAGAGCAATCTGAAGGAGCACTTACCCCCCCTCCATCTGGGTTGTATAATAAATAAAATCCATTCCTTATTCTATGCTCCCCCAGCGTCTTACATAAACTGGGGGAACCAATTCTAAGTTACTAAACTTAATAATCTATTTATAAAAGTAAGCATCATCGGCTGGAATTTGATAACATTTTTTTTAGGACTTGTTTTTTATTAGGTAGGGCATGATGCAAAAAGGGTTCAAACGAGTGTTTGTAACCATTCTGGTGCTGACAACCACACTTTCAGCGTGTGAAAAACAGGATAAAAAACCCGACAAAACTGAACAAACGGCCGTTCCGGTCACGGTCATTCCTGCCACTTTAGAATTGGTCAATGTCCAATATAAATCCATCGGCACCTTGGTTGCGAGGGAAGCGCCTGTCATTCGGGCTCGTATTTCCGGTCAAATTGAGCAATTACTCGTTCATGAGGGCGAAGAAGTTCATAAGGACCAGCCATTACTTAAAATGAAACAAGAAGAATTGGCATTGGCTCTCCAACAGGCAGAAGCCAAACTGATACAGGCCAAGGCGCAACTCAATGAAAGCGACCAAGATGCCGCTCGCGCCGACAAACTCATCGGCAAAGGCTACATTTCTCAGGAGCAATACAGCCAAATCCAAGCACAGCGTCAAACAGCCCAAGCAAACGTCACCGTTGCCATGGCGGATTTGGCACACGCGCAATTTCAAGCCGCTCAAGTGAATGTATTATCTCCTATCAACGGCCATGTTGGAAAAATTGCCGTGTCCGTCGGTGAATACGTATCCGACGGACATCACGTTTCCTGTAATTACAGTAACAACAGACCTTCCGGGCGGGGATTCGGAAATCATCAATGAAACCATCACGAAACCAATAGAAGTCGTATTAAACACCATTGCCGGCATTAAAACGATCAATTCTTCCTCCAGTCCAGGAGAGTCGAAAGTTGAATTGCAATTTGCTTTAGGCACAAACATGGATGCCGTATTTAATGAAGTGCAAAGCAAACTTAATCAAGTGACGGGTCAATTTCCAGCAGGAACAAAATCGCCAGTCATTCAAAAAGAAAGCATTGGTGCAACACCCATCATGCTGATAGGTATTTCGGGGAAAGAAACCATTGAAGAATTGGATGAAATTGCTCGCACAATAGTGCAAAAAAAATTACAAGGCTTACCTGGCGTTGCTGAAGTTACCGTCGTAGGATCCGACGGCGTTGTGGTGATGGTAGAGCTTAATCTGGCAAAAATGGCCGCCTTAAATATTAGTCCCGGGATGGTAAAATCTGCATTTTCATCCCAACATGTGCAGTTACCTGGTGGTTTCGTGCGTGCTGGCAATAAACAATTTTCTCTGAATCTAGACCTTGAATTTCATCAACTTGATGAGTTGGAACGCATGGTCGTCGCCTACCGTCAAGGTGCTCCCATTTATTTAAAAGACATCGCAACACTTACACTCACGGTTCCAGACAAGGAAAACGTAGCCACCTTAAATGGTCAAACCGCATTAGGTATTAATATCGTCAAACGACCCGAAGCAAATACGGTTCAAGTGGTGGAAGCAGTTCAGAATCGTTTACAAGAAATCCAGACGCAGTTACCACCCAATGTTCATCTAAAAGTAGTCTATGAGGAAGCTCAATATATTTTATCCGTCGTTCATGAGCTGGAAGAAGATACGATTTTAAGTATTTTTGCCGCAGGGTTTGTCATCTGGCTGTTCCTGCGCAATCTGCGTTCCACATTAATCATTGTCACAGCAATCCCTGTGTCTTTGTTAGGCGCTGTTTTAGCCATTTATGCGTTTGGCTTTACTCTTAATATCATTACCCTGCTTGGCATCATTTTATTAGTTGGGGTAGTCGTAGATGATGCCATTGTGGTTTTGGAGAATATCTATCGGCAAATGGAAAGCCATGCCCTGAAACCCAAAGACGCTGCAATCAAAGGCAGCGATCAGGTTGTCTTTGCTGTTCTGGCTGCCTCATTAAGCTTGGTTTCAATTTTTTTACCCGTTGTTTTTATGGGCGGTACCCTAGGATTGTTTTTTAAATCCTTTGCCGTTGTCGTGACAGCAGGAGTAGCGATCTCATTATTGATTTCATTGACTTTAACGCCTGTTTTGTGTGCAAGATTCATGCGAATCATTACAGAACACGGCTCGATTTATCATCATCTAGAGAGAGGATTCCTAGTCATTGAAACATTTTACAAAAAGATGTTACACCTCGCGTTGCGTTTTCGCTGGTTGATGGTGTTTCTGGCTTTAGCCACCGTACTCCTTGGTTTACCCGTATTGATGACGATTGGTAAAGGTTTTTTGCCGGAAGAACGTGATACAGGCCATTTCCAAATTCTGGTACAAACGGCGCAAGGCTCCAGTACCGCTTATACAAAATCCCGAATTGCTGACGCAGAGAAAACCCTGGCAAAAATGTCCAGCATTGAAACTTATTTTTCCTCTTTAAGTAAAGCCAATTCAGGCACAATAAATGTTAACTTATTGCCAGAACAAGAGCGAAAATTATCACAGCCGGAAATCATGTCAGCCGTTCAAAAACTTCTGAAAGAAATTCCAGGAGCCTTGTTTTTAGTGTATAGCACCCAAGCGGGTGGAAACATGAGTTTTGAAGTGCGCGGTGAAGACTATCTGGGAACCGTTGAAGCGGCCTTTAAGCTTTATTCCGTATTAAAAAATGAGCCAACCATTGCGCCAGTCTATATGCATATTGCTCTTGAACAACCTCAATACCGATTATTTTTGGACCGTGTATTGGCTAGCAGCCTAGGGCTTTCCGCAGAAGAAGTGGGAGCAGTCACCATGGTGCTCAATGATCATGGAGTAAAAGTGGCCAAATTTAATAAAGAAAACGGCAACCAGCGTCATGACGTCGTGATAAAAGCCGATGAAAGTCGATATGTAACACCAGAAGATTTAAGTCAAATTTATTTAATCAATCAAGCAGGCAAGCGCATTAGTCTGGATACCATTGCCTCTTTTGAATCCTCCTTGGCACCTTTGGAAATCACCCGTACCAATCAAGAATACAGCGTATCCTTTAGCGCTTCTCCGAAAATTTCGCTCAATAAAGCCATTAATCTCGTGCAAGACATGGCCGAAAAAGCATTACCGCAAGGTTATACAGTAGCCATGACCGGTGATACTGAAGCGTTGGGTAAAACGGAAAGTTCCATGCTCTATACGTTGGCCTTGATTTTGATTTTGATGTATATGGTTTTAGCCAGCCAATTTAATTCTTTTATACAACCTTTTATCATTATGATTGCTCAGCCGCTTGCTTTAATTGGCGGTATTTTGATTTTATGGCTCACCCATAAAACGCTAAATATTTATTCCATGGTTGGCGCACTATTATTGATGGGATTAGTTGCTAAGAATTCAATTTTATTGATTGACTTAACCAATCAATATCGAGAAAGAGGCAAATCCATTCAAGAAGCTTTACTAGAAGCCTGTCCATTGAGGATGCGTCCGGTATTAATGACTTCCTGTGCAATTATCCTAGCGATGTTGCCAGCCGCCATTCTGCCTGGTGCCGCCTCCAGTTCCCATCGTCCTCTTGCCTTGGTTATCATCGGCGGCATGATTTCTTCCACAATTCTGACTTTAGTCATCGTACCTGCTATTTATTCATTGATTGAAGGAACATTGAAGAAAAAATAATGATTAATTTTTACAAATCAAAATAATCACCATAAATTTTCACTAAAGTACCATCTGCTTTCATGTCGGATAACGCCTGATTAATTTTTAATATAAGGTCATCAGTTCCTCGCTTGGCCATTATACCGTAACCCTTGCCTACAGGAAGTCGATTGCCAATCAGTTTAAATGTATTGTTGTAGTTGGCATTCCAATAAATTGCGCATTCATTATCCATAAGTCCGACATCTATATCACCATTTTCAAGAGCACTGAATAAATCATTAACAATATCGTATTCTTTTACTGTCACGTTATCGTTGTATAATACGGTAGCCAATTCCTTATAGGGCGAACCTGCCCGTACACCGACCTTTTTGGATTGGATATCATCAAATGTATTCAGTTTTGAATCAAATGGGGCAAAAAAACGGCCGTTACTATTCATATAGGGTATGCTAAAAAGATAGTTTGCTTCGCGTTCGGGCGTAATAATAATCGCTGAGATGGCCAGATCTATTTTACCTGCCTCCAATTGCATAAATAAATCATCAAACGGCACAGGAACAAATTTACAGTCAGCTTTGATGCGACTGCACACAGCCGTCATCACATCAATATCAAATCCCATGAGTTGCTGTTCTGCGTCTGAAAGTCGGCTAAAGGGCGGATTTAATGGAGAGGCTCCAATAATAAGTTGATTAGCATAAACAAGGGGCACCACAAACAAAGCAATTAAAATCCCTAAAATTTTCATTTGACCATCCAATGGTTGCACTTGCGATATAATGACCAATAAGATACTAAGTCCTGCTTATTTTATATCAAAAGCAATCAGATTACTCTCCCGAAATGCCCGGGTTTTCCAGGCTAAGAATGCCCGTATTAAAATCATAGGCAAAAAGCTCAGCGTAACGCCCCCAGTCAATCATGGTTCGTAAAACCCGGTCGGCTTCTTTTTCGCTCAAATAATCTTCTAACTTACTTAAAAACCGCTCTTCAGAAACCCAGTGTCCGCTTTTTTCATCAAGAATTTTACGAATGTAGCGGGCTAAAGGTACTTTTTCTAATAATCTCTGGGCAAACAATTGTTTTCTCTCTTGTAAATCTGCTTCGGAAAATTGTTTGCCTAAATCACTCAAATGAATATCACCATCCAAAACCTTGGCAAACCCCAAAATTTCCAGGGTTTCAAGAATTGGGAATAGATCATCGACATTCATCATCAATTCATCCGCCAATTCAGGTAAGTCAATTTTTTCCTCAAATGATTTCATCGTTTCAATCAGGCCAGACAACTCGGAAGGTTCAACATCAGGCAAGCGGTACCCCAATCCAATCTGGCGTTCAAGCCGAGCATGTCTTGCCCGCTCTTTAGGTCCGGTCGTCATGAGGGTATAAATTCTATCGACCAAAGCGCGAAATTCAGGCGTATCCGCTTCTCGAGGTTGGGGCAAATCAACGGACAAATCAGCGCGGATATATCCAGGATCACTGCCTAAAATAACAATGCGGTCTGCAAGCATGGCTGCTTCCTCAATATTATGCGTGACCAACAAAATACCATTGGTGTTTGTTTTCTTTTCCTGCCATAATTCTAATAAGTCTGATTTCAAGTTTTCGGCAGTCAATACATCCAATGCAGAAAATGGCTCATCCATCAACAAAACATCCGGATTAATCACCAGTGCCCGAGCAAAGCCTACGCGCTGACGCATGCCGCCGGATAATTCTTTAGGGAAAGCGGATTCAAAGCCATCCAAACCAATGATATCAATCGCCTCAATGGCACGACGACGACGCTCTTCTCGAGGAATGCCCTGCGCTTCCAATCCTAATTCCACATTTTCCAAAACCGTAAGCCACGGCATAAGTGCGAAGGATTGAAAAACCATAGCAATGCCGGGAACAGGCTTCATGACTGCCTGTCCTCGATAAGTGATCTCCCCACTGCTAGGAGAGACCAGACCGGCAATAATACGCAACAGCGTCGATTTACCAGAACCCGATTTTCCCAATAAGGCAACGATTTCGCCTTCTTTCAATTCAAAATTAACATCTTTGAGCACTAATAAATCTTGTGTCGCTGCTTTTTTAAACGCTTTACGCAAATTCTTAAGGCAAATAATGGTTTCTGGCATGAATATCTCAGTTAACATTAAATCGTTCTTGCGCCAAACGATAAAGAGGCCGCCAAAGAACATGATTAAAGAATAGTACATACAAACACATCATTGCCGTGCCTAAGGCAATTTTAGGAAAATCTCCGGCAAGCGTACTGGCCTGAATATATTCTCCAAGTCCTGTCGCTTTAAGTGTCGTATTACCCCAGCTGACCCATTCAGCAACAATACTGGCATTCCAAGCTCCTCCTGCAGCCGTGATAGCACCGGTAATATAAAAAGGAAAGATCCCGGGCAAAGCCAGACGTCGCCACCATTGCCATCCTTTTACCCCGAAATTGTCTGCTGCAAGACACAGATCGCGAGGAATCATTGAGGCGCCGGCGATGACATTAAATAAAATGTACCATTGGGTGCCTAAAATCATCAAAGGCGTCACCCAAATTTCCACATTTAAATTAAAGCGCACAATAGCAATGACAAATAAAGGATAAAATAAATTGGCTGGAAATGCGGCAGCAAATTGAATAATTGGCTGAAGTTTTTGAGCCAGGCGAGGCCGTTGCCCCACCCAAACACCCACCGGGATCCATACCAACGAACTCAGTAAAATAAGCACAAGGACTCTGGTTCCAGTTGCAGCACCCAAGAAGAAAACGTGTAAAATGTCTGAAACCTTAAGCTCCGCCAGTATAAATCTTAATAAAAAATAACCGCCGCTGACGATCGCAAGCCAAACCAGGCTGTTCCATAACCAATCGATACGTCTTTGCCAGCCATAATCAACCTCTTTTATTATTTTTGGACCAGAGCGACGAAACCAGGTTGTATTAACAAAGTGATCTTTTAAAATTCCAAAACCGGAACCAACACGTTTCATCAACCGACTGCCACGCATCCAGTCAATCAACCATGATTGATATTCCTCTTCATCCGGCGATTGTTCCATTTTAAATTTCTCTGACCAAGCAATCAGAGGCCGAAATAAAATCTGATCATAAAGAAAAATAACCACCACCATGGTTAAAATAGCATAGCCGACACCCGGCAAATTACGCTGCTCAATCGCCAAAGCGATGTAAGAACCTACCCCCGGTAAGCGAATATCCTGATGAGATACTGCAATGGATTCTGACAACACCACAAAAAACCAACTTGCAGACATGGACATCATCATGTTCCACAATAAACCGGACATCGAATAAGGAACTTCAACTTTCCAAAATCGTTGCCAAGGAGACAGTTGGAACATTGCCGAGGCTTCACGTAAATCATGAGGTACTAACTTAAGTGACTGGTAAAATCCAAAGGTAATATTCCACACTTGTGCCGTAAAAATAACAAAGATGGATGCACATTCAGGGCCTAATAAACTTCCTGGAAAAAGATGAATGAAGCCCGTGATGGTAATTGCCAAAAAGCTTAATACCGGGACCGATTGTAAAATATCAATAGCAGGGATGATGAGTTGTTCGGCTCGACGATTTTTGGCCGCCAGTGTTCCCACAACAAACGTAAAAAGAATGGATAATAATAGGGCAATAAACATTCGCAGTACCGTTCTTAAGGCATAAAACGGTAATCTTTCCGGAGCAAGTGAAATAGGCAGAGGCTCGCCCAATTCATAAGGAACTGCCATTTGTTTGCCTGCCCATGCCAAAAAAAATAAGACAGAAAACACCAATATTAACAACAGCAGATCCCAGCGATTAATGTAGCGACTGACATGTTCACGATTGGCAAAGTAAAAACGGTTGTTAATCACAGCCTCTCCTCAAGTCAGTCCTTTGAATCTTTTTATTACAATGTTTAATATATCTCCCTTTGAATAGGGAGGAATGCCCAAGGTTTTTGTTGATTTGCATCAACGCATTAAAAAATGCTTATCAAGCAATCAAATTAAAATTGAGGTTATACAGTCAGGGTAATAGGAGACGCCATTCTACTACATATCAGAAACTCTAAAAACGTTTAAATTCTAAATGCAATCTGAACGCTCATCCGTCATAATAAAAATAACAATAAAAATAGCGTACGGGAATAATCATGTCATATCCGAGAATTTTATTGATTTGTATTGCTTTATTACTTCCATTGCAAATGCATGCGGCACCTGATAATACCCAACTGGCGGTTTGGGTCAACGAAGCCATTATTGCAACGTACACTTATAATTATCAAAATTATCTCGACCGCCAGAAAGAAATTGCCAAGTACTTCACCGCTAACGGCTGGATTGCCTACAGCAAAGCACTTAATGACTCAAAACTTCCTGACGCCGTACAAAAGAATTCCTATTTTGTCAGCGCCGTCGCAACGATGCCTCCTCAAGTCAAAAGTATACGCGACAATTATTGGGAGGCATCCATGCCTCTTTTGGTGGTTTATAAAAACCCTCAATATCAGCAAAAACAAACTCTAGGAGTCACCATCAACTTTACGATAGTTCCTTCCGGACAAGGAGTCAGAGGGCTGGCCATCACCAGTTTGCAATCAAAAATTATTGAACCACCCTGTAAATGTGCGGCTACGGTAGAAAATAACCATTCAAATACTCCAACGGGTAAATCCCCTCAATGATTTGACTAAGGCCCGGAGTCAACCGTTCAACCGGGATGTCGTGTCACCATGAGCGATTCTGGCGAGGCGCTTGCTGCTTTTGCCGATGAAAAAAATCTAACAGACGGAAGCATTTGACTTTTTGTAATGGCCATTAATCTTTCACGGGCGATATCTTGCAGAGTCTTCCCTCCTTGTAATGCTTCTTTCATTTGCTGCAATGAACGCATTCTTCCTTCCAGAATATTTGCAAGCGTATATTCATCTTTTTTCCCCCTATTGTCCTTGGTAATCAAAGAAGGCAATAAGGGCTGCAAGCAACAGCTGTCTTCGGCAGACATCGCCTCATGCAGTGTACGCGTTATTATCGTTGGAATAAGCTCTTGTAACTCATCCAAAACACTCATTGCCCGATCACACGCCTCATAAAAACCCAGTCGCTGTGCCTCTCTTAAAGCCGGCTCGTCTTCTGCTGTTAAATCAAACAAGTTTGGCACGACTTGTCTAGGTAACAGCGGGTAAACCACTTCATCAAAGGGCATTACATGCTGAAATCCAGTAATATCTTCCGGTCGATGCCCTAAATAATCGGCGCGATCACTTTGCCTGGCAAATTGCGGATTTTTAAAAGCCCCTTCCTCTGCCGTCAATCCACTAAATCCTACTCCAAGAGAATTTCCCCAATCTACGATGCTAAGTTTTAACGTATCATCGCTTTGGCGGACATATCCAAAATTGGATAAATTAATGTTATTGACCAAATCATAATGACTAAACAACAAGGCAATAAAATAAGCTTGTCCAAGAAGACGGGCTTGCTCTCTTGTCGTCACTAAGGTTGTAAAACTTGGTGCAGGATGACTTAGCCAATATTCGGGGGTTTTTGCTGCCTCGACCGAAGAGTGCTCAGACAAAAATTCCACAAGTCTTCCAACGGAAGGGGAAGCAATTAAAGGTTGCCCGTCATGAATATGAAGATAATTTTGGGGAACAATCACTAAATCCCCCATAATAGCGGCGCTCACTCGCGACGCTATCACTTCAAGGGCACTATTGGATAATATTAATTCATCAACATGTCTTACGTAATTCTTAAGCTTGTCCTGGATTTGGTCAAGCTCTCTCCTGTTTTCAACGGACAATTCTTCAATTTTGCACAGTATTTCTTCATCATCTGGAATGGCAATGCCATCAATACTCCCGTCCAGTAATTCCCTGCGACGATCAATAAGCGTATTAAAAAATACATCTTTTTAAAAATTTCTGTTACTTTTCTAGGTTTGGGCTCTTTGACGTAATACTCTCTCTCATCTTGATCTTGATATACTCCTTTTTTGAAGACCCGGATAATTCCCTATCCTTCTCCTTACGTCTTAACACAATGGTAGAATGATCTTGCAGCTCTATGGTTAATGCTTCATTGCTATCGGGCATGATAAACCTCAGCCAATTATTTCATCCATGCTGTTCTGAGACTTTTTTGGTGATTTTTAAACTTATCAAAAAAGAAAAGGTTTTCAAAGCACCCAACCCGTTTTGATAAAACTCTATCTAAAACATATTAATTTAAGAACCGTAACCCTATAATAATGAGATGTGCGACAATGAATGCAACAATAAGTACCAGAATAAAATTCAATTTGCCTGGTATACGGGTATCAAGCACTGCTTGTTCTGGCTTGGCCGGATTATAATACACATCAATCGTTTCATCTTTCTGATAAGCCTTCGCTACTTTATAAGCCAAATTACGTGCATATTTGCTACTGGGATCACGATGAGAAGTGTCCAGGAATAAATGTTCCCCAATAAAATCTTGCTCACCTATGTGATAAATGTATTCAATTTCCGGCCATAGGCGATGCCCCGCAACGGTCCATTTGCAATAGGTGATCCGTCCTTTTGTTTTTGGCCAGACTTGCGCTTGCCTTATTTCTCGACGTATGCTCCAAAAATAACCTAAGATTAATAATAAAAATAAAAGCCACCCCAAATCGAGCACGCTCTGCCAGGAAATGTATCGGGCCAGCATAAAAAATCTATCCTGATAAAAGATAATGTCTTTGATAGTAGAGCACAGCTGATGCTTCTGCAAAATACATTTCGCTTGAAATACCTGTCGTGGCCACCAAATCTTCTTTACATGCAAATGCAATTCACCGGAGAAATCTCGTATTGACTTATGCCTTTGCCGCCTGCGATCATCTAGGTATAATCAAAAAAATCCATCTTGGAAATTTGTATTTGCCTGATTCTTACATTCATCGCAACAATGATTGAACGATTAGTTACAACGTTTAGTCTCTAAAAGATAATATTAGGCAACAGGCAGGACAGCACGATGTTTAGATAAAAGGAAGGAATCACCATGCTTGCAAAAACACCTCTTCATGCCCATCATTTAGCGCTTGGCGCAAGAATGGTTGATTTTCATGGCTGGGAAATGCCGCTTCATTATGGCTCACAACTGGAAGAGCACCATATTGTGAGACAGCAGGCAGGAATGTTTGATGTTTCGCACATGACGGTTGTTGATGTTTTAGGAGCTGGAGGACGCCAGTTTTTACGTAAATTATTGACCAATGATGTTGATCAACTTCGACATGCAGGACGTGCATTATACAGTTGCATGTGCAATGAGCACGGCGGCATTATTGATGATTTGATCGTATACCAGCGTGCTTCTGATAATTACCGACTTGTTTTAAATTCTGCTACTCGCGCCCATGACTTGGTATGGCTACGCGAGAAAATTCAAGGATTTTCTGCCGGTCTGCAGGAACGAACAGAATTGGCCATGATTGCCGTTCAAGGTCCAGAAGCCATATCCCGAACATCCACTGCATTAACACCCGCGCAAGCGGATGCTATTTCCACATTAACACAATTTGAATGCGTTGATGTAGGGGGGTGGTTTTTTGCCCGCACTGGTTATACTGGCGAAGACGGCTTGGAAATTATCCTTCCGCAAGATGAAATTGCAAATTTTTGGGGTACGCTCTTACAAGCTGGTATTAAGCCTTGCGGATTAGCGGCTCGTGATACTTTGCGTCTTGAAGCCGGATTATTACTATATGGACAGGATATGGACGAATCCACAACACCATTAGAATCAGGATTAGGCTGGACCATCAAATGGGAACCGGAAGATCGTGATTTTATCGGTATGGGGGCTCTTTTATCACAAAAACAACATGGCTTGAGTCGCAAACTGGTCGGCCTCATTCTGCAAGATAAAGGCATCATGCGCTCAACTCAGCGCGTCATCGTTGAAGGTCATGGTGAAGGAGTGATTACCAGCGGGACGTTTTCCCCCACGCTGCAAAAATCCATTGCCTTGGCACGTGTTCCAATCGACACGAATAATCAAGTCCTGGTTGAAATTCGCGGCCGACTACTCCCTGCTACAGTATGTAAGCCACGTTTTGTAAAACAGGGAAAACCTTTACAAGATATTTAAATTCAAGTACCACCTATTAGAATTGCAAAGAGGACGCAATCATGAATGACATTCCTAAAGACTTACGATTTACTAAAACACATGAATGGATAAAAGGAAATGAGGAGGCACTAACTCTCGGGATTACTGACCATGCCCAACAATTATTAGGTGATCTGGTATTCGTTGAATTGCCTGAAGTAGGAAATACCGTCTGCGCTGGGGATGAAATAGGAGTGGTTGAATCCGTCAAAGCCGCCTCTGATTTTTATGCTCCGGTGGGTGGTGTGATAATAGCCGTCAATCACAAAGTCAGTGAAGACCCAGGCCTTGTTAACAAAGACCCCTATGGAGAAGGATGGCTGGTAAAAATCAGAGCTAATAACTTTAATGAAGTCAAAACATTGCTTGACGCTGAGCAATATGGACATGAAATAACAGAGGATAATTAACCATGCCATACATTCCTCATACTGCTGAAGATGTTGCTGCCATGCTTGCCAGCATTAATGTGGCTGATGTACAGGCATTATTTGATGAAATTCCGCATTCCATGCTGCATGATGAACTCAAAAACATTCCCTCTGGCATCAGCGAAATGGCTATGCTCAGAGAAGCACAGCAACTGGCGGCTAAAAATCATAATGCGATCTGTTTCATTGGCGCGGGATGTTACGATCATCACATTCCGGCAGCAGTATGGGATATTGCTTCACGTGGCGAATTTCTGACTGCCTATACTCCCTATCAGGCCGAAGCAAGTCAGGGAACATTGCAGCTGCTGTATGAATATCAAACCATGATCGCTGAATTAACTGGCATGGATGTTGCCAATGCCTCATTGTATGATGGTGCAACCGCGCTTGCTGAAGCAATGTTGATGGCTATCCGCATTAATCGCCATAGCAAGAGCAACCGCATCCTGGTTGCTGGAACCGTGCATCCTTTCTATCGTGAAACCATAGAAACAATCGCACGTAACCAACATATTGAACTCATTACTTTACCTTTTGATAAAGAATTGGGAATTACATCTCTGGCGACGCTAGAAAAATATCGTGGGGAAGACGTTGCGGCGTTAGTCATTGCTCAACCCAATTTTTTTGGCTGTTTGGAGGAAGTGGATGACCTCTGTAACTGGGCGCAAGCTAACAATACCATCAGTATTGCCTGCGTAAATCCCATTTCGCTGGGGTTGTTGAAGCCACCAGGACTTTGGGGAGAGCAAGGTGCGGACATCGTTTGTGGTGAAGGCCAACCATTGGGTGCACCCATGGCATCTGGCGGTCCCTATTTTGGTTTTTTCAGTACCCGCCATCAATACGTCCGTCAAATGCCTGGCCGGCTGATTGGCCGAACGTTGGATAAAGATGGCAAAACAGGGTACACCTTGACATTGCAAGCGCGTGAACAACATATTCGCCGAGGAAAAGCAACGTCCAATATCTGCACTAATCAAGGTCTGCTCGTCACTGCAGCAACCCTTCATATGAGTTTATTGGGAGCACAAGGGTTAATGCAAACTGCCCGTCTTTGCCATCACAACACACAAATGTTGGTCAATGCATTAACTCAAATTGAAGGAGTCAAAACCGTATTCAAAACGCCTTATTTCCATGAGGCTTTATTGAAATTAAATAGGCCGGTCAATAAAATTTTACACCTACTGCGCGAAAAAGGCATTGCTGGAGGATACCCTGTCGAATCGCATTATCCGCAACAAGCCAACACATTATTGGTTTGTGCAACCGAAACACGAACGGAGGAAAATATTGCGCATTATGCTCAAACGCTCAAAACCATCTTGGCTGAAATAAACGAATAAACTAATGCACCCGAAATTTTCATGGAGTACTGCATAAACAATGCTCCTGCTAAAGGCCGAACATTATAGTCAAGAGAACAGGACTCAAAAACCGAATAACAAAGAGATCAACGACATGTTTATTGTACAATTAACCTATAAAACCCCCCTCAGCGAAGTGGATAAATATTTACAGGCTCACCGTGAATATCTTGACTACTATTTTAAGCAAGGATTGCTTTTAGCAGCAGGTCCGATGAAGCCGCGGACAGGAGGCATCATCATTGCCTTAACCACCGATAAAAACTATCTGGAATCCATTTTACAGAAAGATCCTTATCATCTTGCTGAAATTGCAGATTACCAGCTGATTGAGTTCACTCCCGTGAAACATCGTGATGAGATTAAAGACATTATTCTCAATATGGAAGGGAAATTATGTTGATTTTCGAACAATCTAAAAAAAACCGCCAGGCTACAGCACAATTGCCGAATATAAAAACCGGCAAGCCCCTGATTCCAGAACGGTTCATGCGCCAAACGCTTCCTCGCTGGCCAGCCTGCTCGGAATTACAGGTTGTACGTCATTTTACTCGTTTATCGCAAAAGAATTTTAGCATTGATACCAATTTTTACCCGTTGGGCTCTTGCACCATGAAATACAATCCGCGCGGAGTTCATAAAGCGGCCTCACTGCCAGGCTTCAGCAACCGTCATCCATTAGACGCGACAGAAGCAAGCCAAGGATTTTTACAAATCCTGCATGAACTGCAAAATTGCCTTGCCGATATCACTGGCATGGCCGGTGTATCATTAACACCCATGGCCGGTTCTCAAGGTGAATTTGCTGGGGTGGCCATGATAAAGGCTTATCACCAGTCGCGGGGAGATTGTCATCGCAATGAAATATTAATCCCGGATGCAGCCCATGGCACCAATCCGGCCTCGGCCGTGATGTGCGGTTTTAAAATCGTTGAAGTTCCAACGGCGGAAGATGGTGATATTGATCTTGAGGAACTAAAGAAAAAAGTGGGACCGCAAACCGCTGGCATCATGCTTACCAATCCCTCCACGTTGGGATTATTTATGCGCCAAATCAAAGACATTGCCATGATTGTCCATCAAGCCGGAGGCTTACTTTATTATGACGGCGCCAATTTAAATGCCATCTTGGGTAAAGTAAGACCGGGGGATATGGGGTTCGACGTCATGCATCTTAACTTGCATAAAACATTTGCCACACCACATGGTGGCGGTGGGCCTGGTGCTGGACCTGTTGCTGTCAATCAACGTTTGTTACCATTCTTACCCTTACCGATCGTGATGCAAGAAAATCAGCGTTACCGTTGGGCAGATAGAAATGACTTTCCCCAGAGCATTGGCCGTCTTTCTTGTTTTATGGGTAACGCAGGTATTTTATTACGAGCTTACTTTTATATCCGTATCTTAGGAAAAGAAGGCCTCATTCGCGTGTCGGAACATGCCACATTAAATGCCAACTATCTGTTAGCCGAGCTTAGAAAGGCAGGATTTAGCCCAGCTTATCCTACACGTCGTGCCAGCCATGAATTTATTTTGACTTTAAATCCTGAAAAAAAACAATATGGCATCACTGCCATGGATGTGGCCAAACGCTTGCTTGATTATGGTTTTCATGCGCCAACCACTTATTTCCCGCTCTTGGTTCCCGAATGTCTATTGATTGAGCCCACAGAAACAGAATCTAAAGAAGAACTGGACGCTTTTGTAACTACGATGAAAGCAATCCGCCATGAAGCAGAAAGCAATCCTGCTTTATTAAAAGAAGCACCTCATACTTTACCGGTTAAACGGCTGGATGACGTCAAAGCCGCACGCGAATTGGATTTGAATTATTACGAAGCGCACCATGAATAAAGTTCCACCCTTCTTGTATTTAACAGAAGGGTGAGAAAATTAAAGAACTATATTCCGTAAAGAGGGCGTGGGGAATTCTGCCTCCATGACCTTGTGTAATTCAGCCAATGTCCGTCTTGAATGCCCAGCTTCAAGCTTATCCTGAAATTTTTGCACTGCCTCAATAAAGCGATATTTCAGCTGTTCTTCCCTCTGTCTTGCATGCTGTCTTATATGCTCTGGAGAATCCTCTGGTGATGGCATCGATGAGGCATGTATTGCACGCAACTCTTTGACAAAGGCATGAATGGTGTCGCTGTGTACTCCTTTTATGAAAAAGGCAAAAATATTGGCGCGATGATGTAGTGCTTTATTGGTTGCAAAATCATCCGCTATTTTAGCAATAACATCTTGTAATTGTTCATGCTCCATTGCCAATATGGGCGACGTTTGCACAAGACGCGGCGTTAACAAACGCTCAGTACTCTCTTTTCTTACCTCTTCCAGCTGCTCTATTTCGGGCAGATTTCTTTCCAGGTCAAGTAAATGCATGTCGCGGATGTGCAAGATTTTTTTATCATCCACATGAGAAAAATCCTTGTTTAGCAACCATGGAAGCACTTCATGTAAAAATCCTGTATTATTCGTTTTAAGCATTTGCAAAATAACCACGCGTTGATCCAATCCTGCAAGCTCTTCTTTCTTTATATGACATTTTTGATGCTTATTATAACTTGCTAAAAAGTCATCAAAGCGACTGGGCAGGTTTTCTAATGCCTGGCTGTGAAGCGCATTGAAATAACGGCCAACTTTCTCTTTATTTTCATCAATAATATCCCGCGAGCGCGCCATGAAGAGTTCGTCCTTAAAGACGCGTAATATTTTTTCATCGGTTATGTCATCATCACTCTGACTAATAAGGCGTACATATTGAAGACGTACTTCTGACTCATCAACCCTGTCTTGAATGATTCCATGCTCTTTAGCCCATGCGAACAAATCAGAAAACGTCTTTTGTCCATAAATTTCAGCATAAGCTTCATTTTGTAAAAAAGCGGTAACAAAACCACTACCGGTTTGATAATGAGGAAGATAACGGCTGTCACCATGATTAAATATCTGAATATTTACCGGGCGTTCAGCAGCTTCCCAGGCAACTGTTTCAGGTGGTGTCGTTGTAAGAACTTGCCCACGCTCTCCTCGTGCCGTTGCGAAACGTGAGCGCAAATACGTATTCACAGGCAATTCCGCAATTTGATCACGAAGGCTTGGAAAAACCAAGCCCGCAATGGCGCGCGTATACTCAGTGACAATATGCTCATAGTCACGTGGCTGCATCGAATGTTCTTCCATTGCAACCGGAATTTCGGCACCAATATAGAGCACATCATTGGCATAAAACACACGAATTCTTGGAGGACGCACCAAATTCCAGCCATAGTCTGCTAACGTCTTGCGCCATTCCGTTGCATCCAAAGAACGCTGAGCGGCTTCCAATTGCTCGCAGGAAAGCAACGAAGCGCCTGTTTCCGGATCCTTAATGAAAAAAGTGGTTGTACCATGGGTAGGCACTAACGGCATCGCTTCAACATCAGGGGAAGTCTCTCCCATGTATTGCGTTGCTTTATCAGGATAAACAATGGAATCTTTTTTATCATCATCACGAAGTCCACCGGTAGCGGCGTGAATTTTAATATCCAATTCACCGGCACCAAGATCACCTAACTCTGCAGCATGTTCCTCTAATAAATGCAATACGCCTTCTTTGGTGGCAGCATATGAATCGGTACTGACGTTTTGATTCAGTAATAAAGGCGGCTCACCTAATCGGTCTAACGTTTGTAATAATAAAAGTTGCAAATCACGAATTTGAATCTGGGTAAACCGTTTATCAGAAAAGACACGATCGTCGTGATGCTGAAATCCTTGTGGTACTGAAAAGTCGCGATCGTAAGTTAATGGCGCTAATGCCTCACTATCTACTCCATCTGCAATTAAACGCTCCGTGACCACTTCATTTTCAAAACGGAAAATATTGGCACGTGCTTGCACTCTATCAATATCCCGTGAATCTGGACGTAATCGCTTATCCACAATGACAATTTTAGCATCTGGATCCATCCTTCTTATCTTCAAGGCGCGATGCAAATTAGCAGGACCAGCACCAACAAATACATGAATTGTCATAACGTTTACCCCTATATTCCATTAAATGAGTCATGCCGATGTCAAAACTCACTTAATCTCCTGCCAATATGAAAAAATAAAATATATAGTGTATTAATAAGCAGGAATGTGGTTATTATCTAGACATAAAGATAGCAGGTGAACCTTAAGTCCACGTTAACTAGAACCACAAAAACGTAAAAATATGTAAATGTTGGTGATAATAATTACCAATATTAAATTTTTGCGCGTTTTTTGCTTAACCTTTAACGTACCTGTGCACTTCCAAGCAGTTTCAAAGATCCATTGAAAATAAAATTCACGTAAGCTATTAAAAAATATTCAAAAAAACACTTTTCTGCCGATAAGAAATAAGTTATAACAAGCTGGCTGGCTCTGATGAATTTTATGAACGGTTGCCGATAGAGAATGGCGCTTCATAAAAAATGGTTTGTTGAAGAGACCATGGTAGTGACAAGGATTGTATGGCTAGCATTTTATCTTGAAACAGATTGCTATAATTATTTTTTTCAAGGAGTGAAAAATGAACAGTAAAGTGTTTTCACAGCGGTTTAACCGTGAGTTGTCTTTACTTGGTTTTCCAGAAGAAATTAACGAAAAAACCAAAGCAGTTGCCAAGGTGTTCGGCGTAACGCGACATTTAGCCAATGCCATGATTTTTGGTCATCTCTTACCATCAGAAGCCCAACTGGATAAAATTGCCGAAATTCTTGAAGTATGCCCGCAATGGTTATGTGGCGCGTCTGATAGAAAAAAAGCTTATTCGGGTCGTGAAACTGCGGATCAAGTTTAATATCGTTTATAAAGGCTTGTGCAAGCCAATACCCACAGGCCTTAGAATATGATACCCTGTAGGTAAGTCATTTATTCATCCACTGAGTGGATTTAATATGGAATGCCTAAGTTTTTGCATCGCTAACAGCATCGACCTATCACGATTGGATAATCATTATAAAACCAATCTGCCACACTACACGTCCATTAAATCACGCGATATCTTAAAACTGGGGCATTCTAATACCTCCAATACTGTATTTGTTTTTAAAAATGGAACGGTAGTTTCCTGGGGCGTTAAACGTCATCAGATTAATGCCTATTTGGACACCATTCGGCTTTTTGCTGATAAACCAATCACCTTTCGGGTTCATGATGAATTCAGTTATCAAATGAGTGATAAAACAGCCATCGAGCCACATGACTATTTTGATGTGGATTGCATAAGTATTGATTCTGATAGTGATGAATTAAAACTTAGTCTATCGTATGGTTTTTCCCAATCCGTGAAACTGCAATATTTTGAAACCATATTAGAAACACTGATTGAAAAATATACCCCCTTAATTCATAGCTTGTCCTCCCAAGGAGAAATAGGCATATCCCGCAAACAAATTCGTCAAGTCATCGGTGAAATCGTTGGCGCAAAAAGCGAAATGAATTTAATCAGTAATTTTCTTTATCATCCTAAATATTTTTGGCAACACCCGACTTTAGAAGAATATTACGCCATGCTTGAACGCTACTTGCACATACAACGACGTGTAAATGCCATTAATCATCGCCTAGATACTCTAAATGAAATTTTTGATATGTTTAATGGTTATTTGGAAAATCGTCATGCTCATAGTCTTGAAGTCATTATTATCGTTTTGATCGCCATAGAAATCGTATTTGGAGTATTAAATTTTCATTTTTAACGTGAATCCAATTGTCGACAGGCCTAGTCATTTATGATCTCTTTGCTCTCATCTGCTGCAAAAGCTTCATCGTATAAAACAGAAGTAATCGCTGGAGCAACCACTTTTCTTACCATGGTCTATATTGCTTTCGTCAATCCCGTCATTCTTCATGATGCCGGGATGAATCAAGGCGCTGTTTTTACTGCAACGTGCCTCATTACTGCTTTTGCCTGCGCATTGACCGGCATGTATGCCAATACTCCTATTGGCGTTGCCCCGGGCATGGCTTTAAATATTTATTTTTCTTATAGTGTGGTTATTGGCTTAGGAATCGACTGGCAACATGCCTTGGCTATGGTATTTATTTCAGGGCTGTTATTTCTAATAGTCAGTTTGACCTATTTACGTCGCTTGTTAACTGATTCAATTCCTCATGATTTACAAGTTGCCATTTTAGTCGGCATTAGCCTTTTGATTGCCCTTATTTCCCTGGAAACCAATCAGATTATTATCAGTAACAAGCATACGCTTATGCATCTTGGTGATCTTTCAAATCCTAAAAGCATTTTGTTTTTACGGGTTTTTTATTAATCCTCACCTTGGATTATTATCGTATCCCCGGAGCCATTATCATTAGCATTCTTGCCATCAGCGGCTTAAGTCTTGTCTTTGGTCTAACCACTTGGCAAGGCATTGTGGGATTACCTCCGTCCATGGGTGCAACATTTCTGAAACTTGATTTTTCCGGCATGTCTAGCGTGGCAGCCTTGAAAGCAACCTTTGCCTTTTTTCTAATAGCTGTGTTTGATGCCACGGGTACCCTGATTGGTTTATTAAATCAACCCATTTTTAAAAATCGCTCCGATTATTCCGGACGTTTACGTAAAAGCCTGACAGCGGACGCAGCCGCATCAACCATAGCTGGTCTGGTGGGTTGTGCCAGTACGTCTCCTTTTATCGAATCAGCGGCTGGCATTGAAGCCGGAGGCCGTACCGGAATAACATCCCTGATTATCGCTGCAGGCTTTCTTCTAACTTTATTTTTCTTTCCCTTGGCGGAAGCTATTCCAAGCTATGCTTCCGGCCCTGCCATGCTGTATGTGGCCTGTTGTATGATGAGAAGCGTCTCTCAATTAAAATTTACTGACATCACCGATATCGCCCCCTGTATGCTAACCATCATGATGATTCCATTTACTGCATCCATTGCTGATGGCATCGGTACTGGTATTATCCTCTATACTTTACTTAAATTGCTTGCTCGCAAACCGGTGAATCCTCTCATTCTAATTTTAAGCAGTATATTCGTAATCTTTTTTCTTATTAGTTAAATAATATGTTCATTCAAATCAACCAACTTAATAAGCATCAATTAACAGAACTTGACGATTTGGTTGCCGAATGTAAAAAAAAAGATGGCAATACCATTCCCATTTATAAACACCTACTCTCACAACAGCGCAATAAACCTTGCAATGTCCTATTTTATCATCAACAGCATTTAGTAGGTTTTATTAGTGCTTTTTTCTTTTATGAAACAGCATGCGAAATTGTTTTAATGATAGCCCCAGCCTTTCGCAAACAGGGAATTGCATTAAAATTACTGGCAAAACTGCTTCCCCTGTTTAGAACTTACTTTATTAATACCCTCATTTTCCCTGTGGCTCATGGACTAAACGAACCCTGGATATCCAATTATAATTTCCATTATCAGCATAGCGAATATGAAATGCAACGATTGGGTAGGCAAGGAATACCACATCAACAAAATGTGCTGCAAATGCGGTTGGCTACAAGCTCTGATCTTGAGTTCATCTGCACGATTGATAAGGCTTGTTTTCCACAACAAACCGATACGACCATGCACTTACAAGCCCTCTTAGCTGATAAAAACTATAGTATTATTCTTGCCCTATTAAATGATGTTATCATCGGCAAGGCACACCTCCATTGGTTAGAAGATAATGTTCGCCTTACCGACATCGCCATTACGCCCATACATCAGGGGCGTGGCTTTGGTCGCTCTCTTATTTCCTATTGCATTAATTATGCGATAAGACAAGGTAAATCAGCCATCATTCTGGATGTAGAAACCAAGAATAAAAAAGCCTTAAGCCTATATACTAATCTGGGTTTTAAGATAACAAACGCTTGTGATTACTGGCTCATTCCAATTAATGCATTCTCTGGTCAATTTACTTGACGGCTTTCAATGCCACCATTAGTATTGCGTTGCATATAAAGGAATAGCAGCAAAAGGCAATAAAATGAGGATACGGCATGAAAAGAAGGGTTGTAATCACTGGTATGGAAATAACATCCTCCATAGGATGCGGACTCGAGGCATTTTGGCACGCTGCAATTAATGGCATTTGCGGTATTAAACGCATCCAATCTTATGACCCCTCTCCCTACACAACTCAAATTGCCGGAGAAATTACTGATTTATCCTTAGCTCATTTGCCTGAATTTGATAAACGAAAACGCTATCCTCGCACAGCACAATATGCCCTATATTGCACTCATCATGCCATTGAACGCGCCGGATTAACCGCGCAGGAATTGACTACTGCCGGTATATACATCGGTACTAGTCTGGGAGGAGCTCCTGAGCTTGAATCCGCTTATCAAGCATTCTTTATGGAAAATTGGAAAAAATTCCTGCCTTAAGCGTCATTCGAGGCATGCCCAATTCGATTGCGAATCACATTGCCATTGCATTTGGTGTTGGCGGCCCTAATTCAACCATTTCCAATGCATGTGTTTCCTCAGCAGAAGCCATTGGTCATGCTTATCAACAAATCTCTCAGGGAAGATTATCGATTGCAGTATGCGGTGGCACTGAATCCTTAGTCTGGGAAGCAACCATGGCAGCCTGGTGCAAATTGCGCGTGATGTCAACGCAAAACGACAAGCCAGAACAAGCCAGTCGCCCTTTTGATAAGCATCGTGATGGAATGGTCATGGCGGACGGCGCAGGCATATTAATTCTTGAAGATATGGAACACGCGCGCGCGCGCGGAGCCAAAATATACGCAGAAATTATTGGCTATGGCGCAAGCTGTGATGCTCATCACATCACAGCGCCTCATACTTCGGGCCAAGCACGTGCAATTCAAGCTGCCCTTGATGATGCCAAACTGGCAATCAGCGACATTCAATACATCAACGCACACGGAACTGGCACTCAGTTAAATGATGTTACTGAAACAGAAACCATTAAAATGGTCTTTGGTCCTCTTGCCTATAAAATTCCTATTACGGCACAAAAAGCCATGACGGGTCACGCCATTGGAGCGGCCGGAGCAATGGAAATCATTGCAACCGCCTTAAGCTTACAACATGGGATATTATTACCCACCATCAATCTTCATGAACCCGACCCCTTATGCGATTTAGATTATATTGCTAATGAAGCCAGAAAACAGCGCATTGATATCGCTCTTTCCAACCATTTTGCGTTTGGTGGAGCAAATGCAGCTTTAGTGTTACGTGGGATATAAGCGATAGGATTCGCAACTTCATCATCATCACGTTATAATTGCAAAATTTTTGCAGGAATATAAGGTTATTATGAATGCTTCATTATTTGAAATAGCAACCATGGTTCAAGGCGTGGTGGTTGGCGATGAAACGCTAAGGGTTTCAGCATTATCACCCATTGATAATATCACCGCCAATTCCTTAGTCTTTGCCGAAGGCGATGACAATATCAAAAGAGCAGAGGCTTCCCAAGCAACCGCCATCTTGGTAGCAAATCAAGCCCAGGGAATCAACAAGCCAGTGATTCAAGTCTCCAATCCTCTTAAAGCGTTCATCACTCTTCTCAATCATTTTTACCCAGAACTCAAGCCTGATACAGGCCTTCATCCAACTGCCATTATTGCAGACAATGTTAAACTTGGCCGTAATTTGTCGATTGGTCCTTATGTTATTATTGAAGATGGCAGCAGCATTGGTGATAACTGCATTATTAAGGGCCATGTTCACATAGGCCGGGGCGTAAACATCGGCGCAAACACCACATTATACCCACATGTAACCATCTATGATGGCTGTCAAATCGGTGCGCGCGTCAATATTCATGCATCCGCGGTAATCGGTTCTGATGGCTTTGGTTATACTCAAGATAATGGCAAGCATTTGAAAGTACCGCATGTAGGGAATGTCATCATTGGCGATGATGTAGAAATCGGCGCTAATACCGTGGTTGATCGCGCCACCATGGGTTCTACTATTATTGGCGAAGGAACTAAAATCGATAATCTTGTTCAGGTTGCCCATTCAGTAAAACTTGGCAAACATAACATTCTATGCGCATTTACTGGCATTGCTGGAAGTACAGTTAGCGGTGATCACGTTATCTTCGCTGCCAATGTTGGCGTTAGCGATCATGTCCGTATTGACAATGGCGTTGTGCTGGGAGCCCGCTCTGGCGTTCCTCCGAAAAAACATTTAAAACAAGGCAATATTTATTTAGGAAATCCGGCCAGACCAAAAGATAAAGCCATTGAGCAAGAACTTGCAACAACACGTATCCCCATCATGCGCAAAAATCTGAAAGCATTAACTGAAAAAGTAGAAAAGCTGGCCAAACAAATAGAGCAACAGGAGAATTAATAACCATGTCCAAGCCTTTGGTTCTGGTTGATGGATCATCCTATTTCTTTCGCGCTTTTCATGCATTACCCCCGCTGACAAATTCTAAAGGGCAGCCTACTGGTGCAATTTATGGGGTTGCCAATATGATTAAGCGTTTGATTAAAGATTATCAGCCTGAACGTATGGCCGTCATTTTTGATGCAAAAGGCAAAACATTTCGTGATGAATGGTATCCTGATTATAAAGCCCACCGTCCTCCTATGCCTGCTGAATTAAGCAGTCAATTTAATCCCTTGCAATCGGTACTTGCAGCCATGGGCTTGCCTTTATTAACCGTTGAAGGTGTGGAAGCCGACGACGTAATAGGCACCCTGACCAAACAAGCAACGACGCAAGGCTTGTCCGTTTTAATCTCAACGGGTGACAAAGATATGGCGCAATTAGTCAACCCGCAGGTTACGCTCATTAACACAATGACAGGGACCGTGCTTGATGGTGACGGGGTTAAAGAAAAATTTGGTGTAAGGCCGGATCAAATCATTGATTATCTAACATTGACCGGGGATCCTTCTGATAACGTTCCAGGTGTAAAAAAATGCGGCCCCAAAACGGCTGTTAATTGGTTAAATGAATATAAAACCTTGGATAATTTAATTCAACACGCCGATGATATTGGGGGTAAAATTGGCGAAAATCTGCGTGTTGCCTTATCGCATCTACCACTTGCAAAAAAATTAGTCACCATACAGACCAATCTTGAGTTGCCGGTCACCATTGATGATCTGATCCCTCGCGCAATTGATCGTGAGCAATTAATTGCTCTTGCCCGTGAATTTGAATTCAAAACCTGGCTAAAAGAATTATTAAATGAAGAATCACAAAATAACCAGGCAGCAACTAATGCCCCCAAACAGGCGTTAGAAATCATCACTACCCAATCTCAGCTCCATGATTGGATAGAAAAATTACAATCCTGTTCAGAGTTTTGCGTGGATACCGAAACAACCAATCTCGATGCTATTTGCGCCAGTCTTGTAGGAATTGCATTGGCTATAGACGCCAATTTTCCTGTTTATATTCCCCTAACCCATGATGATAACAGTCAGCAATTAGAGCGTGAAGAAGTCCTCACCGTTCTCAAACCAATCCTTGAAAACCCCAATATAAAAAAAATTGGTCAGAATTTAAAATACGATTACACCGTATTGAAAAATCATGGCATCACCCTTAGAGGCATTTTTTGTGACACCATGCTGGAATCTTATGTGTTAAATAGCACTGCCGCTCGCCATGATATGGATTCACTTGCCTTAAAATATCTTGGTTATAAAACCATCAGCTTTACTGATATTGCCGGCGTGGGAGCAAAACAACTGCGATTTAATCAAATTCCTGTGGCAAAAGCAGCACCCTATGCGGCAGAAGACGCAAGCATTACCTTGAAATTACATCAAACTCTTTATCCAATGATGGATGAACGCTTACGCAGTGTGTTTCATGAAATAGAAATGCCGTTGCTTACCGTTCTTGCAGAAATTGAGCGCCATGGCGTTCTTATTGATACCACGACTTTGGCTAAACATGGAGAGCGCCTAAAAGCCGAAATCGTGGATTTGGAAAAAGAAGCATGGCAATTAACAGGTAAAACATTTAATTTGAATTCCCCCAAACAATTGCAGGATATTTTATTTAATGAACAACAATTGCCAGTTCTCGCTAAAACCCCAACTGGTCAACCATCAACAGCCGAATCTGTCCTTCAGGAGCTAGCGTTTGACTATCAGTTACCTGCTGTAATCCTGAGATATCGCGGTCTAAGCAAATTGGTTTCCACCTATATTGATGCATTACCAAAACGAATCAATCCTCAAACTCACCGCGTTCATACCTCATATAATCAGGCAGTAGCTGCAACAGGGCGCCTTTCTTCCAGTGATCCCAACTTACAAAATATACCGATTCGTACGGAGGAAGGGCGTCTGATCCGCAAAGCATTCATTGCGCCAGCCAATCACTTATTATTGGCCGCAGATTACTCCCAGATTGAATTGCGCATCATGGCTCACTTATCCAAAGATGCCAATTTGCTCAAAGCATTTGCGCAAGGTTGGGACATCCATGCGGCCACCGCCAGTGAAATTTTTTCTGTGAACTTACAAGAAGTGACAGCAGAGCAACGTCGTAGGGCAAAAGCAGTTAATTTTGGTCTAATATATGGAATGTCAGCATTTGGCTTAGCCAAGCAACTTGGGGTCGAACGTGAAGATGCGCAATCTTATATCGACAAATATTTTGAACGCTATCCCGGCGTGTTGGAGTACATGGAAAGAACACGCAAGCAAGCTCATCAGCAAGGTTATGTAGAAACCCTATTTGGAAGACGTTTGCACTTACCAGAAATCAATGCCCGAAATATGATGCGTCAAAGGGCCGCAGAACGTACTGCTATTAATGCTCCAATGCAAGGCAGTGCTGCGGACATTATTAAAAAAGCCATGCTGGCCATTGCCAACTGGCAAAACAAACAATCCATCAAAGCACGGATGATTATGCAAGTGCATGATGAGCTGGTTTTTGAAATACAGGATGATGCGGTGGATGAAATAAAAACAACCATTAAACAACTTATGGAACACACCGTTGAATTATCTGTGCCACTGGTGGTCTCTATAGGCACTGGCAAAAATTGGGATGAGGCGCATTAACAGCACCCTAATTTATGCGTAAAAACGTGCCATATGAATTGACGAAGAAGGCCGGGTGTAATATCTAAAATCAAATTCAGCGGCCAAATGAGCCAACGATTGATGCAACCGCTTGGGGCACATTATTTTGTTCCAGCTGCTGTATTCGTTAAAATGCTTATTATGTTGATGAAATATTTCGGCAAATTGCATGCGCATATGCTTGCAATCTGTCCAGGCAACCACAGCAGCATTGGGGTATTTTCTCCATAATACATCGGCTAAAGCCGGGCCATTGCAATAACGGCCTTCACCTGCTCCCAGATCACCATCCAGAACAATCAGTTCAGGTTGATATTTTTCAAACTGCTTTAAAGCAACATAGCTATTATGAGCAACGGTTACTTGTACATGCTGACAAGCCGCTTCCAACAAACGAGTCAGACAAAACGCATTAAATGCATTATCCTCAACAATTAATACCCGCATTACCACTCTCCTTAGTCAATGGATAGCAGTATAACGACCGAACCTTAAGAAAAAATTAACAACGTTGCTTTTAAAAAATTGCCTCAGGGCGATTTCATCAAAGTTTAAAAACCAATCACTTTTTTAAATATTGTGTAGAAAGAGCGGCTTTCATTCGTTTAAGGTGGTTGCCAAGCGGCAGCTATAGGCATTTATCAGATGAGTGGCTTTCTTATGATTGCGTTTATGAGAAGAACCTCGCATCGTTTTTCCGTCAATAGCAATGAGGTCATCGGTAAATAAAACACATATCCCTTGTATCCACTCTCGCAAGCACCGCTCAAATTCTTTGGGGTCAATTAAAGAGAAAACTCGGGCTAAAGTTTGGTGACTGGGTATCCCTTCACTTAAATCTATCCATTGGCTTAACCAGCGTTTACGTGACTTTGCTAATAACTCCATAGCCTTCCAGCTATCACAACCACAAACTAGACCGCAAAGAACAATCACTAGAATACTTAACAATGAATAAGTACAACGACCACCGACTCGTGGATCCCTTATTGTGAGAAAACAATCGAACAAATATTGATTTTTTCCAAATTTACGCGTAACTTGCATCATAATCAGGCTCCTTCTTAAGATTTTTATAATCTACGTTGCCCAACGTAGGCGCCTGATTCTTAACACCTTTTTCTTTAATCGCCAGGTTAATAAGTAAACTCTTCTACAATTTACCTCTTCTCCGTGATGAATTTTTAAACTTTGATGAAATCGCCCTGATTGTCCCGTACAAAGAAAATCCCCAAGCAACAAAAATTAAGATAGAAAGCGCCGACCTATATGTTATATAAGCTACTGATTTAAAAATAAATAACTCAACAGCTATTGCAGTATTGATTGCAGATAAGCAATTAAAGAAGCCTTATCAGCCGGCATTGAAGTAAATCCGATGTATTTATCCGGACGCAGCAAAATCACGGCAGATTGATTGATATCATAAGTATGGTGTACCTCTTGCCCTTCATCCAGCCACACAAGACATGGCGATGCTGGGATATCCATGGGTTGACTTAAAATAAGATGAGAAACGATCGTCTCCGGATGATTTTTTTTAATAAATTTTGCTATTTCTACCAAATTCATAACATCGGATGCATTTTTTCCTGAGAAAAGAAATAAATGATGCAAAGTACCGTTAACCATTTCAATCAACGATTGACGCTGTCCGTTATCCAGACGTGATAAATTAAAATTTGGAACAAAATGTCCAGCTTTCAGCCGTTTAAAATGAGCTAAATCTTTAACGATTGGACTGCCCGCATAGGAAATTTCCAACTCAGCCATCTGTCTTGTCAATTTATTTTGAATAAAATCAAACGACATCATTAATGACATAAAAGCATTGCGTATTTTGATAAGCACGGGATTCTTTATGAGCATCATTCGCGTCATCATATCTGTCTTTTTCAATACTTCTTTTCCTATGGGATATCGTTCCAAATGATAACTGTTAAGAATTGTTTCCTGGGCATAGCCTTTTTGTACCAGGGCCAATTTCCATATCAAATTATAAATATCCTGGATGCCAGTATTTAGACCTTGTCCCCCCATGGGGCTGTGAATGTGGGCAGCATCCCCGGCAAAAAATACTCGCTCGCGGCGATACTGCTGAATTTGGCGATGATGAATATTAAATTTTGTAATCCATATTGGATTAGATAATTTGGCTGAATCAGAGCTTCGTCTATTAAAATGATCTTGAATATCCTCGAAGGTAGGCTCTTTGTCATCGGGCGCCGTTAAAATCAAACGATAGCGTTTTTCACCCATAGGAAAACAAGCCACCAGTTCGTGTCCATGCAGATAGACAACCATGCGCTCTTCAGGCATTGCCCAATCAATTAATAGGTCAGCCAACCACCAATTTTGACTATATTCAGCACCAATAAACGGTATATTAAACAAATGACGAACCGTGCTGTGGGAACCATCGCAGGCAATCAACCAGGTGCTATGCACCTGTTCAGAAGAACCATCCTCTCTGGTTAAGGTGGCTTGAACGCTATTAATATTTTGAAGAATAGCAGTCAACTCCGTCTGCCACTCGACCCTCCCTCCTTTGCTCAATAAACCATCAAATAAGATACGCTCTGTTTTATCTTGTGGTAAATCAACGATAAAATGACTGTTTGCTTCAATGTTGGTAAACATTGCGTTAATTAATGTTTTACCATGTGATTTAAGTAAGATGCCTTCTACCTTATGCCCTTGCGCCAGTATTTCCGTAATCAATCCGCAGTCTTGCAAAACATCCTGGGTACGAACATGAATAGCTAATGCCTTGGATTTGTCACTTAAATTGGTCTTCTTATCAATAATACGGCAAGTTAGCCCATGCCGTATTAATTCATTTGCACAAAATAATCCAACAGGTCCTGCTCCCACAATCAATACATCCAATAATTTCTCAGCCATGACTTAAATCCTTTTATATTGGAAATTTGCAACATCCAGATATATTAGATATCCACCTTATAAGATTATTATTTCAACGTTATTATTTCATTAGGTTTTGCAATCAACACCCGATCGGCAAGTCGTTTGGCAAACAACCCATTTTCTACAACACCTGGAATCATATTGATGGCATTTTCTACTTCACAAGGAGAGTCTAAATTCAGGCCAAATACATCAAGAATGATATTACCATTGTCTGTAATCAATCCTTCTCGATACTGCGGATCGCCCCCAAGTTTCACTATTTCTCGTGCCACAAAACTTCTGGCCATTGGGATCACTTCTACAGCAATCGGAAATTCGCCTAAATTCTCGACTAGTTTTGTTTCATCTACAATACAAATAAACTGCCTGGCAGTGGTAGCAATGATTTTTTCTCGTGTTAAAGCACCGCCACCGCCTTTAATAGTTTCACGTTTGAAATTAACTTCATCTGCTCCATCAATATAAATCGGCAAATCATCGGCAACATTTAAATCAATAACAGGGATACCTAATGAACGCAACCGGGTTTCTGTTGCATTGGAGCTGGCAATACAGGCATCAATACGGTGCTTAACCGTTGCCAGCTCCTGAATAAAATAATTCACCGTAGACCCAGTACCAACACCAACAATCATATTATCATCAATATAGGAAAGTACGGCTTTTGCCACTTTTGCTTTTAATTCACTCATTCATAAGACCTTAAAAAGTGAAAAATCTATGTTCCCGGCTGATATTAAATTTTCACATAATTAATCACTTATTTCCATTATAGAATAAGTCCATGTATTGCATTCATTGAAATACGCGTATAATGCTTGCAAAAAATAACGAGAAGATAATCATGATTTACGACAATATTCTACACATCATTGGCCGTACACCTGTAGTAAAAATCAATCACATTGGAACAGAACTTCCCTGTGCATTATATGGAAAATGTGAGTTTCTCAATCCCGGTGGTTCCGTGAAAGATCGTATCGGTTATGAAATGGTAAAAAATGCTGAACGAGAAGGACGCATTAAACCTGGCGATACGCTTATTGAACCAACTTCTGGTAATACCGGCATTGGTATTGCGCTTGCTGGCGCAGTCATGGGCTATAAAGTAGTAATCACCATGCCCAATAAAATGAGCCATGAAAAGCAAGCTGTTCTTGAACGTCTGGGGGCCACCATTTACCGTACCCGCACGGAAGCGGCATGGAATGATCCAGACAGTCATATTTCCTTAGCCAAGCAATTACAACAAGAGATTCCCAATTCTCATATCCTCGATCAATATTCCAATCCGGATAATCCAAATGCACATTATATTGGTACGGCACAGGAAATTATTGATGATTTTGGCGATGATTTACACATGGTTGTTGCTGGAGTTGGAACCGGCGGCACCATCACCGGCATCGCAAAACGATTGAAAGAACATAAACCAAACATTCAAATTGTTGGCGTTGATCCTATCGGTTCTATTCTTGGAGGAGGAAACGAAATCAAGCCCTATCATGTGGAAGGGATAGGCTATGACTTTTTCCCAGAAGTCCTTGATAATACATTGATTGATGCCTATGTTAAGACCAACGATAAAGATTCTTTTCATATGGCCAGGCAATTGATTCGCAAAGAAGGTCTACTGGTAGGCGGCTCCAGTGGGGCAGCCATGTGGGCGGCACTTCAGGCAGCTAAAACATTAGAAAAAGGCCAGAAATGCCTAGTCATCTTACCCGACTCCATTCGTAATTACATGTCAAAATACGCCAGTGATGAATGGATGAAAGAACAAGGTTTAACAATCTAGTGACTCCTCTTAATACGAGACACTAGCTAAAACAATGCATTCTGCCATTTTTTGGCATGTCCGCAAAATGGCAAATATCCTTCAGCATGGCATTTAAACATTTAATAGCAATGTCTTAATTTTATTGATAGCATGGAGGCTATAATTACTTTGAATAATTTTTTAAAATCTAATTTATCAAAGCCTGATTGAAAATTCAATTTCAAGGAACATCTCATGTCAAGATTAAGGACAATCTTAAGCAGTCTGTTTTTGTCTTTATTTTGTGTTTATGGTTCGGCCGCACAAAATTCTTTATTGCAAACGCCAGTCGAAAAAATTCCTTATGCTGATACCTTGGAAGATGCAACGTTCAAAAAAATTCTTACGCTTTATCAAACTAAGTATGGAGCTGAGTGGGTTCAAGCGATGAGTCAATTGTTAGATCAAGATGCAGTTATGCTGCATTGGCAAGGTCAACAAACGATGCCAATACGAGGAGCAACCAATATCCAAAATTATTTAACAAAAGAGGTACAACAATACCCGATGCTTACCAAAAATGTAGGGCGTTTTATGGTGGCAGGCAGTCGAGTAGGGGGAGGGAACGATCCCGAAGGAAGCGTGTTAATATTATTTTACGTTGGCTCTACTCAGCCTGAGAATAAAAAGCCGTGGGTTTGGGCCGGATGTGACATTATCACGCTCTCTCATGGGAAAATAATAGATTGGCGAATAGAGGAAGATACTTATATGAAATGGGTGAAACATCCCGAAAAAATTGATATTCAAAATGAATACAACATTATTGATAACTATTGGAAGCCAATGACCACCACCAATAATTTAGTAGGAATGGCTTATGTACAAGATTTAAAACGTACAGTTATGCCCACAAAACAACGTGGTGATCTACTGTTGCAACGTATGAAAGACTCCATCGAGCAATCCACTTGGGAGCCAGATGGCATTTTGTTTTTAAAAGGCAAAAACAATGTAAAAGCAATGTTTTTTGATGGGCTTTTGTCGGTCTTACCTGATTTTTATGAAAATGTGGAGCGTACTCTGGTTTCTGGTAATGCCTTTATTATGATCCAAAACCCATCTGGGACTCAGTCATTACCAAATGGGAATAATCACCGTGCTTGGTACAATTGTGATATTTACTTTTTTGATGGGGTTAATATTAGCGCTATGCTGTTTCAGCGCGATACCCAAATGGATATTGTAGAAGAACAACGTGGAATGAAACAATGATAAAGTCTGTTTGGGGCTGCATCATTGTTTTTAGTATATTTTTCCCCTCACTAATAATGGCAGAGAATCGTTTGGCTAAAACAGCTACAGCACTGACAGAAACGGAATCGGTGCTATTTTCTTCCCAGCCCATTTCTCTTCCTCCAGGCGTAAAACAGGTAAGTATTCCCTTCCTAACAGCAAATTTGGATGATTTCTCTGCTTTATTGGGACAATCCCCCTTACCGACACCAAAAATAAAATCATCTCTTTTAGGCTACTTGCCAAACAAAAGAGCACGCGGCGTTGTGATTATTTCTCCAAGTTCAGAAGGAGTTCGTGACGCTTTAATAGGTGAACACATCCGTAATTTTTTAAAGATATCTTATGCAGTCATTGTGGTTGATTCATATTCAATCCGTGGTACAACTGAAGTACTGCATAACCAGGCACGGGTTAGTTTTCCTGCACAAGTTTTGGATATATTACTAGCCATCAAAAAAATACAGAATATGAAACAATTTGCTCCTCTTCCAATTGGGTTATTTGGAGCGTCGAGAGGTGCTATGGCAATTACTCTCGCTTTAGATAAACGTTTGTTTAACACATTGGCAATTAATGCCCATATACGCTGGGCTTGTGTGCTCTACCCTTTAGCTAACTTATATTACGATTTAGCCGACATACAACCTGTGCAATTGCCTTTTCTCTCTATTGTGGCAGAAAAAGATGATGAGGTTTCACCAAAACAAGCTATTGATTATGCTCATTCTATTAAAGAAAAAAACCCTCAAATGCAGCTCATGATATGGCCTGATGCCGTTCATTTATTTGATGCTCCTTTTGCAAAAATCTGGCTTCCCGATGCAAATTCAGCACTTCATACTCCAATTGTATTAATAGATGATAAAGGACATTTTATTTTTCATGAAAAATCTATAAGTAATTGGTCTGCCGTGGTTGCTTTATGGAAAGAGTATGAAACCAAAGGAATACATATTGGGCATACCAATAATAGTAACCGAAAAGTGCTGGCGGTAATTAAAAATTTTGTGAATAAAAATTAATGGGATGGAGTTTTAAATGAAAAGGAGCTCTTGGTTTAAACGTATTTTTACCGGGATCAGTTTATTAATAGTGGCGCTAAATAATTATGCAACCCCTTCAGCTATGGAGAAAAAAACAATTTTTACTACCGATGTTGTGATCGTTGGTGCCGGATATAGCGGGTTGTTGGCGGCGCGCGAAATTTCAAGAGCAGGCTATCGCGTTACTTTAGTAGAAGCCCGTGAACGAGTGGGCGGTCGAGCTTTATCTGTGCCATTACCCGGAGGGGCTGTAGCTGATTTGGGGGCTGGATGGATCATAAGCCCCACGCATCACCATATGATTGCCTTGGCTAAAGAATATAAAGTAAATCTTTACCCTACCTATATCACGGGTGATGCATTAATCATGGAAAATAATAGTATTCACCGCGTACCTATGGATGAACTATCGTTTTCTCCTAAAAATCCCCCGCCAACTTTGCAGTCTGCAGCGAAGGTCTTAAATCATTTGATTACGATGAGTGAATCGCTTGATCCAAACCAACCTTGGCTTTATCCGAACGCAGAAAATTTAGATAATATTACTTTTCTTGAATGGTTTAAGACCAACTATTCCAATTTGGATACAAAAAACGCGCAAATTGTTGTACGTACTATTGAGGGTTATATTGGTCCATTAAGTAACACATCCTTATTGAATGTATTAACCTACGCCAAAATGTCCCATGGATTTGAAAACTATGCGGATATGAAGCATTGGTTGCGTGCTGAAGGAGGTGTTGCTGCCATAGCCTATAAAATTGCAGATGAATTGAGCAAAAATCCTAAAAATAATCTTTTATTCAATAACCAAGTATATCGAATTGATCAATCCGACTCGATGGTCACAGTCTATGCTACCAAATCCATTGTACATGCAAAATATGCTATTGTGGCAGTTCCTCCTGCTGTAGCAAGTGGCATTCATTTTCAACAGGATGGAAAACGAATTGTACCTAGAGCGGGCGCTACAAATATGAACCAACGTGTGATAATGACCCCGGCATTTAAAGCGATGTTTGTTTATAAGACACCGTTTTGGCGAAAACAAGGATTATCAGGTCATGTAGTTAGTCAAACAGAGCCCCTTGGAGTAGTATGGGATGCCTCTCCTCTAAATACGGAATCTGGCTGCTTAATTATGTTAAACACTCCTTTTAATTCACATCCAAATCTCGCGGATATGCAATCTTCTGAGCGCGAACAATTATTAGTAAATTCTCTTGCAAAATTTTTTGGTGAAGAGGCTCGACATTACCTTGCCTATGTAGAGCAAATCTGGGATTCACAGTCTTTTTCTCTTGGCAGTGTGGGAGTGCCTACTATTGGTTCTTGGGTGAGCTACGGTCAATATTTACGCCAACCTATGGGACGTATTCATTGGGCAAGTTCCGAGCGAGCAACAGAATCTTGGGCTCAAATGGACGGGGCAGTTCAGTCAGGAATACGGGTTGGGAAGGAAGTATTAACGGCATTACATTCGTAATGCCTATTCAAAATAGTAATGAATAAATTTATAGAATGAAAAAATTGTGAAATATACAAACATTTATTCTTTATAAGCAGCATTGACTATAACATCAGCGCAAAACACTATGATGTCTTACTTCATCAACCTCATCGATTTGAGCAAAAACCCGCTCGGCTGGCATATCGCCGATGCTGATGGCACGAGCAAGCGCATGGATCAATTCGGCAATAATGTGCTCATCGTACTGTTCCTTGGTTAAAACAAGAGCTTCTGGCTCTTTTTGTGCCTGGGTAATGGCTTCAAAAAAATGCTGCGTACCATGCTCAGTCCCTACGTATTGCACCCGCCCTTGCAAATAATCACTGGTCGCCATGCCTTTCACATAAAGTTTTAACAAATCAGCTTTACTTAACTCACCGGCGGCAACCATCGCTGTTAAACGGTGTCGTAAAGATTCAAATTCTTCTTGCAAACGTTTGTCTTCTGTTGCAATGACTGCAAGAATTTCAGATAGGTTAGGATCATGTTGGACTGCATTGGTCCTAACCACAGGAGCAGGTTTATGTCTTACTGCAGCAAATTCTTCTTGGTGAACAACCCGGGGAATGTAATGATCATTTTGAAGCTGCATAACGATACCAGGATTAGCAGCACCGGCATTGTATTGCAATCTCATAGGCAACTCTTTGCCTTTCTCCACCACTCGCACCTCAATGGGAAAATCCAACGCATTTGCCAATGCAGCAATGGCACTTTCATCCATCCAAGTGGATGGCTTACGCATACTATCCGGAGAAGTATTCTCGTGGCTACCAACAAAAGCGCCACGATATCGGGCAGGATTGACACAAAGCTCATTAACAGCCATTTGTCTTAACGTATAAGATAGTTTTTGAATCAATTCCGCCATGGATACACGCCTTGTTAATTCGCGCAATTCTTCCGTTGGTGTTGCCAAAATCATATTGGAACCATGCTCCGGGAAATAAGCGACATGTTGTTTCAGCACTCTGGCAATTACATTAGCTTTGATGCGTTGTCCACTTAAAAAATTATCAATAAAACCAGCAGCTACGGACCGAAAACCACAATCGCCAGTACCACCCATATTTACAAAGGCTGACCGTAATTTTGCAACCGCTGCAGTTCGAACTGGAGGATGTCCAAAAAAACCTGAGTGTTGGCGCACCGTCGGCATAACACTCTCCTGTAATGATGTGAATAACTTCATTGTAATGAATAAAGATTAAGAAAGTATTAACTATTGTTTTACAATATCGTGTTTAAAATTCATACTCTAGCTCACGCAATTGCTCTATTTTAAATTCCCCACCAAATACTTTAGTATCCTTCAATCATGGATCTTCAATCTGTTGAATCAGCCCGTGTTAGGCGTCCTAAATCCTTTTCATACTAGCCTGGTGGGATAAATAGGCTCCGTAAAAAAATGAAAGTAAAATATCATTCATCACTCTAAACAAGGAAACATACTATTTACAATGTGCCTTGATAAACTGAATTACTTCCTCAGTAAAAACCGACTCGTTCCACAGATCATTATGCCCGCGTAGAGGAAAAGAATACATTTTTTTTGGCTGATTTGCCGTATTATAAAGAACAACACCTTGTTGATAAGGCACAATAGGATCACGCTTACCGTGCAATATTAACAGAGGCACCCGAATGGATTGGATTCGTTTTAATGAATCAAAGCGATCCCGCGGTTTGATAAAAAGCCAAGGATAGTGATAACGTGCCAAAGCCGTAAGTGAGGTAAAAGGAGACTGCAGAATCAACGAACAAATCTGATGATCAGATGCCAATTTGGTTGCGATTCCCGTACCCAGGGATTCTCCATATAAAACCATGTGCCGGGGTTGAATTCCTTGTGCTTGTAAAAAAGCCATCGCCGCCTGTCCATCTAGATATAAGCCTTGTTCTGTTGGAGAGCCGGCATTTCCCCCATAGCCACGATATTCTAATAGGAATATTCCAAGTCCTGCCTCCAGTAACTGACGTACAAATGGCATTCGGTAACCAATATGTCCTGCATTGCCATGTAGATAAAGCACCGTGGGTTGGCCTTTCGCCGCCGGTTTATACCAGGAACTTAATTGCAATCCATCTTGTGTCTTTAGGTGAATCACTTCCATATCGCTGGCATGAAAATCAATCTGCTTTGGAACTTCCCGCAGCGGGAAATAAATTAGATGACGTTGCCATACATATAAAAATATCATTAGAACGCCGAAAACAAGCAGACTGACAATGACCAACTGTTTTATCATCATGACTCTCATTAATAAAAATTTCTAACTCTATTCTGGCTTTGCAAGAAACAGATATCGCAAATTCCCTAATAACAGGTATATAATCAATATAGCAATGAGATGTCCATGACAACATGATTTGCCCAAGGTGTACCCAGATAGAAAAAAATTGCTGAAAACCGCAACATACATCAGCGAGGAGGTCTACATGGAGCACATGGATGAGCAAGACATTCTACGGTTAAAAGAGTTATTACGCCGTACAGGGGAATTTATTGCCTATTTTGAATTCGCAGAAACAAAAATGATGGAATGGCGCCAAGATATTGAATTACGGGCATCGTCTCATCAGCAGCAGTTTCAGGAGCGATTATGCTCTTTGCAAACTGAACTTAATTCCCTTCAAGAAATATTTACCCAGGCCGGACTAGCACGTTTTCGTCTAACGGCAGAAAATGCCCTTAAACAAGGAAAAGAGTATTTGACTGCTATGCAGCAAATTGAGCAGCAAATCCTGACGCATCTATCCAATAACCAAAAACAACTGTCCAAATTTTGTGAACAAGCCGTCACCGAGATCAATCAACATACCATGCACGCACTGGAACGTATTGATAACCAACTATCGCAATATGATCCGCAACACTTTCACCGTATTGCTAATGAAAGCTGTGAGCAAGTTGCAAAATCAGCCAACCATGTCATCCTGAAAAGCGACAAATTATTACGCATGTTTCAATGGAGAACCGTTGCCTTGGCATTTCTCACTTCACTGCTTACAGCCTTTTCCATTGGCCTATACATAAGTGATGAATTCCCATGGGAAATTCACCAACACGCCATGAATGAACGCGGAGCAGGAAAAATGCTGATGAATGCATGGTCAAAATTATCCTATCAGGAAAAATAAAAATTCTGGGAGAACCTGTTAATCAAAAAAGTTGACTCCTGTGAACAATATCATCTTCTTATTTTTTTGAGTCTATTGATTCTCATCTTTCTGCAGACCTTACGCCAAATGAGAATCAATATCTGGAGAAAAAAATTACACATAAAGCAACACTTGAACATTTACCAGCAATTATTTGCCGATATTAATGGTTTTAAGCTGTCGCGCAAGGCACGAGCAAGTCAAGATGCCATGGAATATCTCTATGGAGAGATTGATTTTGTTTCCTTCATCGCTTTGTTATCATGCACAAATCCTACCAAAAATACGGTTTTTTATGATTTAGGTAGTGGTATTGGGACAGCCGTGCTGGCCTGCACCATGGTATTTGACGTGGAAAAAAGCTGTGGTATTGAGTTATTTAGTAGCCTGCATCAGGCTGCTCTAAAACAAAAAGAAGCGTTAGAACAAATTCCCGAATATTCAACGGCTGCCAATAAAATTCACTTTATTCATGGTGATTTTTTAAAAACCAACTTTTATGATGCAACCCTGATTTTTATAAATTCAACCGCATTTATTGGGGATACTTGGAGCGCACTTTGCCAGCGATTAAACAAGATGCCTGCTGGCACTATAATTATAACAACCAGTAAAAAACTTCCATCGCAAGACTTTCATGTGATTCGAGCCACCACGGTAAAAATGAGCTGGGGGTTGGTGACTGCCTATATTCAAGAGCGGTTGATGCAAATCAAAAATAAAAATCCACTCCATGCAGTTGATAACATTGAATAATTTTATTTCACGTCTATACTAATATCATAATATACAAATAACTGCTCAAATGAGTTCTTGATGCCCTGTGCTTCAAGTTGGGGAGTTAAAAACGAGATCACCTGTAGTATTGGTGGGAAATTAATCACACTGCAAATAGAGGTGGACATGATTAAATCTGAACTCATTGCAAATCTTGCTGCAAAAACGACGCATCTGCCCGAAAAGCAAGTCACAAACAGCGTTAACTACCTTCTTCAGTTAATGAGTGAAGCACTGATTCAAGGTAAACGCATTGAGATCCGCGGATTTGGCAGTTTTTCACTGCATTACCGCCCTCCGCGCAATGCACATAATCCAAAAACAGGAGAAAAGGTAGTCACTGAAGCAAAATACAGTCCTCACTTTAAGCCAGGTAAGGAATTACGAGAGCGAGTTGATGCTTCACGACATCGTCGACCCATCAGTGATGAATAAAACCTTAAGTGCGCGGTAAAGTTACGCCGGTTTGTCCTTGATATTTACCATTCCGATCACGATAGGATACAGCACATACCTCACTTGCTTCCAAAAATAGCATTTGCGCAACGCCTTCATGCGCATAAATTTTCGCTGGAAGCGGTGTTGTATTGGAAAATTCCAAGGTAACATGACCTTCCCATTCTGGTTCCAAGGGAGTTACATTCACAATAATCCCACAACGAGCATACGTTGATTTTCCCAAACAAACCGTCAGGATATTGCGCGGTATGCGAAAATATTCCACGGTTCGTGCCAATGCAAATGAATTTGGCGGAATAATGCAAACATCCGCTTGCACATCAACAAAACTGTTTTCATCAAATGCTTTGGGGTCAACAATGGCTGAATTAATATTGGTAAAAATCTTAAACTCATTGGAACAGCGCACATCATACCCATAACTGGAAACGCCATAAGAAATAATGCGGCCCGTTTCATTTTTACGAACTTGGCCTGGCTGAAATGGAGAAATCATCCCATGTTCCATCGCCATCATTTCTATCCAGCGATCGGATTTGATTGACATAAATACCTCTAATTACCTAACGCAAAGATAACCTCCTTCTATCATATCTTCCTCGGGAAAGAAAGCACTTTGTACCGCAGGCCTTCATACATGACCAAAAATTCTGTTATGCTGCTGAGGCGGGCAACCATCCACCAAAATAATCCAATACTCAAGTCAAGCCACTGAGGATTGTTTTGCTCAATCAAATTTATCTCCATTGCCTTTGGTATATCAGAGTTACCATGCCAACCCAGGAATGGTTGCCCCGCCTGCGCGGGCATGACATGCATCAGACGCTACTCTTTTTTATTAAAATTTTTTAAAATTTCTCCCAATTCCATTGGCATAGGAAAAATAATTGTCGATGCATTCCCACCTCCCGCAAGTCCAGAAAGTGTTTGTAAATAGCGTAACTGCATAGCTTGCGGTACTCTTGCCAAGACTTCGGCCGCTTGCGAAAGTTTTTCAGACGCTTGCAGTTCACCTTCTGCATGAATCACTTTTGCCCGTCTATCCCGCTCTGCTTCTGCCTGTTTGGCAATTGCACGAATCATACTTTCATCAAGATCAACGTGTTTGATTTCTACGTTGGATACTTTAATCCCCCAACCATCTGTCTGGGCATCCAGTATTTTTTGCACGTCGCTATTTAACCGCTCGCGTTCTGCCAACATTTCATCAAGTTCATGCTGGCCAAGTACAGACCGCAATGTCGTTTGTGCCAATTGACTGGTCGCTTCAAAATAATTTTCTACCTGAATAATCGCCTTTTGTGGCTCCATTACACGAAAATACACCACTGCATTTACCCGTACAGAAACGTTATCGCGAGAAATAACATCTTGACTGGGAACATCCATGACGACCGTGCGTAAATCAACCCGAACAATTTGTTGCAGCACAGGAATGATGATGACAAGCCCTGGCCCTTTCACTCGCCAAAAACGCCCCAGCATGAAGACAACCCCTCGCTCATACTCTCTAAGTACTCGTAACATGGACACCAATAAAAAAACAAAATAATGATCAAAAATCCCATAAATGCCATTTCATTCTCCTTCTATTTCTCTTACCTCAAGCTTTAACCCATCCACACCCACCACAATGATGGGCTTATCTGCCTGAATAGGCTCATGGGCATAAACACTCCAAATTTCCCCACGAATAACGGCCTGCCCCTCCAAATTAATCATCGCTAACGAACGGCCTTTAGACCCAATTAATAATTGAGTCCCGTGTTGTACCGGTTTTCGTCTCGATTGAATAGCCATACCAAGTAATGCTATAAAAACTATAATATTGGCAGCTGCCATCGCCCAAATGGCTGACCAAGCGATCTGATAGCTTTCATGCTCCGTATCAATTAACAAGATTGAGCCAATAATAAATGCAACTGAACCTCCTAATCCTAACGCACCGAAACTAGGAACAAATGCTTCAGCAACAATAAAAATCAAACCTAATAATATCAAAGCCAATCCAGCGTAATTTATCGGCAACAATTGCAGCGCATATAAAGCAATCAGCATGGATACTGCTCCAATAACGCCTGGCGCGATGAAGCCTGGATTCATTAATTCAAAGAAAATGCCATAGATACCTAACAATAAGAGTAAATAGGCAATGGTTGGATCTGTAATAACCAATAAAAAGCGCATGCGCCAATCTGGTTTGATGGACTCAATCTCTGCATTGGCTGTATTTAACTTAATTTCTCGCCCAGCCTGGTTAACTAACAAGCCATTGACCTTTGCTAATAAATCATCACTATTTTTAGCAATTAGATTAATAACACCGGCTTTTAATGCTTCTGGCGCTGTCATGGTTGCCGCATCTAGAACCGCTTTTTCCGCAAAATCAGCATCACGTCCTCGCAATTGTGCAAGTGATCGTATATAGGCAATCGCATCATTGGTTACCTTTTTTCCCATGATATCTTTTTCTTTTCCATCCTTATCCTCGCCATTCATTCCACCGGTCAGATTCACTGGGCTAGCCGCTCCAAGATGAGTCCCTGGTGTCATTGCTGCAATCGTACTGGCATAGAGCAAATAAGTGCCAGCACTAGCCGCTCGCGCACCTTCAGGCGTGACATATATCGCAACAGGGGTGTAGGAAGTGAGTATGGCTTGAACAATTTGACGCATGGATTTATCCAATCCTCCAGGCGTATCAATCTTAATAAGAATTAAATCCGCTCCTCGTCCTTTTTCAATACCACGAATGAGATAATCCGCCGTAGCTGGTCCTATCCCGCCATGCACCGATAATTCAATTACTTTTGCCGCCATGGTCATTTGAGCACATGTCAACAATAGGAGTGTGATCAGCAACAATTTATGCCAGAACCCATAAGAAATCCCTAAACACTGCTCAGCAAATTCATACACCCAAAGGTATTTATTTTTACGGTAAATAACATGTCTTACGAAAGAATAGATAACAAGTAGAGCACCGAATAGCGAATTGTTATAGCCATAATGATAAATCCTGCAGGCAAGCTGTACGACGCAGCTATGCTTCATCGCTTGCTGGCTATGCATAGAAAGACGTCCTGTTAAAATGTTCTCATCTTTTTAAAAGATAGCACATTTGTCGAGATAAATTTTTTCACTCTAATTGACACACCTTTAAAAAGGCACTAAGAAAGAGACATCACCATCCAGCATAAATCATGAATGGCGATGTTCATTAGGAGGAACGCTTTATTCCTGGAAAGAATATAGGGAAGCTTGCCAATCCTGGTGTTTAGAATCTGTCTTAAAAGTAAACACCAATTTGAGCCAATACCGAATCAGCCGACTTACCGGTGCCAACCGTATTAGCATTGCCTCCACTACCGGCAGGCGCCGCACCATTGGCATATTGATTGGTCTTATAATCAATGTCATGCCGATATTCGAGGCTTTCCACGGTATCTTTCCATAAAGAAATGTTAAAAACACCACTAATGCGCTGTGAGGGCAAATTCAAAGCCAGTGCTTCTTTCGACCACTGATACCCTAAAGCCACAGAAGCAGGTTTTTCAAATGCCATAAAGGTAACGCCAGCTTCTAATTGCGCAGCCTGTGGTTTGGCGCCTTTGCCATTGAAACTTAAATCTTGTGTTCTAAATCGCCCAGAAGAACCTACCCATTCAGCCGTTAGATTGTAGCGATCAAAACTTACGTTACCATGAACACCAACACCAGGTACCTTATGAACCGCTTCATTACCATTGGTAACCGAAGAGAATCCTCCAAAGGTAGTTCCCGGCATCGCACCATTAAATTGCATGCCAGTTGAATCATTTAAAGCGCTGATGATACTAGCACCAATTTCACCAGTCGTATCACCATGACCAAAAATATAACCCAAATTAAAACCACCAACACCAGAATTTCCTAGCGTCGTATCACTTTTGAAGGCGTATACAGCAGCAAAAGGACCTGTTTCATGTTGGGATTTATAACCTAAAATGAATGGTCTGGCATTGGTTCGCGCCAATCGCAACGTTAATGGAGAACTAACCATCGCTGAGGAAAAACGGCCAAACGGGACATACAATTGGCCTGCGGTAAAATAATAAGGAGATTGATCCAGGTTACCAATATTGACAAAACCCATATTGAGAAAAAGAGCTGAGTTGTCTACACGCTGTCCCCCACTTTCCGGTGGGGCATCGTCATAGGCAAGAGACATGTAAGCCTCTACTTTTTCATTTAAAGCCGCAGCAATATCCAACTCACTGGATCCTAAATTCAAATCACCAACGGTATTACCAAAAAAGGTATCTCCAAGTGAGCCTACTGGTTCAACTTTTCCACTTAAAGCAATAATGGGCATTTGCGGAATAGGATATCCAATGCGCTGATAAGCTCGATATAACCGCCGACGTTGTTGCATTAACCTAATATCGCGGTTAATACTGGAAATATTCACAATATAATCCGAACCATCAAAAGCAGGACGGCTGCCCAAATAAGGAGAGCTAACCACAGGAGTTCCAGCAATATAAGTGACAACGTGCTCATCCGCTATGAGTGCCGTTGGATAAAATTCCAACGATTCCGGATGTGCGTCCAAGGCATGCACACTCACGGCGCTACTATGAAATGCTTGAGGTGTTTCATGTACGGCATCTGGTGCAGAAAGAGTTTGCGCGGGTTTGGCCTTTTGTTCTTGTTTTTTTATAGGTTGCGCTGGCAAAGAAGCATTTTTTGTTATCACCGGACTTTTTTTCTCCGAAGTCCGTGTTACAAGTTGTTTTTGCAGTCGATCTAGCTGTGCTTGCAACTCACGAGTCTGTTGTTGCAAGCGCTGTACTTCGCGCTGTAGTTGCTCACCATCTGTGGCAGCATGCAAAGAAAACGAACAAGCTGCCATGATCACAATAAGCGCTTTGTGTTTCATACACGGAACTCCTGTTTATTTTTTTTACTTATGGAAAGCGATTATAACGTGCGGAATAAAGACTAGCTAGCAATAAATGATAGAAAAACCAAGACTGGAAAAACTAAGAGAGCAGATTACGTTGATAGTGTACACTATTCCATTTCAATCCAATAAATTGGAATAAAAAACCCACCATAAGGTGGGTTTTTAAATCGCTTTTACTGCAGATTAGACAACGCTGCCAACCCACTTCAGGCCAATGAAAGGACCTTGTAAAGCAAAGTCAGACTCGCCATCACGTGTATTAGCCAAGCTACCACGGTGGTGAACATTGAAGTAATTAACCCACATGTAACCAACGTCTAAACTCAGATCGCCTTGAGCCATAGCGTAGGTGTATTTAGCACCCAATTTAGCTTCCAATTCAGGAACTAGAATTGTGCGGCTGCCGCTTCCTGATAAAGCCAGAACGCCAAGACCAGAAGCACTTGCAGTACCTGAATGGCTAAACTTGCTTGTACCAGTTAACAGAGCACCAGCGCCGTTAGCATAAACAGCCAAGCCATTGCCTACGTCGTAAGACATGTCAGTACCAAGGCGAGGTCCGAAACCATTGAAGGTGTGCTCATCAGAAGCATTGAGTGATGCAGCTACGCCGTCAAAAACAGTACCAGGAACGGTTACAGTGCCTGAACCATTGTGGGTCAGTTCAGTTTTGATACGAACATACTGTACGCCGCCATGGAAGCGAATGTTTTTGAATTGACCAAAATCAACATGCTGACCCAGCTCTAAGTTTACTGCATCCCAACGTGGGGTGATAGAGTTGGTGTAAGAAGCGTCAGTAATATCTATGATTCCCGGGATATCAAGACTAGCGCCACTAACGCTGTGGGTTCTGGTTTTGTTACCCAAATGATACCAGTTCAAGTTCAGATCGTTACCAGTGCTGAAGTGATAAGAACCTTCCAGCTTGAAGCCCCAGCTCCACTCAGGATCACGATCAAAATCACGGGTAACTGTGCCGCTAGCATTTGATACAGTAGCAGTTCTTGAGAAATCCCCAGTATACATTGGCTGAAGATATAAAGCCTGAATACCAACATCCCATGCTGTATTTTCACATGGAACAGTAACGCTGCCTGGTGTGCAGACAGGGCCCATGGTACCAGCAAATACTGCACTGCTACCAAAAGCGAGAACAGCTACGGCTGTTTTTTTCAGATTCAACATACTTTTCTCCACTTTTTTATTATTAATTTCCGTTTTTTCGTCAAGCCACAACTTTGTATTGACTACAGTACGCCATCATCGCTCTAATCCGAAAACGTACTTGGGACGATTATCCAGCCTCAATTTCCCATTGTCAACAGCAATACCAAAAATTCTATATTATTTTTAAAATCATTTGCTTATTATTTTTACAAAGCCAACATTTATTGCTCTAAGTGCTGTTTTGATAATAAGCGAACCTATCAAAAAATTTCTAAAACCACTCCTTATACATACCCCATGTATTTGATACCAATATATGGGCCCTGCAGACCAAAATCAGTATCATCTCCCACCCGGGTAGCCGTCAGAAAACTTTGAGCATCAAAATAATTTTGCCACAAGTAACCAACGTCCAACGTCAAGGCTCCTTGAGCCAGAGCACAAGTGTATTTTGCACCAAGTTTGGCTTCCAGCTCAGGAACAATGATCGTATTGGAACCATTGGAAATTCCTGCCGGGTCTATCACACCAAGCGTTGTTGTATTAAATGTGCTATCGCCAATCAGTAAGGCGCCAGCGGTATTTGCGTAAACCGCAAACCCATTACTCCAGTCATAAGATAGATCCATCCCTACCCGTGGACCAAATCCATTATATTTCGTACGTATGCGTTCGGTAGGCGTGGTGCCTGTAATGTTATCATAATAGTCATTACTGATGCGAGCATATTGGACACCACCATGAAAGCGGATATTTTTAAACTCGCCAAAATCCACATGCTGACCAAATTCCAGATTAACTGCATCCCATTTTGGCTTAAGCTGTGTGCTAAGACTTACAGGAACATCTGCATCGCCTATTAAAACGGTATGATTCGTTGTTTTGCTGTAATGATACCAATTAACATTAATATCATTGCCTGAATTAAAGTGATAAGCTCCTTCCAGTTTAAATCCCCATCCCCAATCAGGATCCAGATCATGCCAATTGGTAACTCCTGCGGCATTTACAAAGTTAGTTAGGTAAACATTCCCTTTATAAGTTGGCTGAAGATACAATGCTTGAATACCAAAATCCCAACCTGAGCGATCACAAGGTATGGTCACACTGCCAGGCGTACAAACAGGTCCCATCGCGCCCGCAAACACCGCACTACTGCCAAAGGCAAGAACAGCAAGGGCTGTTTTCTTCATATTCATCATCCTAAATCTCCGCTAGATTATTGTTTTTCCTTGCAAGCATGCAGGCATTTATGGCTTGGCTGCTCACTATGCTTCAGAGTCGCAGCGAATGGATACAGTCAAACAAAAAAGAATTGCCCACATCCCTATGATTTACCCACAGTTGGGAATTCTTGCGCTCCCTTATTTACAGGAGCGGGAGTACCGATTATTTATGGATGTATTTGAAATGTCAATTTGTTCTTAAATTTCTGACCAGCTTGATAACAAAGCATGCTATCCTACAATATATTTATCACTCTTGGAAAATTGCTTGTGCGTACCCTATCCATATCGCGCCCCGATGATTGGCATGTTCATTTTCGAGACAATGAAGTTCTGCAACATACTGTTTTGGCCACCGCAAAGCACTTTGGCCGTGCTCTAGTGATGCCAAATTTAAAGCCAGCACTCACTTCTTTAGAGGATATTCTTGCCTACCGTCAGCGCATCCTATCTATCCTTACGCATCAGCCATTTACTCCCTACATGACCTTTTATCTTAATGAAGCAGTCAAAGGAGAAGCATTACAGCAAATTAAAAAACACCACCCTTACATACTGGGTGCAAAGCTCTATCCTGCAGGAGCAACCACCAACTCAGAAGAAGGGGTTTCTTCACTGAGTGTCTTATATCCCTTATTGGAATTGATGCAAGCTGAAGATTTAGTCTTACAAATTCATGGCGAAGTAACGTACGGTGATATTTATCAAAGAGAGCGCTTGTTTATTGAAGAAAATCTTAAACCCTTAATAAAAAATTTTCCAAAATTACGTATGGTGCTGGAACATATTTCTACTCGGACAGCCGTTGAATTTGTAACTGAGGCACCAGATACCGTCGCTGCGACCATTACGCCCCATCATTTGATGTTTAACCGTAATCATTTACTGGCTGGAGGTATCAGACCTCATTATTATTGCCTTCCTATATTAAAACACGAACAAGATCAGAAAGCAGTACAACAAGCAGCTGCCAGCGGTAACAGAAAATTTTTTGCTGGTACAGACAGTGCTCCTCACACGCGAGAAAATAAAGAAAGTGCTTGCGGATGCGCTGGTATTTATTCAGCACCATTTGCTATTGCCATGTATGCGCAAATTTTTTCAGGTTTAAACAAGCTGGAAAAACTTAATGCATTTCTCGGGCAATTTGGAGCAGATTTTTATCACTTCCCAGCCACACAGGAATGCATTGAGCTCATTGAACGCCCCCAACTCATCCCGCAGACCTTACCATTTGGTGATAAAGAAGTTGTACCGGTTGCCGCTGGAACAACGCTGCAATGGAGTATTCATGAAGCCGCATAATTCGATGATAAGGAAACAAATAAAAGATCGTTTCAGAGGATTCCTGCCTGTCGTCGTTGATGTAGAAACAGCAGGAATAGACCCGAAAAAAATGCACTTCTTGAAATGTGTGTTGTGTTACTGGATATTGACAACCAGGGACGACTATCCCAGGCAAATACTTTTTTGAGCACATTTTGCCCTTCGATGGAGCAGAACTGGACGTTGAATCTCTGGCATTTACTGGCATTGATCCCTATCAGCCACTACGATTTGCCGTCGATGAAGCCACCGCTCTGCAACGACTATTTCATCCTATTTATAAAGCTTTGAACCAACATCATTGTCAACGAGCAGTGCTGGTTGGTCATAATGCGTGGTTTGACTTGCTTTTCATTAAAGAAGCCGTTAAGCGCACCAATCTCAAATCACCATTTCACGCATTTACTTGTTTTGATACAGCAACACTTGCGGGGCTTGTCTACGGACAAACAGTATTGGCTAAGGCAGTAAAATCAGCAGGCATCCCATTTGATGTTAATGAAGCGCATTCGGCCATTTATGACGCACAAAAAACCGCTGAACTGTTTTGTGCTATTGTAAATTCCTGGGATGAAATAAATGCATCCACAAAGATGCAACCGAATTAATGAAACGTCTGAGCAAGGTATTACTGCATAACATTAACCATTCCCTTTTATTAAAAAGAACTAATATTCTTGCGCAGTAATACCTTTTGCATACCTCTTAAAGAGAACCAGAATGCTCAGAAAGATATTCAGCAACCCCTTGGGGAGAAGCTTTCATGCCTGGCTTTCCTTTTTCCCAACCTGCTGGACAAACTTCGCCATTTGTTTCAAAAAACTGAACCGCATCAATAATACGCAACAATTCATCTATATTTCGGCCAATAGGCAAATCATTTACAATCTGGGAACGAACAACCCCGTTTTTATCAATAACAAAAGCACCGCGAAATGCAACACCTGCTACAGGATGCTCAACCCCATAAGCTTGACAAATGCTATGGGTGACATCAGCCGCCATGGTATATTTTACCGGACCTATACCGCCATCTTTTACTGCCGTATTACGATACGCATTATGAGTAAATTGAGAATCAATCGATACAGCGATGACTTCAACATTGCGACTGACAAAATCATCCATCCGATGATTCAAGGCAATAAGCTCTGAAGGGCAAACAAAGGTAAAATCAAGAGGATAAAAAAATACTAACCCGTATTTGTCCTTTAATGCGTTATGCAAATTAAACTTTTCAACGATTTCGCCTGATCCCAATATTGCCGGAACAGTGAAATCAGGCGCTTTACGACCAACTAAAACACTCATGCTTCATCTCCGTTATCCATCTATTATTAATAGCTAAAACAATAAAATTCGACTTCTTCGAGCGTGCTTGCAATTTTGCTCTACTCTGCCATTTTTTCAAATAAATAAACAGCAGAATAGTGCTATGAATACTCTTTCAACACAATTAATAATCGACGTGTAGAATTCTAGTTATCAGGTTGTAACCGCTTCACGTAAAATTATTTCTAACTCGCCTTGCTCATACATTTCAGCAATAATATCAGAACCACCGATTAACTCGCCTTTCACATATAACTGCGGAAACGTTGGCCAATTGGCGTATTGTGGTAATGTTTGTCGAATGTCAGGATTAGCAAGAACATCTACATAGGCAAAATCGACACCACAAGCATCAATGCATTGTGCAGCGCGGGCTGAGAAGCCGCACTGAGGCATTTTCGGGCTACCTTTCATGTATAGTAATATTGAATTTTCTGCAATTTGCTTTTTAATTTTATCTATCGTGTCCACCGCACACCTGTTTGTTAGTAAAACATTAATACATCGTAATTATGGCGAAAATCAGCACATATCGCAACTCTTACACGATTTTGCTCCACATAATCAACGTTGAAACTGTTTATTAACCTGCTACACTTACCATTCCACGAAAAACAGGAGAATAACATGACGTTTACCTTGCCCTCATTACCTTATGCAAAAAATGCCCTGGCACCGCATATTTCTGAAGAAACACTGGAATATCATTACGGCAAACATCATCAAACTTACGTCAATAATCTAAATAAATTGGTTGAAAATACCGAATTTGCTGCAAAAAGCCTTGAAGATATCATAAAAAAATCTTCAGGCGGTCTGTTTAATAATGCAGCGCAAGTATGGAATCATACCTTTTATTGGCATTGTATGTCTCCAAATGGCGGTGGCGAGCCTTCAGGAAAACTGGCAGACGCCATTAATAAAGCATTTGGGTCTTTTGCCAAATTTAAAGAACAATTTACCAATACCGCTGCAACCACCTTTGGTTCAGGCTGGGCTTGGTTAGTGCAAGACAGTGATGCTCACTTAAAAATTATCAGTACCAGTAATGCCGGGACCCCCATGACTCAAGGCTTGAATGCCATTTTGACTTGCGATGTCTGGGAACATGCCTATTACATTGATTATCGTAATGCTCGGCCAGATTATATCAGCGCCTTTTGGAAGTTGGTCAATTGGGAATTTGCATCCGATAATTTGAAATAACTCAAAAGCAGGCTTTCATCGTTGAACGATAACCAGGAGTTTTCATGGCTCTAGTAACAACCTATAATTCTCTACCTATATCATTTACCCATGGAAATGGTGTCTGGTTATATGATGAGCACGGTAAGGCTTATCTTGATGCCTTCAGCGGGATTGCCGTGTGTGGTCTTGGTCATGCGCACCCGGACGTTACTCAAACTATCCAGGCACAAGCAGCCAAGCTGTTACATACTTCCAACATGGTACAAATTAAAGAGCAGCAGCTTCTTGCCGAAAAGCTGACCGCCATGACGAACATGGAGCAAGTTTTCTTTGGTAATTCCGGGGCAGAAGCCAATGAAGCGGCTATCAAGCTTTCACGGTTGTACGGACATAAAAAAAATATTGAAACGCCCTCCATTATTGTCATGGATGGTGCTTTTCATGGCCGTACCATGGCTACTTTGACCGCTTCTGGAAGTCGAAAAGTTCAAGCAGGCTTTGAACCTCTGGTCCCAGGATTTATTCGGGCGCCATTTAATGATATTGATGCCATACATACTATCGCCGCTAATCGAGAAGATGTCGTTGCTGTCATGATAGAGCCTATCCAGGGAGAAGCTGGTATTTATGTTGCTGATGAAACGTATATGCGCCAATTGGCCAAACTCTGTGAACAACATGAATGGCTGCTCATCCTCGATGAGATCCAAACTGGAAATGGCCGTACAGGAAAATTATTCGCCTGCATGGATTTAGGAGTTCAACCAGACGTATTAACCACCGCAAAAGGGCTGGCAAATGGTATTCCTATTGGCGCGTGCTTAATGAGTAAACGTGCCTGTAATCTTTTTAAACCTGGTAATCATGGGTCTACTTTTGGCGGCGGCCAATTGGCCTGCGCTACTGCCTTGACCGTACTGGAAGTGATTGAACGTGATAAGCTATGTGAAAAAACAGCACACAACAGCCTCATTCTTAAAGACAAATTGATTAAAGAATTAGGAGAACATCCTAGTGTACGTGCCATTCGTGGCAAAGGTTATATGTTGGGCATTGAACTGGACAGGCCCGCCCTTGAGATAAGAAAAATAGGGCTCAATAACGGTCTGGTATTAAATGTAACGGCAGAAACAGTTATTCGTCTACTACCAGCTTTAATCATCAGTGAAGAGGAAATCAATGAACTGGTAGAAAGACTGGTTAAAACCATTAACCAATTTATAGGTGACAAACCCTGATCACAAAAGCCTAAGATCTGTTTACAATTCATTGTACGAAGCGAAAATTTGGGTGATTGCGTATCACTTGCGTTTGAATGAGGCGAACAACAAGCTCTCTAACGAATTCAAACGTAACGTGGCGCCAATCAGACGAATTTGCAGCCATGAAATGAATTGTAAGCAGCCACTAAAGGCGCTGACGTACTATCTCATAAAGGCATACGCCTGCAGCCACTGATACGTTCAGGCTTGATACTGAACCTAACATCGGCAACGAAAATAAAGAATCACAATGTTCGCGTGTTAAACGTCTTAGTCCCTTTCCCTCAGCGCCCATCACTAATGCCACGGGCCTTTGATGATCGAGAGCATAAATGGAGGTCGTTGCTTCACCTGCCGCTCCGTAAATCCATACTCCCTCTTGCTTAAGGGTTTCCAAAACTCTTGCCAAATTTGTCACACGCACAAGGGGCATAAATTCAGCAGCACCACAAGCAACTTTACTGACCACGGGTGTTATATTGGCACTTTTATCTTTAGGTATAATAACAAAATCCACACCTGCCCCATCCGCTGTACGTAAACAAGCCCCTAAATTATGCGGATCCGTCACGCCATCGAGAATCAAGATAAGACAAGGGGATTTACTGGACTTTAGCAAAGGCCCAATATGTCGTTCATTAAATTCGGGCAATTTATCAGCCTTGGCAACAACCCCTTGATGAACAAAATTGCCAAACTGCTGATTCATAGCTTGAGCAGTAAGATACTCAATGAAAATTCCCTGTTGATTTGCCAGAGAAAGCAAATCTTGAATGCGGCTATCAATACGCTCCTGATTCACATATAGTGTTTCTATTCGTCGATGCTGATTAGTCAGCAAGGCAGCAACCGCATGAACGCCATACACAAATTGCTCACTCATCTTCAAACTCATCTTCAATCGGTTCAAAGTCAATTTTACGCTCATCCAAATCCACTCTTGCCACCAATACGCTCATTTTGTCACCCAAACGGTAAACTTGTCCGCCACGCTCACCAACCAATCGGTGTTTAATGGCATCAAATGCATAATAGTCATTTTTTAGTGACGTCACATGCACCAAGCCTTCCACATAAATATCATCCAGCTGAACAAAAATGCCAAAACCAGTTACTGCAGAAATCCTGCCACGGAACACTTGGCCTAATTTATCTTGCATGTATTCACATTTAAGCCATGCCACTACCTCGCGGGTTGCTTCATCTGCACGCCGCTCCGTTGCTGAACAGTGCTTTCCTAGCCGATTCATGTCTTCTTCATTGTACTCAAATTGTTCTATAGCTTTATTATCAAGCAAATGGCCAACAGCACGATGAACTAATAAATCAGGATAACGACGGATAGGAGATGTGAAGTGCGTATAGGCAGAGTAGGCTAAACCAAAATGGCCATCATTGGACTCAATATATTGGGCCTGTTTTAAAGATCTTAACATAACCGTCTCAATTAAATGCTTTTCCGGCTTTCCGCTAATCTGCTCCATGGTACGCTGAAAATCTTTAGGATGCGGCTTTTTCCCTCCTCCCAACTGCAACCCCAACTCCCCCAGGAATTGACGTAAAGCAATTACTTTATCTTCTTCAGGAGCCGCATGCACACGGTAAAGAATAGGAATCTTTGCTTTTTGCAAAAATTTTGCCGTTGCCATGTTGGCAGCCAACATGCATTCCTCAATCAATCGGTGAGCATCATTGCGAATCACAGGAATAATACGCTGAATTTTCCTATGCTCATCAAACAGGATTCGTGTTTCCGTCGTTTCAAAATCAATGGCACCGCGCTGTTTTCGACTGGCATATAGAATGCCATATAAAGCATAAAGCGATTCCAGCATTGGCCATAATGGCGTAAATGCTTCATCGGCAAATCCCTGGGTAATCCATTGATTTACTTGTGTATAAGTTAAACGAGCATGGGAATGAATCACTGCACGATAAAAACGCGAACGGTTTATCTTTCCTGCGGGAGTAATTGCCATTTCAACAACCATGCATAAACGGTCAACCCGTGGATTAAGCGAACAAATACCATTTGACAATGCCTCGGGCAACATGGGAACCACTTTACTTGGAAAATAAACAGAGTTTCCCCGTCGAGCGGCTTCTTCATCCAACGCAGACTCTATTTTTACATAATGACTGACGTCTGCAATAGCCACATAAAGCTGATATCCTCCTTTAGGCTTTGCATAACAATAGACAGCATCATCAAAATCTTTAGCATCTTCACCGTCAATCGTCACAAACGGCAAATGACGCAAATCTATTCTGTTTGCCAATTGCTCCTTGTTAACTTGCATTGGAACACCGACAACATCGGCAGTTACATCATCAGGCCATTCAGAAGGAATTCCATGAGCAAGAATAGCTATCTCAGTTTCCATTCCTGGAGCCATATGTTCGCCCAAAATATGAACAATTCGTCCAACAGCCTGATTTCGGCGGCTTGGATAGGCAACTAATTCTACCAACACAATTTGTCCATTCTTAGCACCGAGAGACATATCAAGCGGAATAGAGATATCCTGGGTCAATCGTTTACTATCAGGAACAACGAAGCCTACGCCATGTTCAGAAAAAAACCGACCGACCACATTGCTGTTAGCATGTTCGATAACCTCATGAATTTTGGCTTCCGGACGACCGCGCCTATCCACCCCAATCTGATAAGCCAGAACAACATCACCATGCATCACCGCCCGCATTTCCTTAGCGGCCAAGATCATATCTTCATCCCCTTTATCCGGGATAAAAAAACCATACCCGTCCGGATGTCCCTGCACTGTACCGCGCTGCAGATTAATTCTCTGTAATAAGCAATATCGCCCACGCCGATCAAGCATCAATTGTCCATCACGCAACATGGCCCGCAAGCGGAACCCAAGCGCCTCCTGTTTGCTTTCTTCTTTCAACTCTAATTTGTTGATCAGCTGATTACGTGTCATTGGCCGACCAAATTCCTCAAATATTTTTATAATTAATTCACGACTGGGAATAGGGTCCGCGTATTTCTCACTCTCCCGTTTTAAAAAAGGATCCATTTTATAAAAGGGAGTTTTCGATTTTTTACTCATGGCTCACCATGTCTTTAATAAAGACTTCAATTACTAAAATTCCGACTTATTGTCGTGGTTCAGGCAGTTCAAATCCACGCCGCCCCAAATAGGCTGTTAAAGCGGATAAGGACATATCCTCGCCAGCCCAATAAGTGGCTTGACTCTGTGGCATAGAAACATCAGACCACTGACAAACAGCTAATACATTGGCGCAAGAAACCTGTTGCTCATGACCAGGTTTTGATTCAATGCAACTCAACTCAAACGATTTATTTTGCACTGCAAGCGCTGACCAATTTCCTGCCTGCAGTCGACTGCTCCAACCAGCACTGGCGCTTGGCTCAGAAACTGGATGGGTAACCCAAAGATCCGTATTGGAAATATTATGAATCATGACTAACGTCGGCTTTGGTGCTGACAACATAACCGTTTCATCATTTACTTTAATAGCCTTGCATCCTGTTGGTAAAATTTCCTCAGCGTTCGCTACCCATGAAATCATAACGAATGTAATCAATAAAAAATATCTCATAACTTGCTCCAAAAAATAAAAAAATATTCAATGAATTACCGAAAAGACAACTATAATTGCATAGGTAACGCAAAGCTTAGCATGAATGAATGCTTGGCAATATCGTTTAAATAGCTTGCCTTTAATATTAAAGAATTTAAGATGATGCGTATTTTTACTTTACGTATTATTTTTGCTACGTTTGCTGCATTATTTTGAAACATGATTCCTTTTATAGGAATCCTTTCCTCTTTTATTTACTTAGGCTTCTTATAATTAAATAATTTGAAGACAATATCATCAAGAATTACAATGGCTCTCAGACGTAAGCCTTGCCCTGACGTCTAATGCAGTGAATGCAATCATCCCAGATGCTGCAGAAAAACTTGCCTGCAAATAAATAATAAATCTTACATAAATTAGGAATGTTATGCACTTTTTAAATTTAGTAACGCAAATTACAACGCTGCAACACGATTGCATTATTGCTTGGAAAAAAAATGACATTAAGCTGACTCAAGAAGGCATTTTAAGATTTGTAGAAGAAAATCATGCTTTTAACTATCAACTTTGGCATGCTGAAGATCGCGCGCGACGAGACGATATGGGATTTGAGTTTGTCTATCGCGCTAAACGTGAAATTGATCATTATAATCAACAACGTAATAATCGCATGGAAGCCATGGATGAATGGATATTTAATCAATTGCGACCCTCTCAGGCTCCCCATTGTCCAGTTCACTCTGAAACACCGGGGATGATGATTGACCGATTATCGATTCTAGCCTTAAAAACTTATCACATGAAACTGCAAACCCAACGAACGGATGTGGAAGAATCGCATCGGCAAACCTGTCTCGCCAAATTAGCCGTTATTGAAGAACAGAAGCTGCAATTACAAGCCTGCCTAACCCAGCTTTTTGATGAAATTCTCAAGCAAACAAGAACGTTTAAAATCTATCATCAATTTAAAATGTACAATGATCCTAAACTAAATCCGGAATTATACCAGAGTAAGGCTTAGGAACAGGTTTTTGTAGTTTTGGTAAGTCATCAGCGCTAGCCGAGCGAGGGAAGGAAGAAGGTTGAAAGAAGCGGAGCCATTGGCCGGAAGAGGAAGCAGGAGGAGTTGAAGCAGGGCGTTTAATGGGCGGCTGCGCAACCTTCTTGCTAGGCCTCTCAGCATCCCCAGTCCCCCTTTCTGCTGAAGGTTGACTGGTGGCCCGGATCTCCATCGGTTCCTCTCGCGAAACGTCACTCCGCTTAACTTTTTTCTCTTTTGGCGGCGCGCTATCAAGGGATGGACGACCAAAACCGCGTGCATGCGCCCTGAGTGCCAATGCCGAAGAATATACCACGGCGCTTGCAGCCGCCAAGCCCAGCATAATTGGGGTATCATGATAATGACCTTGCTCATCAGCCTCTTGCCAGGAATTAAATGTATAATCTATGGATTTTTGCCCTTTGGATACCCCGGAGAAAAATGAGCGAATGACTTCAAACCATTCTTGAAAGAAAAACTGGGGTGAGGGATCAACCACCATGCCACCTAAAATGGCTTCTTCAACCTCATCAGGCTGCAACTCACGGGCTTCTTTTTTATGATCCTTGATTCGCTTTAATAATTCAGATAATTTTTCCGGTGGCTTATTTTCATGCTCCTCTTGCTTACAGCGATGCATGTAGGTGGCATGCAAGGAATGCGCCACGAATCCAATCAAACACGCCAGTCCCGCAAACACCGCAACCATAAGCAACAGTGGGGGGAAAGGCGCAAAAGTCAGGGTATATATCGTAGCAACAGCAAACAGAAGGCTTGCAATAGCACCATAAGCAGCCAAACCACTTTTTAGTCCATCCAGCGCTGATGATGTATATGACAGCGTCACTTGGGAGCGTAAAAAATTCCGTTTTTGCTCAAATTCTTTTATTTTACTTTCCAAAGACTGTAATATTTCTTTTTGATGGCTTTGTAAATCTTCATACGGAGGGGCAAGACGAGGATCGGAAATTTGCTGTAACTGATTAAATAACGCTTCTAGCTCTTTACCACAAAGAGCCAGTTCAATCTTTGCCTGACTAGCTACTAATTTGCGCTGATAATCGTATTCTTCATAAACACGAGTAATGATGCAAGTTAATGTGAAAATCACACAGAAAACAGCCATTGTCACAAAAACAGGCGGCGCTAAAGTGGCCAGTCCCATAATGCCCATGTAAAGATACAGGCCGTCTATAATTCCACTATACGCTTGAGAAAGTAGTCCTTTGATTTTTTCAGAAGGCGTTTGTTTGGCAATTCTTTTTCTAAATTCAGCACATTGCTGCTCAGTGAGATTGGTTTCTGCTTGAATTTCTGCTAATAATTCCGCATTTTCCTTCATCATTACCTTGCGGCGATCTTTCATACTTCGGTACCAAATACGGTTAAATACCGAAAGAATGCCAAGCACGAGGCCGACGGGAACTATCAAATAATTTAAATCTTGACCAGCAAATATGCTGGCTACCATCATGGTACTGCGAACCCCTTTATAAGCATTTTTCAAGCCTTTCAACGTATCACGAAAATAAGGCCAAAGCGTTGCGACATAACGCTTGAATGCATTTTTATCTTTTTCATTAAAAACATTGGCAAGCAGAGAAAAACCAATTAAGGTTATGGCCCCGGTGGCAGCAACTAGCGCACCACCTGGAGTCGTCATCCAGTCATGCATTAAATCGGAAGAATTCACACCGTTATTGGTGCAGAGCAAATCAAAACTGTATTTGATCGTACTGTAAGAAAGACTTAAACCATCTAACGCGCCATATAAAGCATAAATATACCCTGCTTTATGTAATCTTTCAGCCAATGAACGCTTACGAGCACTTGACCTTTTTACAGGCACCGTAGTCTTGTCAGGACTATCCATTTCCCTTATAAATGTGGTCGATTCATGCTCTTTCGTCATGGGGATCGTTGGAAGGGGCTAAGATGGTGCAGATTGTACCCTGTCATGTACTAAATGACAAGTATGACTTCAAAATGACCTAAATTGTTACAAAAACATTTAGCCCATCAACAATCATATCACATGAGAACCTAAAAATAAAAAATTTTTCATTGCCCAAACAGAAAAATAACCTCTTCATAGCATGAATACTGTGCCCCGGAAAACAAACCATGCTAGGATTATGGCCTATTGCGTTTTAATATCTTTGGGAGACTAAATGCGGTTTTCAGTTTTTATTTTTTTTTCTGGATATTGTTAATTGGGCACGTTATGGCAAGTAATGAAAAAACGATTTACGGCTATATTGAAAAAGCTACTCTGGTTAGTGAGAATCTGACCCTGTCAGCCAAGCTTGATACTGGGGCCAAATCTGCCTCCCTAAATGCAACCCACATCAGTAAAATCGAAATAGACGGAAAACCTTATTTAAGATTTATTGTACCAAGTAAAGAAGGCGATATAATATTCAAATGCGAATATGCCGGCGATGTCAATATCAAAGCGCGGGTAGGTGAACGACATGCAGAGCCACTGCTACGACAAGCCATTAAGCGTCCAGTAGTATTAATGAAGATTAAAATTGCCAATAAAGAACGTCTTATTCGTGTTAATCTGACAAATCGTAAACATTTTACTTATCCTCTCCTGTTAGGCAGGGAAGCAATCATTGCTTTTGATGGCATTATCGATCCCAGTTTGACATACACGATTAAAACCAAACCTATGGATACAGAATGAATTCCAATAAACGCCATCTCTATGGATTAATTATCCTATTATTTTTAGTCAGTATAAGCATTTTTTTCTATCGTCATTTTATTCTTGATGTTCCATTAACAGAAACAGAAAGTGTTAATAGCTGGATGGTCGAAGCCAATCTTCGTTTTATTGCCGAAAAAAACAGACCGGTTAAGGCAAGCTTTACCATTCCCTATATGCCTCCTAATTTCACGATTTTAGATGAATATTTTGTCTCCCAAAACTATGGCGTTACGACCAATTTAAGTGGTTACAATCGTCGGGTAGTTTGGTCGCTCAGACGTGGTAACGGGCCACAATCACTTTATTACCGCACCATTTTGCGAGAAACAGGGAATATGGAAACCCATCTCTCAAAACCCATCGCCATGTTACCCAAAACAGAAATACTGCCTGAAAATCAGAAGACTGCCATAGACACCATTATAGACAAAGCCAGACAATCTTCTGCTGATATTCAAACATTTGCACAAAGCGCGGTAAAAGAACTTAATAAAAAAGATGGCAATGCTAAATTATTAGTCGGCAATGAATTCAATGATGAAAAAGTAGTCGCTGCTGCAATTACCTTGCTAAATCAGGCCAAAATTTATGCCATCCCAGTACAAGGCCTCATGCTAAGTCACCAAAATAAAGCCGATTTTGTCCTTTATCTTGCTATTTTCAATGAAAACGATTGGATATATATTAATCCTCGCACAGGAGATGCCGGTTTACCTAAGAATTTTCTGGTGTGGCAATATGGCAATGAAGCCATGTTTCAAGTTGCCGGTGGCAAAAAACCCCTATTCACCGTTACCGTCTCTCTAACCCCCATGAATGCACTCACCATAGCCAAAGCACGAGGATTACAAACGGAATCCGAGTTGTTACGGTTTTCTTTATTACAGCTTCCAGTCAATGCCCAGGAAACTTATAAAATCCTGCTAACTGTGCCTATTGGCGCCTTTATTATTCTGATATTACGCAATTTTGTAGGTTTAAGTACATTTGGCACATTCATGCCCGTCCTAATTGCTCTTGCTTTCCGTGAAACCCATGTTATATGGGGCATTACCTTATTCACCCTGATTGTTTCTTTCGGATTGCTGGCACGTTTTTATCTGGATCAATTGCGTCTTCTGCTTGTGCCACGGTTAACCGCCATTTTAACCATTGTCATTCTCATGATGCTTTTCATCAGTATATTAAGCCAAAATCTGGGATTCGACAGTGGCTTATCTGTGGCTCTCTTCCCTATGGTTATTTTGACCATGACCATTGAGCGCATGTGCATTGTATGGGATGAACGCGGCGCTTATGAAGCCATTAAATCCGGAGTCGGTAGTATGATAGCGGCGGTGATTTGCTTTGGGGCGATGAATTACGCACCATTACAATATCTTGTTTTCGCCTTCCCCGAGCTGTTATTGCTATTATTGGCATGTGTCTTATGGTTCGGCCAATATCGCGGTTACAGACTCTTTGAGTTGTTTCGATTTAAAGCATTGGCAGGGCCGAAATAATGTGGAATCTGTATCATCGTCTACGTCGACGCGGCGTTTTAAGTATTAATCAGCGCAACAGCGACTTTGTATTACGCTATAACAAGCGCAAATTTTATCCCTTGGTTGATGATAAATTAAAAACTAAACAATTAGCATTGCAAGCAGGTATTGCTGTTCCTCCTCTTTATCAAATCATTGACACAGAACACCAACTTAAGAAACTGGATGCATTACTGGAGCCTTACCAGGATTTTGTTATCAAACCAGCCCGGGGAGCTGGCGGAGATGGGATCATTGTAATTGTCAATCGTGTTCTTGGCCGTTATCGACAAATCAATGGCAAATTACTCACTTCACAGGAATTAAACTATCATCTCTCTTGTCTGCTATCGGGTGCCTACAGTCTAGGAGGCCACCCCGATTATGCCATTATTGAACATCGTGTCATTGTGGATCCGATTTTTGCTGAAGTAAGCTACGAAGGCGTTCCAGACATTCGCGTCATCACCTTGCTTGGCTATCCGGCCATCGCCATGCTACGTCTACCCACCCGTCAATCAGACGGAAAAGCAAACTTGCACCAGGGAGCCATAGGTACAGGCATTAATCTGGCTACCGGTATAACTTTCGGTGGTGTATTCCATAATGATCTTGTTGATTATCATCCTGACACATTAAATTCCATCAATGGCATTCAGATTCCTTATTGGGACAAGATATTGGAAATTGCTGCCAGTGCTTATGAATTAACAGGTTTGGGCTATTTAGGGGTTGATATTGTTCTGGATGAAAAGCATGGGCCATTGATGTTGGAATTAAATGCCCGCCCCGGCTTAAACATTCAGATAGCCAACCGTGACGGAGCACTTCATCGTTATCGAATGATTGAAACACACGTCGCAGCGCTTAAGGAAAAAGAATCCGTTGCAGCGAGAGTTGAATTTAGCAAACAACAATTTGCCGGATAACATATGGTTCGGCCTTTAATAGGCCAAACCGTGGATGTCTTAGCATTTATGAACGTAAATCTCGAATACGCTGCGCCTCGATGGCCAGGCTTTTAAAATAATCATAAGACATATAAAAATCGCCTTTATTACCTATGTCCGCACCCCAGGAATTACGCAAGGTTAATAAACCACGATGGGTACGTCCATGGTTATCAATGGCGACAGCATTATCATCATAACCAGTAATGATCATTTCATGACCGGCAAAATCCGCTTCATTTTCGAGATCATGCATAATTTCAGGAGTTAATACCCAGGTATCATTAACAGTCTTATGCTTACCCACTGCGCCAACTACACCCAAATTATAATCAACCAGCAGCACACCAAAGGTCACCCGTTCTCCGCCGTGTAAAGCCAACTTAATATCATTTAAGATCTTGGAAGTATCCGTTTCTTTTAAAACAGCTTGATAAATATCCAACATGGGAGACCAGCCAAAACCTTCCTGAGATAGATCTTCACTGAGTTGATGATAATCTGATAATGACATTTCGGTATCAGGATCCGCTCCATAGGAAGGATAATCAGTAAACCCTCCACAGCCGTAAGTTTTCTGTTGTTCCTTATTTACAACACCAAATATTTCCATTTGATTCAAGACGATACGACCAAGCGATCCATCCCATCCACTGGGACTATAAGCATTATTTTCCAAATAGCGGCCCAATTGCAATTGGCACAATTGACTGATGTAATCACCTTTACCCAAGGCAGCATCAACGGCAGCCGTATTTGCAAACGTTGCACACGTTCCATGACTCCCTTGATCCATCACTGGAACATTATTCATTCCCAGTTGCACCTGCCCAGGAAATTTTTCTGAAACCGCCCATTGCGTATTTATACTAGCTGAATGCTTTGCCCGGTTACGAAACGTCTGTTGAGCCTTATCAGATAATTGTAATTTTAATAAAGTAATCTGTTTTACGGCAGGCTGGATGTTTGACTCCGTGCGCAGCAATGAGCGACTATACACGTTTGGAAGAGGAATGGATTGTTTTACATGACCAACAATTTCTATATCTTGAGCAAACACACCACCACTGATAAACAACATCAATAAATATAACCGGGACAACTTCATAAAATGCCTCTCACCTAAGAATCCATGAGTGCACAGGATAACAAATGCATTAATTTTAGGCAATTAAAAACCTTGTCCGGCAGCTTGCTCAATAAAAAATCTTTTTACCATCGGGATCGTATTACAGGCGCTTAATCCGGCACCACGTAAACGTTTGACAGGCGACAAAGGATTTGCAAATAACGCTTTTAATGCCTCCATAATCCCTATAATTTGCCAAACAGCATGTTTGCGTCGACGCTGATAAGCACCGAGAGTTTTCTCAGCCCACATAGGTGATTTAGATTGATCAATGATGTCAAGCCAGGCCGATACATCGGCCAATCCCACATTAAGACCAAGACCCGCCAATGGATGAATGGTATGAGCAGCATCCCCCATTAACATCCAGCGCACACCATGATATTGGCTTGCATGGCGCATGTATAAAGGAAACTGATGACGCTTACTCACCAACTGGCTTAATCCGAGTTTTGCCGAAAACGCGGCGGTAATTTTTTGATTAAATTCAGATTCACTCATCGCCATTAAAGCTTCTGCATGGGCAGGTGTCGTAGACCAGACAATAGAGCACTGTTGAGGATCGCTTAATGGTAAAAAAGCTAATGGTCCATCTGAATTAAACACTTGATACGCTGTGGCTTGATGAGGCTTTTCAGTCTGCACCGTGCCTACAATAGCATGCTGATGGTAAGGCCAGCTCGTCATTACAACCCCTAGCAATTGCCGTGTTGCCGAGGTAGCCCCATCAGCCACCATCAACAGTCTGGAATACCAAGAACCGGCAGAACTACTAACTTGTACTTGTTCAAGCCCGGTTTGGACATGATTTACCCGACTTTGAGGAAATAGCATAATTCCCAGTTGTGATGCTCGCTGCAGCAATGCCTGCCTCATGATTGCTTCTTCAAGAATCACACCCAACTGACTAGTACCAATTAAACGCGCATCAAAATCAATACAGGCACCGTTGGCCGCATCCCATACATGCATGTGGCGGTATGGTGAAATACGTGCTTTATCTAATTGCGACCAAACATCCAGCGCTTGTAATAAAGATTGAGAAGCCTGATTAATCGCATATACCCGTGTGTCGGAAACAGCCACATCCATTGTTAAAGAGCCAGCATCAATCACTGCAACCTTATAATTGCGCTGACTCATAGCAATAGCAGCACTAAGACCAACGATTCCGCCGCCAATGATCATGACATCAAACATTTCACGCATCGGAACTCCTTATTATGATTACCTGAGCGTCCGTAGTGGTATTTCGCAGACAAGATCTGGGATAACACCAGCAAAACCACAGGTATAGCGGGCAAACAATTTCTTTAATAGATGGTGATTATCCAAAGCAATTAACCCCATGCCCCGCATTATACCCATTCCTGGTAATTTACAGGCAAATAGCTCAACTAACGAATCAGTAAATTGAGTAATCGCCTTTTGATCATGACGCCGTAATTGCTGATATTGGCGTACCATGTCCACATTCAACCCATATTGCACAATGCATTGCGCCAATAAAGCCACATCACGCAACCCTAAATTAAATCCTTGTCCAGCAACAGGATGCAAAGTATGAGCCGCATTACCCACAAAAACCACTGGCCAAAGCGATTGCTGAGTCATGATCACTTGCCGTAATGGATATAAAGCTCGCTCGCCAACCCTTACAAACCGTCCAAGTCGATAACCAAATGCCTCTTGCAACGTCTTTAAAAAATGAACATCCGTCATTGCCATCAACCGCTCCGCTTCTTGTGGCGGTAATGACCACACTAAAGAAGCGCGCAAACCAGCCATAGGCAGCAAAGCCATTGGACCCATTGCCGTGAAACGTTCATAAGCCCATTGTCGATGAGGGCGAGCCAAACCAATATTGGCAATCACTGCATGCTGATGATAATCCTTTATTTTTGCCGTTAAACCACACAACTGACGTACGTATGAATCAGCTCCATCAGCCGCTGCGATTAATTGTGCCTGCACCGTTAATATTTGCCCAGAGTACTGGATTGTTGCCACACCCGTTTTAATATCAAGGGTTACAAGTTTTGCAGGAGCAATGATGTTTTGCTCGTCAAGCAAATGGTGCAAGGCGCTATGAATATGCTGCATCTCAACAACATGGCCCAGCGGATTTTTTTATCCGAATGTAACTTTGTCGAGCCAAATTGTTGCTTCTCCGAGACATGAATGGATTCAATAGCCGTCGCATTATTTACCAATTCTGGCCATACATTAAGCATTTGCAAAATTCGTGCACTGGCTGGTGATAAAGCCAATGTGCGGGCATCAAAATTGACTTGCGCTTTATCTGAAAAAGGTCGTGCCTCCACCAACAATGTCTGATAGCCAGCATTTGCCAATGCAAGCATGAGCGTTGCACCAGTTAAGCCACCACCAATAATAAGAATATCAACCTGCCGATCAGCCACGTACTAACGCCTCAATATCATTTATTTCCACAGCCAACGCACCGGTCAGATTTTCACAACCGTCCACGCTCACCCTGATGTCATCCTCAATACGAACACCAATCCCTCGCCAACGTGCATCAATATTTGGTATATCCTCGTGAATATATAAACCTGGCTCCACAGTTAATACCATACCAGGCTCTAAAGGCCGCCACTTGCCCTCTATTTTATAAGAGCCACTATCATGAACATCCAAACCTAACCAATGGCCAGAATTATGCATGTAAAAGACTTTATAAGCCTCATTGGCAATCAAATCATCGACATGGCCACGTAATAATCCTAAATCAACCAAACCACTGGTTAACATACGTACGATGCTTTCTTGTACCTCATGCCACAAACAACCCGGCCGGATACGGGCGATACCCGCTTTTTGCGCGCTTAAAACCAACTCATAAATTTGGCGCTGCTCTGCGCTGAATCGCCCATTCACAGGAAAAGTGCGAGTAATATCAGCAGCGTAGTTTTCAAACTCTCCTCCAGCATCAATTAAAACCAGCTCGCCCTCTACCAATGGTTTATTATTTTCCGTGTAATGTAAAATGCAGGCATTGCTCCCTCCTGCAACAATAGGATCATAGGCAACACTACGGCAACCTTGGCGGGTAAATTCATACAGTAATTCTGCTTCCAGATGATACTCATGATGAGCCTGCTGACAACGTTGCATGGCTCGTTGATGTGCTGCGACTGAAATAGCCGCTGCTGTTTGCAGCAAAATCATTTCTGCTTCGCTTTTAAATAAGCGCATCTCACTTAAAATCAGAGTCAAATCACAAAACGCTTCTGGGGATTTCACGCCTTTTCGCACTTGTGCCTTCACTTCTTTCCATGCCCGATGAATAGTATGTTCCCACGCTGGGTATCGTCCCATGATATAATAGACAGCCTGGCGGTCAGCCAATAATTTGGGCAATTCCCTGTCCACGTGAGATATGGAATAAGCAGCATTCACCCCCAATAGTTCGCAAGCATCTTCCTGACCTAATCGTTTTCCGGTCCACTGCTCATGTACTGGATCTCTTGGACGATTAAAGAGAATGCTCTCACCGCTCTTGCCACTGATAATGCACAACAGTGCGTCCGGTTCATTAAAACCGGTCAAATAATAAAAATCACTATCCTGTCGAAAACGATAATGAGCATCACCATTACGCGTCAACTCACTGGCAGCCGGAATAATAGCAATAGAGTCGGCCGGCAATTTCATTGCCAGAGCTTGCCTTCGTGCCTGATATTCTTTGAGTGTAATCATAATGCCCTTAATGAGTGGTTGTTGAAGTATCCTTATTTAATCCTTGATGCTGCAAGTCATGGTATATTCGCAGTACTGCCATACGTGCATATTCACTGACCTCCATAAGCGCACGTTCGTCTTCTTCATTGACTTGCAAAGCTTCATAATCCAATTGGGCAAACTCCACTAAATGCTGAGCTGCTTCCTGAACTTCTTCTTCCTGGAATTGATTAAAATCAACCCCTGCCATCGTCAAACCCTGTGTAAATCCTTCACACCATTCACTGAACGCTTGAGCACGAGCCATCAAAGATTCATCATCATTTGGAAGCATTAATTGAAATTCAAAATCAAACCCAGTAATTTGTTGTTGGCTTGCCGCATAGGCGTCAAACAAAGCCAACATCGCCATACGCTTTTGTGCATCATTTTGGTTTATAGTCAAAGCACGCAAATAAGCCTCGCCACTGCCTGTGGCCCCAGCGCATAAATAACCACACATAATGCCATGTAATTCACTGCCAGAAAAAGGAACAGCAAGCATAGCCACTGAATCAATAAAAGTCTGATAATCAGGTAAACGAAGGGAGGTATTAAGGCCGGTCATATTAAAAGTGCTCTTCATGCAAATAAATAATGATACCTGATTTGCCCGCGCAAACCAAAATTGTTACCATTTGAACAGTGCTGCAACATATCAAAGAGCTTAATATGACAAAAACAAAATCTTGTACGATTCGCTTATTAAACAAGCCTTATGAGATCAAATGCCCTGAAGATGAAGCAGACAATTTAAAACAGGCTGCACTTAAACTCAATGCCCATCTGTTGGAGCAAAAAAGGAAATTCAAACAACTTGATGATTTCCAAGCACTTTTGCTTGCTGCATTGCACATCAGCCACGAATTAATCACCTCCCAAGCAAAAGAGGAAGAACGCCGGCAACAATTGACCCAATTTATCAGCTCACTTGAAAACAAAATCAATCAAATCGCCACAGGCTCTCCTCTTTCAGAAGATGAATGAGCCGAACTTATTTTCTAGAACTTTTTTCCATGGCAGTAACATTCTGCAATCCTCGCGGCAAAAGCCTGCCTCTGCGACCTCGTTCTCCTTGATAATGCAGTAAATCTGTCTCTTTCAAGGTAAAATGGCGCTTTCCGGCAAAAATGGTCAAACCATCGTCTGTGGAAAGAAGTTGGATATCAATCAGATATTCTTCACGCTGCATTAATTTGGCTGCAGGAATATTCATTAATTTATTCCCCTTTCCTCGAGCCAAGACTGGTAATTCATTTGCAGGAAATAAAAGCAATCGCCCAGTATTAGTCACACATGCGAGCTGCGCTGACTCCTTCTCCGTTACAACTCGTGGAGAAAGCACGCGACTACCCGTAGGTAATTTAAGACAAGCTTTTCCATTGCGGTTTTTCACATATAATTCCTTAAGCTGGGTTAAAAATCCATATCCGGCATCGCTTGCCAATAAGATCCAATCATCCGGTTCACCACTGGCTAATGCTTCAAACAGCATGCCTTCAGCCGGATTTAACTTTCCAGTCAAGGGCTCACCTTGGCCTCGGGCTGAGGGCAATACATGTCCAGGTAAGGAATACACTTTACCTTCCGTATCAAAAAATACGACTTGCTGATTAGTGCGAGCATTGGTTTGCGCCTTAAACTCATCACCCGATTTATAATTTAACTCTCGTCCATTCATGTCATGCCCTTTGGCTGCCCGGATCCAGCCTTTCTGAGAAAGCACAACAGTAATAGGTTCATTTGGCAGAATATCTTCTTCTTTTAAAGCATGCGATTCCTGACGTTCAATCAGTGGCGAGCGGCGCTCATCACCAAAACGGTCGCGATCCGTGATGATTTCTTCTTTTATTAAATTTTTAAGTTGCTGTTCATCAGCCAGCACCCGCTGTATATAATCCCTCTCCAAACTTAGCTCATCCAGCTCTCCGCGCAGCTTGATTTCCTCTAATTTAGCCAAATGCCGCAATTTTGTCTCAAGAATTGCTTCAGCCTGGCGCTCCGTTAAGGAAAAGCGGGTCATTAATGCTTGTTTTGGCTCTTCTGCCTCACGAATAATGGCAATCACTTCATCAATATTTAAAAAAGCAATCAATAATCCCTGCAGGACATGCAAGCGATCCAACACCTTATCCAATCGATATTGCAAACGTTTTTTTACCGTCTGTAAACGGAAAACCAACCACTCTTGCAATATTTCCAGCAAACTTTTAACTCGTGGTTTTCCATCGAGTCCAATCATATTGAAATTCACCCGATAACTGCGCTCCAGATCGGTGGTCGCAAATAAATGCGACATTAACGCTTCTATATCCACACGATTCGAACGAGGAATAATCACCAAACGGGTAGGATGTTCATGATTTGATTCATCACGTATGTCTTCAACCATAGGCAATTTTTTTTGCTGCATTTGTGCTGCAATTTGTTCAACAATTTTAGCGCCAGATACCTGATAAGGCAGAGCGGTAATTACAATATGATGTTTTTCAATTGCATACACGGCACGAAGTTTTATCGAGCCATTGCCCGTCGCATACATGGTACGAATAGCCGCTTTCGAAGTAATTATCTCAGCTTTCGTAGGGAAATCCGGCCCTTTGATTATTTTGATAATGTCATTTAAACCAGCCTCTGGTTTATCAAGTAAATAAATGCAAGCATTGGCCACTTCTTTTAAATTATGAGGCAAAATATCCGAAGCCATGCCAACTGCAATTCCTGTTGCACCATTTAACAACACATTAGGCAACTTCGCAGGAAGCAAGGCCGGCTCTTGCAGCGTTGCATCAAAATTATCGACCCAGTCTACTGTTCCTTGTTGCAGTTCAGACAATAAAACCTCAGCATACGGTGATAAACGAGCTTCGGTATACCGCATGGCCGCAAATGATTTGGGATCATCGGCAGATCCCCAATTGCCCTGGCCATCCACCAAAGGATAACGGTAAGAAAAAGGCTGTGCCATAAGCACCATGGCCTCATAGCAAGCTGAATCACCGTGGGGATGAAATTTACCCAAAACATCCCCCACCGTTCTTGCTGATTTCTTATATTTGGCAGAAGCCTTAAGTCCAAGTTCTGACATGGCATAAACAATTCGGCGCTGTACAGGTTTAAACCCATCGGCAATATGTGGCAATGCACGGTCTAAAATCACATACATGGAATAATCAAGATAGGCTTTTTCAGTAAATTCAGTCAGCGGTTTACGTTCTATAATGTCATTCATGAATAGTCAATTCGGTTATTAAATACGTGGGATGAGCTTAGTTAAGTTATTTTAGCAGAAAAAATATCCAATGCGAGTTAATCCATGGTTGTAACAGGGCAAAAGCATCTAAATATTGAATATGTATTTGTTAAAAAACTTGTCTTTGCAAGCGATATTCAAGACTATTTTTAGTCATAAGATGCGTTTGCCCTGATGGTTGCATTCGCTCATTCTTTTAGGTTGGTCTTCTTTCTTTTAAACTAACGATGATACATATCGGCCAGTAAAAACACACACTGTGAATAACTTTGGATACACTGATATTATGAAGCAATAAAATAAATTAACCCTTTGATTATAATAAATAAAAATCCATATCCTATCAGAAAATACCAGCCATCCTGTGGATAACTTTGTGGATGAGCTGGTATATTTTTGTAGGTGCTTGCAAACATTAGGAAAATATCCACATTATTCTCGTCCTCCTTTTGCCATTTTGTAGGGATCAATGGCTTTCTTAAACGCTTCTGGAGAAAGAAACTTAAAGTGCTGATTAGCCTCCTCTAAAGAGCAATCATTATCATCGGCATAATGCGCCATTTGGGAAGCCTTATCATAGCCAATAATAGGACTGAGTGCGGTAACAAGCATGAGAGAGTCATGTAAGTATTGATCTATTTTTTTCTTGTTAGGCTTTGTACCTTGCAGTAAGAACTTGGTAAAATTCACACAGCTGTCGGAAAGCATGGCTATCGACTGGATGATATTAAATGCCAGCATTGGTTTATACACATTCATTTCTAAATACCCGGCAGCACCCGCGATGCTATTTGCCAAGTCCAAACCCATGACTTGAGCAGCAACCATGGCCATTGCTTCACATTGAGTAGGGTTGACCTTCCCAGGCATAATAGATGAACCTGGCTCATTTGAAGGAATTAACAACTCATGAAACCCCGCGCGCGGACCACAACTTAATAACCGAATATCATTTGCAATTTTAAATAAAGACGTAGCCAGGATTTTCATCGCAGCGCTCGTAGCCACAATTGCATCATGTGAGCCTTGCACTTCAAATTTATTAGGGGCGGATATAAACGGCAATCCAGTAATTTGGGCAATATGCTTTGCGGCCTTTTCTGCAAAACCTGCGGGCGCATTTAAGCCTGTACCAACTGCTGTCCCACCAATGGCAAGCTCATAAACGTCATTTAAAGCAAATTTAAGTCGGTTAATGTCTTTTTGCAGTAATGCGGCGTACCCTGAAAATTCCTGTCCCAAGGTTAAAGGAACAGCATCTTGCATATGAGTTCGACCTATTTTGACAATGTCTTGCCACTCTTGAGATTTCTTAACCAATTCCGCATGTAACATATTCACAGCAGGAAGGAGGCGTTTATTTAATTCAACCGCAGTTGCAATATACATGGCTGTTGGAAACGTATCATTCGATGATTGCGACATGTTTACATCATCATTCGGATGAATAGGCTTCTTACTTCCCAGCTCACCCCCTGCCATTTCTATTGCCCGGTTAGAAATGACCTCATTAACATTCATATTGGATTGTGTGCCACTGCCCGTCATCCAGACATGCAAAGGGAAATGTTCCATTAATTTTCCTGCAATCACTTCTTCAGCCGCTTGAATAATGAGTTTTTGCTTGTCAGCAGGCAAAATTCCCAGCTCGCCATTCGCTAATGCTGCAGCTTTTTTAAAATTCCTATGGATTGAATGACTTCCTGTGGAATTAAATCCTTGCCTATGGAAAAATGCACCAGCGAACGTTGCGTTTGTGCACCCCAATATTTACTTGCATCCACTTCAATGGAGCCCATGCTGTCTGTTTCGGTTCGGCATTTCATAGTCGACTTCCTTTTCTTAAAATCAAACTTAAATAAACATAATATAGACTGATTTAAACCATAAGTGGTTTTTTTCTAATATTAATTATGTAATTTAGTGCCATAAATTCTGTCTCCGGCATCACCAAGGCCTGGGAGGATGTAGCCATGCTCGTTAAGTTTTTCATCAACGGCAGCTGTATAAACGGTTACATCCGGATGTGTCTCATGAAAAGCAAGCAAGCCTTCAGGAGCGGCCAAAAGACAAAGAAATTTAATGGACTTAGGCTTTGCCTGTTTAATCTCATGAATGGCCGCAATAGCACTGTTTCCGGTAGCAAGCATGGGATCCACGACAATGACATCGCGATCTTTAATATCTTCAGGTATCTTAAAATAATATTCAACTGCTACTAAGGTCTCGGGATCGCGGTATAAACCAATATGTCCAACGCGCGCAGAGGGGATAAGCTGTAACATCCCATCTAAAAGTCCATTCCCAGCACGTAAAATGGAAACAAAACAAGTTTTTTCCTTTTAACACCGGGGCACGCATAGCCATCAATGGCGTTTCAATCTCTTCATATTGAATTTCAAGATCACGAGTAATTTCATAAGCCAGCAACATGCTTATCTCATGCAAAAGATTGCGAAATTTGGCTGTACTAGTCTCTTTTTTACGCATGATAGTCAGCTTGTGCTGAATCAATGGGTGGATAATTTCAATAACTTGTTTATTACTCATCAGTCAGTCCCTGTCGTTAAAAAATAGTACCGTCACTTATAATTTGAATGGGCGGAGTTCCTTCAATACGCTTTTGTTTGGCAATACGCCGGCCCGCTTCCCAAGTGCCACCTTGCAAAATTTTGGCAAGCGGCAAATCCGATGATGTTCTCCCAAGCTGTCGGCGAATAACCTTGGCAATCTCATCCAGCAACGCCACCGTTAATCCTCTCCATTCAACGATTAATTCGGAGCCCGGATCTTGCGGTTGCTGATAATTCTCCTTATTTTTCAATCGTAAAAGTCCTAAATCAAGCAGTAAACCACCGTTTCGGTATTCAGGCAAACCCGTGAGATCATCCAATCCAGTGACCTGAATAGCCGATTGCTCCAATGGCTCCATTAATGAATAAGTCAACCATTGGGACAGTTTATGAAAAGGAATAAATTCGGAACCTGGTGCATCGGTTTTAAGAGATGGGTGACACCAGACATCCCCCAGGGCGACGCCATGAAAACGTAGCCGTTCGGGCCAGACATTACCAAATCCAGCCAATACGGATTGAAACAATTGATGGGTGGCAATGGTTTGTTTGAATTGCAACGACGCAATGTACGTGTAAAAATCTCCCAACCGGCCTTCATGACCAAAATAGTCGGTTTCCTTTGCAAGGATAGCACCGAGGCGATTAAGAAGCTTAACACGTCCAGCAACGCCTTCAAGTAAATTGTCTGCATCCACCTGAAAACCATGCCTTAGATCAACCTCGCTAAATGCCAGCAACCGCTTACTGTCAACCCGCCAGGGTTGTTCAGGATGAGCACTAAATGCACCCTTTAGATAAAGTGCCAGACTTGCAACAGCCAGCCCCTCGGAACGGCTTAATTTAAGTCCTGTATCAGGCTCAATATAATGCCAATGCTTACCGGCGCCTGCATCAAGCAAAACACTGATAATCACAAGCTCATAGAAGATTTTCCCCCGCTCTTCTGGCGAGAATGAAGCCAGCTTTAGTTGCAATGCCTTGATTCGGTCCACCCCGCCTGCCTCAAAATGCCGCCAACGACTATGGTAAGGAATATCAAGCTTGGGATACTGATCATAAATAACATCCAGCACAAATGAAGCCGTTGCAGTCAACTGTTGCATATCAACGGCAAAGTACTTCAATTTATCCTGGCAGGCCAAATTAAAAAGACGTTGTGCCTGCTTGCGAATGGTTGGTAATGCTTGCAAGGATTGCAAGACCTTTGCAGCAGAATCATCATGGTTATTCATCCAATCCACGTCCTTTAGGTTTGGCCAATTCATTGATATCAAGAATACCGTCTGGCGAAAAATATCCAGCTGCCCGTTTCGCATCTATTTCAACCTGAGCATCTTCCGGAATCAGCTCATCGGGAATTTTGACACGTTCCACCACTTCGATCCCTGCTTTTTCAAGCGCATCAAATTTCATGTTAGACATGGACACAAAGCGCTGAATTTTGGTGATGCCAAGCCAATGCAACACATCTGACATGAGCTCCTGAAAACGCATATCCTGCACACCGGCCACACACTCTGTGCGTTCAAAATATTTTGCAGCCGTATCACCGCCTTTTTGTCTTTTCCGAGCATTATAAACGAGGAATTTAGTCACTTCACCTAATGCCCTGCCTTCCTTACGATTATAAATAATGAGCCCAGCACCCCCTCTTTGTGCGGATTCAACGCATAATTCAATGCCATGCACCAAATAAGGGCGACAGGTACATATATCAGAACCAAAAACATCCGAACCATTACATTCATCATGGATGCGACAAGATAATTCGATCGCAGGATCATGAATGGTAGTCACATCGCCAAAAAATAAGCGGTTAATCCGCCGATAGGCGGCAGGAATATATCCAGATCAGGACGGGTTACCAGTTCAGGAAACATGCCAGCGGTGTGTTCAAATAACGTACGCCGCAATTTTGCCTCAGAAATCTGAAAACGCTCTGCAACCCCAGGTAAATACCATACCGGCTCAATGGCCGCTTTGGTAACCACCACATCACCGGATTCTCGCAATATTTTTCCATCAGGCTTAAGCCGTCCTTGTTTAATAGCATTTTGCAACTCGGGCATGTTGATATGAGCTTTAGTCACCGCTATCGTTGGCCTGATATCAAAGCCTCTCGCAATTTCTTCAGCAAATACCTCAGCAACCAAATGGCCCCAAGGATCAAGGGACACAATGTTTCCCGGCTCATGCCATTGCTGGTGCGGTCCAATTACAACGGGTGGAGTCGTATTCGTTAAATCAGGCTTGTGCTCAGGATCAAGAACATTCGCAGCAACAGCAAGCGCACGATAGACGGAGTAGGAACCTGAATGGGTGCCGATGGCGTTGCGGTTTTTAATATTAGTTAGCGATGCAATGATGGGTCCACGTTCTTTGGATCCCTGGCTCCCCATTTGATCCCCATTGGCACATTGGTGTGCCTTGAAGGATGCGAAGTTAGAATAATATGGCCTTTGGTTTTCCTTTGGGTTTTCACTAATTGACATTCCAATCCTACCAATTGATGTATACGACAGCGCCATGATTAGAGCAACATAAAAAATGCTGCTCACCTCTATATATAAATTAAAATGACCGTTATTCCAAATGACTAGGTTGGAGAAGGAGCTTCTTCGCTGGGGTCTTCGCCAGACGAAAAGCTATCATGCCGCCCGTGAGGATCTTGAGAAGGTACCACGCCATCCATATCATTTTCTGAAAGTGTTACGGCAGGGGTAGCGGCATCAGACATACGAGAAAGAAAAAAAGCCCCTTCGGAATGAGATGGTGCCTCTTGGGAAGGTGATGGCGCTTCTTGAGAACTGGCCTTGCCCAGTTCTTCTGAGAATTTTTTGAAAAAGCCAGCAAAGCCTCCTGTCACGGCTCCTTGTAACGTACTGCTTAGCGTTTCTATGCCTTTACCCTCCTCAAATCCTTTTTTCATTCCTTTAAACATTCCTACAATCCCATCAATTGCAGCCAGGACAAATGCTTTCATTACATTCCACACTTTACTTCCCAAAGACTTGGAGGAGTCATCCAGTAAGGCATTAAAATTTTTTGCCGTATCAAGAACATCCTTACCCAATTGTTCCAATAATTGCGGGTCAGCCCGTTGATGACCGAAGATTTTGTCAGAGATATTATGCATTAACTTCAGCCCTGAAAAGAGGAGTGAAAAGCCACTGGTATTGAGATTTAAAACTCTAAGCGATCGCAACGTTTGAGAAATAGCTTTTTCATCATTTTCAGCAGAAGCTTTATTTAATTTATCTTCTAACTCTGCCAAATATTGCCTTGATTCATCCATGACTTTATTTTTAACTTGTTGAAATTGATTCGGATTGTCTCCCCCTACGGGTTCAAGTTTACGACGTATATCTTTAATCACGTCAAGCGCAATCTCTCTTTCACTACGGCCAGGCATTTGAAGTCCTCATACCAGTAAATGATTACTATTAGTATAGCTCTTTTTTATATAGGCATAATGAAAACTTATACAACACCAGGCGAGGTAAACGATGAGAACGTTCTCCCTTCTCCTGGCTTAAGAATAGACGTGTCTGCCGCCGGTTGCGTTGTTTCCCCCATAACGGGGAAAAAGCGGCTGTGGCTTGCAGCAAGCATTGCTTGGGGGCCGGTGATAACCACTATTTTACCCTTTAAAGGCGTATCAGATGGCTTCATTTCGGGAGCCGTTCTTAAATAAGCTGGAGAAAATTTACCTTCATTTAACATCCAGCATGTCTTGCCCACCAGTGTATCCATGCGTTTTACAAACGTTTCAGGAGTTCGACGCTCTACCAGAGAATGGCACGCAGACAAGGCAAGTTCCATCCCGTCAAAATCATAATACCGCCCCCACATGGTGACGATAAAACGAGTTTCATCGCTCTCGGTTTTATAATAAGCAACCACCGTAGCTCCATGCTCATTAGAACCATCTCCTATACGTGGGAAACCATAGCGTTCTCCGGGCGTCCGATCCAAATCATAAAAACGACCGGTGCAAGATTTTTATCGACCAGTTGAGAAATTTGCAAAATATATTCGTCTTCGTTAAACGGCGCATACGTCGTTGCAGAAAACCCTGCATCTCGACAAATAGCCAATAACATCTCCAGCGAATACACTTCGCCGATCGCTGAGCCATTGGCTTTTGCCAGCTGACGTAAGGAGGGACCTGAATATCTTCTGTCTTTATATAGAGGCGGACGGGTGACGCGAGCTTTATAAGCTGCATGCTGCATTGAGTCAGCCAGGGCTTTCAGTTTGCAAGTCTCACCGCGTTGTGTTTCCGCCGGCAACACCTCAGGCACTGTAATATGAAATCCTTTTTTTAAATCTGCGTGCTCTTTAAAATAATGTAATAATTTATGCAATACACTCTGTCCAGAAAGAGTGTCCAGATCAATAAAGCCCATATTATGCCCAGTGAGAATTTTTAATGAGCAATTATTCTAGCTAATAACCAATGTTAAGTAAAATTTTTATTCAATCTTTCGCTTAACATCTGCTCTTAAATTTTCCCTCAAGTCTTGCTTATATTTTCTATTGCATTATTTCTTCTTAATTTTATAACACTGATGGATGCGTTTGTTTCTCTTAAAATCAACGTCAAGCGTTTCTGCGGTAATATCTTGCACATCGTATTGGGCAGTAATAACTGAAGACATTTTAAAATGTTTGAAATTGGTAGAAAAATACAAGACCCCCTCCTCGGCAAGCAAACGCATGGCTGCGGTAACAAGCGAAACATGATCTCGCTGGACATCCAAGGTTGTCGACATTCGCTTCGAATTGGAAAAGCTGGGCGGGTCAAGGAAAATGACATCAAAACGATGACGTGCTCTCTTCAGCCAATGGATACAATCCTCTTGAATAAATTGATGCTTCGATAAATTAAGATGATTTAATTTAAAATTATCTTCTGCCCAACGTAAATACGTGTTAGACAAATCGACATTCGTCGTTAGTGCGCCAGCCAAAGCGGCCTGAACACTGGCTGCCGCTGTATAACAAAAACAATTAAGAAAGCGTATACCCGAAGGCAGTTGAGCAAAACTTAAACGTAAGGGGCGATGGTCCAAAAACAAACCTGTATCCAAATAATCATATAAATTGACTTTCAGCCTGGCTTGTCCTTCCTGAACGACCATAGTGCGCTGAGTCTTATTCATCTTCTGATATTGATTTTTCCCTTTTTGCTGGCGGCGTTGCTTAACGACCAAATGCTCGGCAGCAATACCTAATACTTGTGGAACCACCTGCAGCACATCAAGACTGCGTTGCTCTGCTTTATGAGGTGCAATGGTTGCAGGAGCGGCATATTCTTGCAAGACCACATAATCATCATAAAGATCAATTGCATAAGCATATTCCGGTAAGTCAGCATCATACACACGATAACAACTGATTTGATTGCGCTTCGCCCATTTCTGCAGATGATTGAAATTTTTTTGCAACCGATTTGCAAACATTTGAGCAGCCGAAGACCATGTGCCACTCATGCTGCCTTTTAACTGATTACCCTTTAAATCAACGCAATATAACTTGCATTCCAAAGCACCGTTATAAATGGTGTATTGTTTATTTGCCCGCAACCCTGTGGCTTTGGCAAGCATGGGATTAGCCGTCAGAAAAGCGGCTTGCCATCCCTGATAATGCGCATGCAGAGTGTTTCCTAATTGTTGATATAAAGGAATTAACTGCGTTGCCTCGCCCAAACGCTCACCATAGGGTGGGTTACAAATCACCAGTCCTTTTTCTGCCATGGGTTTGCAATCACTCAAAAGCATGGACTCGAACTCCACTAAACGAGCAACCCCTGCACGTTCGGCATTCTCGCGCGCCATTGCAATTAATTTTGCATTACTATCGGTTCCTCGCAATTTTATTTTAACGGGTTTAACTTGTTGCAAGGCCTGAGCCCTTACCTTATCCCATAAGGAAGGCTGGTGTGCTACCCAATAATGCAATGATTGATCATCTCGCAATAGTCCCGGAGCAATGTGCGCTGCCATCATTGCTGCCTCAATCACCAAGGTTCCTGAACCACAAAACGGATCATGCAAAGCAAAATCAGCCGCAGCTAATTGCGGCCATTTGGCGCGCATTAACAAGGCAGCAGCCACGTTTTCTTTTAAAGGAGCAGCTCCCGCTTGCGTTCGATAGCCACGAAGATGCAAACTGTAGCCGGTCAAATCAAAACTAACCGTCAATGTTTCATGTTTTAAATGAGCATGGATAAGAATTTGTGGTTTATCACGCTCAATGGAAGGACGGCTTCCTTGCAAATGGCGAAAATGATCAGCAATTGCATCTTTCATAACCTGAGCGCCATACATGGAGTTGCGAATCTGATCGGAAAACCCATGAAACTCAATCGCAAAGGTTTTGTCGGCTGAAAAGACGGTTTGCCAGGGAAATTGATGGCAAAGCTTATAAAGCGTCTGTTCATTGTATGCCTGACCTGAAAACAAAATCAGCTGCACACGGTTTGCCAATCGCGACCATAAACACAGATGATAGATAATCGCCAGACTAGCCTCACCATACACGCCTTGAGGACTGACACGGGTAACTTGCAAGCCAAGTCCTTGGAGCTCTTCTTGTAGGAGATATTCGAGGCCTTTAGGGCAATTAACAAACAACGAATAATTCATGACAGACAAGTCCTCAAATAGCGAAACAATGCTTTGCTAGCACCGCTATGTTGCTCATTTTTTTGTTCTTCAACTGCTTTTTTAATTAATTGACGCAATTGCTGAACATCTGCTGATGGATAATTCTCAATAAATTCCGTCAACGCCTCCCGACCTTCGTGAATCAACCGTTCACGCCAATACTCCAGTTGATGAAAAGCAGCGGTTTGTGCATTTTCTTCTGCCAGCAGCTGCTCATAGGCAGCAAGAATTGCTTCACTGTCAGCCGTACGCATTAATTTTCCAATCAATTGTGATTGCCGTCTAATCGCACCATGACTGCGTATGGATTTGGCGTCCACAATAGCGCGCTTCAATTCTTCAGGCAGTGGAAGAGCATTGAGCTTTTCCATGCTTAACTCAATGAATTTAACCCCTATTTTTTGTAAGGCTACAGCCTCTCGTTTTTTTTGCGATTTGCTCTTTGGTTCATCCATCAGATAACTCAATTGACTAAATTGCCAATGATTATACGCATCATCAATCAAAATGCGAGATTTGATGCAGTAGAGACAGGCACAATCATACTTTGATTGTATTATATCTTATTGGTGTCATTTCCAGCCTTTGTTTCTTAATAAAGAATATGGATTTTATTTTATCATTCCCATGTAAAAAGTGTGTTTGTTATCAACACGGTATGATCTTATCCTGCCCATTTACCAGAAAGCCTTGATCGGCTCTTTTAAAAAAAAGACGTTTATAGTAATTTATGCAAACAAATCATACCGAACAGGTTCCCCATTCCATGTTATGGGGAGAATCCTGCCATCCAGGGTGCATTAGACCTGCTTTCAGAGTCTAACTATGCAGGGAATATAATAAAAGGAATGACGACATGAAGTTAAGCCACTTAAAACATCTCGAAGCTGAAAGTATTCACATCATGCGCGAGGTTGTGGCTGAAGCAGACAACCCGGTCATGCTTTACTCCATTGGAAAAGACAGTTCCGTGATGCTGCATTTGGCCTTAAAAGCATTTTACCCCGCCAAACCGCCCTTTCCTTTATTGCATGTGGACACCACTTGGAAATTTCGGGAAATGATAACATTTCGTGACCGAACGGTTGCCAAGCATGGACTTGAGTTAATTGTCCATGTCAATCAGGAAGGACTGGAAGCCGGCATTAATCCTTTTACGCATGGCTCAGCCATTCATACCGATGTGATGAAAACAGCAGCCCTAAAACAAGCACTGGACAAATATCAATTTGACGCGGCTTTTGGTGGTGCCCGCCGCGATGAAGAAAAGTCTCGCGCCAAGGAACGTATTTTTTCGTTTCGTGATAAAAACCATCGCTGGGACCCTAAAAGTCAACGACCGGAACTATGGAGCTTATACAATACCCGCAAACGAGCCGGGGAAAGTCTACGTGTATTCCCTCTGTCGAATTGGACGGAGTTGGATGTCTGGCAATACATTCATCAGGAAAAAATTGACATTGTACCACTTTACTATAGTGGCGTGCGCCCGGTTGTGGAACGTGATGGGGCTTTAATCATGGTGGATGATGAGCGCCTGCCCCTGATTGCGGGCGAGCAACCGCAATTGCGACAAATACGGTTTCGCACACTGGGCTGTTATCCATTAACAGGCGCCATTGAATCAAAAGCGGACACATTACCTGCCATTATCGAAGAAATGCTGTTAAGCACAACGTCTGAACGTCAAGGACGAGTCATTGATCATGATGGAGCGGCTTCCATGGAGAAGAAAAACAGGAGGGGTATTTTTGATGCATGCACATTCTTTTATAAACAACGATTTCACCGCTTATCTTAATGCCCATGAAACCAAAAGCTTATTGCGCTTCATCACTTGTGGCTCCGTAGACGATGGCAAATCCACGTTGATTGGCCGATTACTCTACGAATCGCATATGATTTATGACGATCAACTTGCCGCACTTGCTTCAGACAGCAAAAAATTTGGCACAACCGGGGAAGGCTTAGATTTTGCCTTACTGGTGGATGGTTTGGCTTCGGAACGCGAGCAGGGGATTACCATCGATGTCGCTTATCGTTTTTTTTCCACCGCCAAGCGCAAATTCATTGTCGCGGATACACCAGGTCATGAACAATATACACGCAACATGGCAACAGGCGCTTCCACCGCAGAATTAGCCGTGGTGATGATTGATGCCCGTAAAGGAGTTCTCACTCAAACCAAACGCCACAGCTTCATTGTTTCCATGCTGGGAGTAAAAAACATCATTCTGGCCATCAATAAAATGGATTTGGTGGCTTATGATCCAGGCATTTATGCGCAAATTACAGACGAATACCAGGCATTTGCCCAGAAACTGGGAATTACCACCATTCAAGCCATTCCCGTTTCTGCATTAAAAGGCGATAACATTATTCAACCCTCCATGCATACACCATGGTATCAAGGCCCAACGCTCATGCAGCATCTCGAAGACGTGGCCATTGAAACGACGTATGAAGATTTTCCTTTTCGCATGGCGGTGCAATGGATTAATCGCCCCAATCTTGATTTTCGCGGTTTTACCGGGCGCATTTCATCGGGTACAGTTTGTCCTGGTGACCGTATCAAGCTCTTACCTAGCGGAAAGGAAACGGAAATTGCCCGCATTGTGACTTATGATGGCGATTTGGATAAAGCCTTCCCTGGCCAATCCGTCACGTTCACCCTGAATGATGAAGTGGATGTTTCTCGCGGTGATGTATTTGCAGCCGCCTCTGCTCCCTGTGAAATAGCAGATCAGTTCGAAACAAAACTCTTATGGATGGATGAGCAACCGATGATAGCTGGCCGCCAATACCTCCTAAAAACCGGCACAAAAACTGCTCTTTGCACACCCAGCAAACCCAAATTCCGTCTTGACATCAATACCATGGAGCATTTGGCGGCAAAAGAATTGACATTAAATGAAATCGGCTGTTGTGATATTGCCCTCGATAGACCCATTGCTTTTGAACCTTATGAGATCAATCGAGAATTGGGAGGTTTTATTCTGATTGATCGAATGTCAAACGCCACCGTTGCTGCCGGCTTAATCCATTTCGCCCTGCGACGCTCAACCAATGTCCATCCGCAAAACTTACTGGTGGATAAAACCATGCGCTCCGACATTAAACATCAAAAACCGATGGTGCTTTGGTTTACCGGGTTGTCTGGCGCTGGGAAATCAACCATCGCCAACCTGGTTGAGCGCCAGTTAAATGCCCTAGGGAAACACACCATGTTGTTGGATGGTGATAACATCCGCCATGGTCTTAATCGTGATTTGGGATTTACCGAAGCCGATCGAGCTGAAAATATCCGCCGTATTGCCGAGGTAGCCAAACTGATGACGGAAGCAGGTCTTATTACTCTCGTCTCCTTTATCTCCCCTTTTGCCGCCGAGCGCGACATGGCGCGATGTTTAATTGGCAATGACCAATTTTTGGAGATATTCGTCGATGCTCCTCTCCAAGTGGTGGAAGCTCGTGACGTTAAAGGTTTATATAAAAAAGCCAAAGCTGGAAAAATCAAAAACTTTACCGGCGTAGACAGTCGCTATGAAATACCGGAAACACCGGATTTAGTCATTAATACGGTAAATCTTTCGCCGCCAGAAGCCGCCGAGCAAGTACTGAAATTGTTAAAACTCTCTGAATGAGGAGATAATCCATTGCCTGTTCAACTCACTGAATCATTGCTCAACCAGCTTATTGATATCGTTTGGGAAGCATCGGATGTTGTCTTGAGACTGTATCAAAACCATTTTGACTATTCTGTTAAATCAGACGGCAGCCCTTTGACCCAAGCCGATCTCGCTTCCCATGAAATTATCGTCCAAAAACTCCAAGGATTAACACCTGATATTCCCATTATTTCTGAAGAAAATGCGGATTTTGAACACATGGAATGGAAAAATCCCCGACAATTCTGGTTGGTCGATCCTCTGGATGGGACCAAGGAGTTCATCCATCGCAACGGCGAATTCACCATTAACGTTGCCTTAATTGACGAGCATCAACCTGTATTGGGCGTTGTGGCTGCTCCTGCCCTAAAAACGCTGTACGCAGGCTTTAAGAAAGGAGGGGCAATCAAACTAGATAGGGCTGGAAATAAAAAAACATTCACGTCATTAGCCCAACCAATCAAGGCCTTTATGTAGTAGGCAGTCGTTCACATGGTGATCAAGCAGCCATGGAGGCGTATTTGGTCAATAAAAAGTAACGCAATTTATCGCCATCGGCTCTTCATTAAAATTCTGCAAAATTGCCGAGGGAGCCGCCCATCTTTATCCACGGCTTGGACGCACCATGGAATGGGATACAGCCGCAGGGCATGCCATTTTAACTGCAGCCGGAGGCAAGGTTGAACGACTTGATGGCAGACCGCTGTCTTATGGAAAACAAGGATTTGAAAATCCTCATTTTGTTGCTAAGTCTTAAATACTCCTTCAATTATTACCCATCAGAAAAGGAATGTCACTTATGCAACCAAGTGAAAAGAAAAGCATCATCGCGGGATTATATGGCAATGCCCTTGAATGGTATGACTTTTTACTGTACGCAAGTTTCGCCCCCATTTTCTCAGACATTTTTTTCCCTACCAACGTTCACTTTCTTTCCATGATCGCCACTTTTACGGTATTTGCCATAGGCTTTCTGGTAAGACCTATAGGAGGCGCTTTACTAGGCCACTACGCCGATCATGTTGGCCGACGAAAAGCACTGATTGCTTCCGTTGCCATCATGACGGTTACAACCACTTGCATTGCGTTTTTGCCTACTTACCAACACGCAGGGATCATTGCCCCCATCTTATTCACACTATTCCGACTTATTCAAGGCATTGCCATTGGCGGAGAATTACCAGGCTCGGCAACCTTCCTGATTGAGCATATGTTTAATTACGGCCGGGGATTTGCAGGCAGCCTGGTTTTATGCACCGCATTTTTAGGTATTTTTGCAGGCTCTCTTACTGCTTCTTTACTTAGTGCAGCTATTTCTTATGAACAACTTGCTGACTGGGGTTGGCGCCTGGCCTATTGCATAGGAGGAATACTAGGCATCTTAGGTATCTATTTACGCTTTAAAAGCGTTGAACCCTCTACCTTTTTACAGGAAAAACCTAGCGAAGAATTGCCAGTAAAACTCGTTTTCACCCGTTACAAAAACAATTATTATTGGCAATCATTTGTACCAGCATTCTTGCAGTAGTCAACTATATTCTCATTGCTTATGTGACTTCTTTTCTGGTTAAGTCAGCCAAATTTTCATTAAATGACGCATTATTCATTAATTTCATAAGTTTGTTTTTGCTGACGTTGCTTATTCCTGTCATGGGATTACTGTCTGATTACCTTGGCCGAAAATTTGTTTTTCTTGCGGGAATTATTGGTATTTTTCTATTTGTATTTCCTGTTTTTTGGCTTTTAATGAGTGGAAACTGGTGGTATGTTTTGGGAAGTGAGGTATTACTTGCCATCATACTGGCTCCTATCAATGCAACCGTACCAACCATCATCGCAGAAATGTTTCCCACGGCCGTACGCGCCAGCGGCACCTCGATTGGTTATAACATTGGACAAGCCCTCTTCGGTGGTACCGCCCCCTTAATCGCCCTATTATTAATAGAAGTAACAGGCAATCATTATGCTCCTGCCTGGTACATTTTTATTTGGACAATCATCGTCATTTTTGTTTCAAAGTTTTTGCAAGAAACAAATCAAAAGGCTTCTTCTAAAAGCCCGCCAGGGACGAAAACAGCCCCCCACTGTTGAATAAAAAAGATTACTTGAAGGCAGGAAAAAATTCTGCCAAATAACTTAATCCTTTTTATAAATTAAGACTTAACGCTGCTTTTTTAAATCACGGTAAAAATTTTCATGCACACCCAATGCTAAAAGTAATCTTTTCTTTGTATCCCATTCATAAGCTAACAACATTTCTTGATGTTCTACCTTAGATTTATAGACATATACGCCAGCTAAATCTCCTTTTTACGTTCACCAATTTCAGGATTTTCAATAATCTTTCGGATCATCTCATTAATTATTGATTTCTGATTTGCATAAAGCTTTTTATAAGCCTTTTTAAAAGCGGGCATCTGGCTTACAATAATTTTTTTTCAGACATCCCTTTCCTCTTCTCCAAATTCAAATGGTTCTGCCAGTGAACGATCTTGATTTTTTGAGATCAAAAGGTCCTTGATAAATTCAATAGGCAGATCCGGATTATCAAGCGCACATTTTCCCACCTTCGCCCAAAATTCAATCTGACCGGGTATAGATCGGCATTCAGCGCGAGCTACTTTTTTTGCATCATTATAAATTGCCTCATCAATTCGTATTGGTATACCCATAATAGCCATCCTACTTAAGTTGCTATAAACTACATTTGTAGTATAGCAAAAACACATTCATGCACCAAACTACAAATGACCTCAAATAACATTTAAAGCCTTTACAAACTGCCCCAAACTCTATACGTTGAAGGACGCGAAAAAATATAAACCCAGCAAACGAGGACAAAATGGACTTGATGTATCCAGTTGCCGGTGCCTTCACCGGATTTATTGTTGGCTTAACCGGCGTTGGGGGCGGCGCTTTGATGACGCCTATCCTGCTTCTCCTCTTTGGCGTTGCTCCAACCGCTGCCGTAGCCACGGATTTATGGTTTGCCACCATAACCAAAATTGCTGCCTTACTCATTCATCATCGTGAACAACAAGTGGACTGGCAAATTGTTCGCAAGCTCTGGCTCGGCAGCCTGCCCGCTGCATTCGTTGTGATTTTGGCTTTATTAACCGGGCTTTTAACCACAATCCACTCAAAATTTCTCACCACCCTTATTGGCAGCGTCATTTTACTGACAGCATTCGGTTTGCTGACCAAAAATTGGTTAAAAAACCATCTTTCCCGGTTCCAATCTTCTCGTGCGCAATCCTTCAATCGTAAGCAAAGCCTCTTAACCATTATCTCAGGCATCATTCTTGGCGTGCTCGTTTCGCTTACATCAATCGGAGCCGGAGCACTCGGTAGCGTGGCATTATTGTATCTTTACCCTGCGAGAATGACACCCAACAGGCTCGTTGGCACAGACATTGCGCACGCCATTCCTTTAGCTCTGGTTGCAGGCCTTGGCTATTTGATTGGCGGACATGTGGACGGCTCACTGCTGTTTTCTTTACTACTCGGTTCGGTACCTGCCGCGGTTTTAGGCAGCATTGCGGCAACACGATTCAAACACGGCAAGCTAAGACTTTGTATCGTCGCAATTTTAAGTGTTTCGGGACTAAAGTTAATGTTTTAACATCACAAACGTTCTCTTTTTATGGTGTTGCCTTAACCTCTTTTTTAAGAAAGAGAGGAAGCGTTAATAATAACCATCTATTTGTCATGTATGAATGTTAGAAAGATCTTAATAACTCGTGCGAGAAAAAAAAGGAGGCAAGAAGAAGACATTAGCAGAAATGCCAATATCATAAGAACTCTACTAAATGTCGGCCAAGATACAGCAAAATTTATTTCTCTACAGTATCTTTTTGTAAAAACCGCATTAAATCAGCTCAAATTTCCCTTAAACCTGCTTAACCTCAGCCTGCAGATAATAGTAGTTCTGTTTGATAAAAATTACCCGAAAAAATTAAAAATCATTACCGTGGCATCCCTTGCCTTTGTGCTTTTATTGACTTGTGCAGCCTGGTCAGTAGCCCCTACCATGACTCTTGCATTAATTGCGCTGGCTATTAGCTCTAATTTAACCATGCTTTTTTATAGGGCAAATAAATTTAAATTAAGTCTGGATAATTACAGAAGAGAAGAAGCCTCCAAGAACCAAGATAACCAACAGGATACGCTTTTTACAGAGCTCGTCAGTCAATATAGACATTTAAAGAACCTGGTGTTTCGCCGCGAACAGCAAGAAATCATTATGAGCGCCGAAAAACATTTGGAATCCTCGCTAGAACAATACTGTCGACTTACGGAAAAAAGACCAACAAAATACAAACAATTTCTAAATCTTATTAATTCAGGCACGGGTGTGGCCCTTATTATATTGCGAGGAATTTCTGCAGTACTGCTTTTAACGGTGGCAACCTCCACGCCACCGCTGGTGCTACCTCTTCTTTTACTAACCTTTTTCACTAACCTAGGTGATTTAATTCGTAATCTCCATTCTAAATATGAAGCGTCATCTTCTTCTGAAAAAAAATTACAGCAAAAAATTCGCTTAATTAATAAACTGGAAGCCTGTTACACAGCCCCCCTGCCGACCAGCGATTATGAAACCATATTCAGCACACTGCATCAGCACACAGGCCAAGTTTCCAGGAATATGAACGACTCTGCACAGCCTACTGCACATTTTAAAAAGACAAGCACCCGCTTTTTGGATATGATCGTTTTCCCGAGTCTAATCCTCCGCTCCCTGCAACTACAACACTCCATCTCTAATAAAATAAGCCTCGTTATCATCTATTGTCATCTAATAGGGATCGATATCAATATAGAGCGTGATAAAATCTATATCTGACTGAGAAATACTGGCTCGAAGTTAAGCTATTCTATGTATGCCTTAAAATAAATTTGAAAATCGATAATAAAAATTATAACTATTTGATGACATATGCCACAAATAGTTATACTATTTGATGGATGCGTTCACGAGAATAGGCATGTTTAAACGTCAGTTAAAAATGGATTTGCCGAAACATCAGTCTGCTTTTTTATGGGGAGCAAGGCAAACCGGTAAATCTTCTTTTCTAAAAAGTAACTATCCTAAATCAATTTATTATGATTTATTAGATACACATGAATTGGCTCGTTTATCAAAAGCGCCCTATTTGTTACGAGAAGAAATTCTTGCTGCTCCAAAAGAACAAATTAAAAAACCGATAATTATTGATGAAATACAAAAAATCCCGGAGCTACTCAATGAAATCCATTGGTTAATTGAAAATAGTCCAGCCCATTTTATTCTGTGTGGTTCAAGTGCTAGAAAATTAAAAACTCAATCCACTAATATCTTGGGAGGAAGAGCTTGGCCATTTTATTTTTCCCTTTAGTCTATCCGGAAATTTCTGATTTTAGTCTGTTAAATGCGTTGCAAAAAGGTCTAATTCCCAATCATTACCTGGCATCTGCTCAATACATTGATGATTATCTGCAAGCCTATGTAGATGTTTATTTAACGGATGAAATTAGAAATGAAGGATTAGTCCGCAACCTGCGAGGCTTCGCACAGTTTTTGGATATTGCAGGGCTAACCAATGGAGAAATGATTAATGTCACAAACATAGCACGAGACTGTGGCATTGATAGATCAACCGTGCAATCCTATTTTCAAATTTTGGAAGATACCTTACTCGGCTATCACATTTACCCATATAAGAAAAAGTGAAGCGTGATATTGTTTCTGCAACCCCAAAATTTTATTTATTTGATGTGGGGGTCGCTAATTACCTTGCCAAACAAAAAATCATAGCCTTAAAAGGAGCCGCAGCTGGCAAAAGTTTTGAACACTATATTCTAATGGAACTTAAGGCCTATATTGGCATGAAACGAAAACGAACCGAAATCTGTTATTGGCGAACAAAAAATGGTTTAGAAGTGGATTTTATTTTATCTCAGGCACATCTTGCCATTGAAGTAAAAATCAATGAGCAAGTACATCAGCAGGATCTTAAAGGCTTAATCGCATTTTGCGAAGAAAATCCCCAAATTAAAGCCATGGTTGTGTCCCAAGACAAACGACCTCGGGCTTTAAAAATCAACGATGAGCTCACTATTAACATATTACCCTGGCAAGAATTTCTAGAATATCTATGGGAAGATAAGCTGTTCTAATAAAAATCTTTGTCTGTTGTTTAAATAAATGAAATTATCGTTTAATTGGCCTATAATGATTAAATCGAACGAAATAATTGAGATTATATTATGGAATCATTATCAGCCAATGAAGCAAAAACCCATTTTGGCGATCTGCTTCTTAGAGTACAACGCGAACCCATTCAAATTAATCGAAATGGCAAAGCAGTTGCTGTCGTATTGTCTGTTGACGATTATCTGAATTTAGAATCTCTTAAAATGCAATATCTAAAAACCTGCATAAAACAGGCAAAAGAGGATATTGCTACTGGTCGAACTATCGAAGGGAGTATCTTTTTCGATGATTTATTAAATGGAAAATTTGACTGATAATGAACCCATATCAATTTTCAACTCAAGCACAAAAAGATCTCATTAAAATCAGACAATTTACTTTAAAGCATTGGGGGGCGAAACAGTCCACTAATTATTTGGAAAAATTAAAAAACACATTGCAACTGCTATCGGAAATGCCATTGATTGGAAAAAAGCTGTGCGGATGACTTAGGAAGAGATATTTACCGGTTTTTATATGGTAGTCATATGATTTATTATCTCACTATGCCAAACTCAATAGTGGTTATTGCTATTCTTCACCAAAGTATGATTCCAGCAAATCATCTTGGAAATCGATTATAAAAATTTCTTAATACTCCCCAAGCATCATTATTGTCTTTAGTAAAACTTATTAAACAAAACTATTTGATGATATATTCACGAAGATAGGTGTGTTTAAGCTTCAATTTACCCTGGCAAGAATTTCTAGAATATCTACGGAAAGATAAGCTGTTCTAATAAAAATCTTTATCTGTTGCTTAAAAATAAATGGAATTATCGTAACCCAGCCCGTCATCCTGAAAACAGCATAGCCGTTTGAGGGATCTCCTCAAGGTGGTCAATCGTAGCCAATTAAACTTTGCTGAATATAAGAATTTAATTCCTTTGGCTTACCAATAAAACTCCACAACTGTTCGCTGCCCGATAAACTTAAATCATTCAAGCGCTGATTTTGACTGACGTGGATCATTTCAAAATTTAGCGATAACTCATGGTAACATTGAAGAATCTCATTAACGCTTACATTAAAATCATAAATATTGTACAAGCCGCCACTCTCTTTATAATCCTCTGATAAAAAGTAAGCGATGCTCTTTATCGCTCTATGGATGTGAATATAAGGTCTAATTTGATTACCACAACCATGCACCAATAAAGGCTCATTAAACGCCATTGCCAAATTGAATTTGTTAATTAAAGAACCATAATGCATGGCCGGACTATAGCCAAATACACTCCCCAAACGCAAAATAACTAAATTCATTTGTGACTTGATGCGAGCTAATTGCTTTTCACCATTTAATTTTGAATGACCATACGACGTACTTGGGACTGGTTCATCAATCACTGAAAATGGTTGCGACGACATTCCATAAATAGCGCCGCTGCTTAAGTAAATTAATTGTCTCACTTTGCTCGTTTCAAGCAATGAGCAGAGTACTGCCGTACCCCAATGATTAACCTGCTCAAACAAATGGGTAAACTCTTCATTGTAGGGGGCTCGCACAACAGCGGCCAAATGACAAACAACATCAACATCTTTCAATGCTTTTTTGAGTTTGCTTTCATCTAAAATATCGCCACGGATGAAACGAATATTGGGAGCATGCACAAATTCTTTTAAACATTGATAATTAGCGCGTAAAAAATTGTCATAAATGGTGATGCGATGGATTTCCGGATCACTCAACAACATCTTGGTCAATTCATAACCAATATACCCCGCTCCTCCTGTAATTAAAACATTCACTCGCTTTCTACTCCCATCAATTCAGTATGCAAGCCACACTCTTCTTTTTTCATCCCAGCCCAGCGTCCTTTTCTTGATAGGGTGTTTGCATCCATTAATTTTGCAGTGCAAGGGATACAACCAATACTGACATAACCCTGGGCTTGCAAGGGATGTTCCGGAAGTCCATAGTATTTTGAATAGTAATAAATTTCTTTTGAAGTCCATTTTAATAAGGGATGATAGCGAACAATACCATGTTTACCCTGGTTTTCTTCATTGAACCCTTCTCGAACTTTGCTTTGTGATTCTCTTACCCCGCTTATCCAAACATCATGTGTTTGAATAATCGATTCTAATGGCAAAATTTTGTTGATATGGCAGCAGCGGTCAGGATCCGTCATGAATAAAAATTGATGGTGTTTATCTATCTGCATCAATTTTGAAACAGTCGATTTAATCGTAATAACGTGCAGCCCTAATTGAGCAATCAATTGCTCTTTAAAAAGGTAAGTTTCCGGAAATAAATACCCCGTATCAATGAAATATATTGGGATAATAAAGTCCAATTCGGAAAGAATATGCAACAATGGCACACTCTGGGTTTGAAAAGAGGAGGTTGCAAAAATCTTTTTTCCCGAGAAATGATAATGAGCAAGTTTTTCCTTAATCATTGTAACTCGCCCGGATAATTCCCCAATCAGTTTCTCTGTAAAACGAATAGATTCCATAAATGACGATTAGCTACTGTGTTTTAATAAAAAGTAATATACAAAGACAAAATGCTACTAAAATCGTGGAAACATTCATAGTATCAACCTCAATATTCCTTTTTTGAATATGCAGTTAACATCATTGAAATCTATCAAAGAAAAGCCAGGTTAATGCTGGATAATCAATCCATCTTATGTTAATTTCAGCAACGCTATGGAGTATTTTTAAATCTATTCTATTTGTTTGAGGGAATACATGGAGAATGTATACAAGGGAAAAAGAATTCTAATTACAGGCGCTGCCGGAACCATTGGAAGTGTTTTAATCAACAAACTTTTGCAACAAGATGTTAAAGAAGTAAAAGCCCTTGATAACAATGAATCCGAACTCTTTTATTTAAATGACCAATATAGAAAAGAGCCACGCTACAATGGATTTTACGCGGATATAAGGGATCTGGATAGACTTAAATACCTCGCTAAAAACATCGATATTATCCTGCATGCCGCAGCGATGAAACATGTCATCATCAGTGAATTAAGCCCCTTTGATGCCGTCAAAACAAACGCCGAAGGCACTTTGAATGTCATCAGTGCCGCCCTTGAATCGCCTTCCGTCAATCGCGTCATTTACACCAGCAGCGACAAAGCAGTCAACTCCACTAATGTGATGGGAACAACCAAATTATTAGGTGAACGACTAATGACATCAGCGGCCAATTTGAAAGGAACTCGCAATATCATTTTCAGCAGCACGCGTTTTGGCAATGTCATTGGCTCCCGCGGTTCTGTCGTACCCATTTTTTACAAACAGATTAAAGAAGGCAAAAATCTTACCATCACCGATGAACGCATGACGCGTTTTTTTATGACCGCGGAAGAAGCCGTCAATTTGGTTATTGAGGCATCCCTGCTCGCAAAAGGCGGAGAAGTATTCATTACCAAAATGCCGGTTATGCGCATCATGGATTTAGCTGCCGCCATGGTGAACCTCGTTGCTCCCAAATTTGGACGCCGGCCTGAAGATATTGAAATAGAATTTATTGGAGCCAAGCCTGGCGAAAAACTATACGAAGAATTGATGACAGAAGAAGAAACGGCAAGAACCTATGAATTACAACATATGTTTATGGTAAAACCTTCCATTCCTCCTATCTATGAACACATTGATTATGACTGTTATGAAACCATTATCAGTAAAGAAGTTGATAGGCCATACATCAGCTCTACTGAACAGCACATGTCTGTAGACGATATTAAAAACTACCTCATTCGTAACAATATATTGGCCTGTCTGGAGTCTGGCGGTCATATAGCGGCATCCTCAAGAAAGGAAAGCTCAAGCCATAGCTATTTCTACCAAGAAGCAACAAATATTTCAGACGTAAGCGAGTTTTAAGGAGAATTAAAGTGGCGCATGTTTTAATACTGGGTGGTGATGGTTATCTTGGTTGGCCTACGGCCATGTACTTTTCAAACCGTGGTTATGACGTTACTGTGGTGGATAATTATCTTCGCCGCAATGCCTGCGTCGAGTTGGACGTCGGAATGCTTTACCCCATACCTTCTTTAATCGAGCGCGCCCAACTGTGGCATCAATTGACTGGGAAAGAAATTAAAGTGGTGATCGGCGATTTAACTGATCCAGAAATCATGCGCGACCTCTTTAATGGTCGAGTGGAATATCAATGGGCTATTAATAAAAAATTTACTGGCATCCCAGCCACAGTAGTTCACTATGCAGAGCAACCTTCCGCTCCTTATTCCCTCATCAACTATAAGTACGCCAATAAAACCTTACAAAATAATTTGTTAGTCACCAATAACCTGGTATTTGCTCTAAAAGACCTGGCACGCGATACCCATATGATAAAACTGGGTACCATGGGTGAATATGGCACACCAAACATTGACATCGAGGAAGGCTGGCTTGAAATAGAACATAAAGGACGCAAAGATAAATTCCTATTCCCAAGGCAAGCAGGCTCCTTATATCACACCACTAAAGTGATGGATACGGATTTACTCTGGTTTGGCGTGCGCATGTGGGATTTAAAAGCCACCGATTTGATGCAAGGCCCGGTTTACGGAATCCAAACTCCAGAATCTAATCTAGATTCGCGCTTACAAACCTTATTTAATTACGATGAAATATTTGGCACCATCATCAATCGTTTCATCACTCAAGCAGTCGTTGGCTATCCATTAACCGTATATGGTAAAGGGGGTCAAACCCGTGGCTACTTAAATATTAATGATACCTTACAATGTGTGCATGCCTCAGAAAAAACACCAGCAAGAAAAGGCGAGTTACGCATATTCAATCAAATTATGGAAACCTTTACCGCCAATCAATTGGCTGAAATGACCAAGAAAGTCGGTGACAGCCTGGGCTTCCAGGTTGAAATAAAAAATATTGAAAATCCAAGGAAAGAACAGGAAGAACATTATTACAACCCTACCTATCAAGGCCTTCAGGACATTGGCGTTATACCCCATTATTTAACTGAGGAAGTCATGCAGGGAATGTTTGAGGTAGTTAATCAATATAAAGGTAACATTCGTAAAGATGTTATTTTTAGAGGGGTGAAATGGTAGTTCATTATAAGCACACGCAATAAACAGCTTCTGCAATAACCCACGTCCCCCATTAATTTTTACCTGAAAATTTAATGGGGGACGTGGGTTATTACTCTGTTTCGCAAAGCCAGATTCATATATATATGTTTTCTTTACTAAACCCTTGTGAAATTTTTTTGGCAACCTTTTTTAAGTTAATATCGTTTTTACGCCAAGTATGGAAATTACTTTTTGAAGAGCGAAAAATTGCAAAATTATAATCATCTATCAATAAAATGGTGTAGCCTTTTTTATGCATTTTTTGATAAAATCAATATCAACACTCGCACGAACCCCCATTTCAAATAAGACAACATTACTTACTTTTTTGTTCCTGCAATTGTAGCCCCACACGGATATCTTTGACAATTAATGATATTGCGAAACCTACTGCCTGACATTTGATAAGTTGCATTTTCTTCTTCAAAATAAACATAAGAAAGTGGCTTCCCAAATACGTCTATTTCAGTAGACTGCCATGCTAAGACCATATCAGTTAAATAATGCTCCCCATAGAAATCATCATCATCCATTTTAAACCATAACTCACCATTTGCCTCTTTTATGGCAGTATTAAGGCAAGTCCCAATATTATTTTCTTGATGTAAAATTAATAATTTCACATTATTTTTATCTTTTATATAGTTATTTATTTTTTCTGCTGCAATAATATCATTTTTATTCAAAGTAATAATTAGCTCTTTATTCGGGTAGGTTTGTTTCTCATAAGTTTCAATAAATTTTTCAATATAATTAGGCCTCTTGCTGGCTAGAATCACGCTGGCCAGAGGAAATTTATTCCAGTTTGTTGAAATATGCAAATCGCAACATATTGTTTCTAATCTATGCATATAAGTATGTGATTTCATTATTTCTCGTCTAGCAACATGAACTGCTTTTGAACGCTCATTTTTATCCTCTAATAATTTCAATGCGTCCGAAGAAAAAGCCCGCTTGTTTGTTTCAAACAAGGCCATTCTTGGTAGTTTTATTTCATTTAATACTATATAACTAATATCATTTGTAAGGACCGATGCACCACAGCATATTGCTTCTAATGAGGCTCTTGCTCTTGCGATAGAAGAAGATAAAGTCGGATCAGGTTGTAACAATATGGGATAACTTTTTAAAGCTGAAATAAATTCAAGATAGCTCATGCTACCCATAATATGGATGTTTAGCTCTGGAGTATAATTAAAAACATTAGTGTTATATTTAAATTTAGAATCTACGATATGAAGGCCGGTTTTGCATAATGGCAATAATTGTGGAGTGAGTATCTCAGTAAACTCAATTACATCCGCCCATCCATCAAAAAGGAATGAAAAATTAGGAGTTATCTTTTTTTTCTTAGTCCAAGTGTCAATTATATATGGATTATGTATAGCTGGTTGCACAGCAATGGCCAGATGTCCTACAGGAATTCCAGATAATTTATTCTCTAACTGTTGTTGGCTTTTTTTATCTGCCGCATATACTTTATCACATAGTTGAGCAGTTTTAACAAATAAAGGGATATGAATAGGGTCAATTGTATACCAAAAAACAATTGGATAGTTTTTCCTTCTGCATTGATAAATTAACTTAGAAAGTAATGAATTAGGTCCAATCGAATTGATTTGTAAGTTCCAGCCTTGTGCTGATACCTTCCATGATGATTCTATTAGTATGAAATCAGGATTATTTTCTTCTAAAAACATTTCCCAGTTGTCTAAAGGAATATTCAAACAATTTGCATCATAATTTAAACATAAAAAAAGAGGCTCACTAATCAAACACGCAATCTTTAGCGAACTTGTTTTATTTTTTTAAAAACAATAGGATCCGAAAAGTACTTAAAATTCAACTCATTTTGTTTAGAACAAACAGGGGTTTTGATAAAATTTTTCACGTGATTTTTAAAAATTTTTTTAAAATACTTTTATTTTCTTTAATCACCATAATTTTATCCCTTTACTCATATACCCACAAAATTGCTATTCTAGAATCATCCTATACTTTTCAGCAGCTATTTTGGCTACCGCTTGAGGAGAATGATGAGCAATCGCCCAATTTCGTCCTTGACTCCCGAGTTGCACCCTGTGCTCAGGGTTATTTATTAATTCACGCATTCGTACTTTAAAATTATCAATAGTTACCTCCCAAATTGGCGCATCTTTAATTTCCTCATAACGTTTTTGACCAACCACAGGAATTCCAGTAAGCATTGCTTCTACAGCGGTATTACCATAACAACCCATTACAATTTGATCGACAACTATATCCACATGATTTAATAACTCCGGAATCATATAATAAGGCAGAGGATAAGGTTTACGATCTTCTGATTTGGTTTTAGAAAAATCAAAATATACAATTTCAGGGAAGTATTGGTGAGCGGTAGTCGCAGTTACAATTTCTATAGGCAACCCTTCATCACGACATTCTCGTAGCATTTGATTTATTATTGTAAAACCTTTCCAAGCAGCATTGTCATGGTGAGGTACATAAATAAGCAAATTATCTTTATTATCTAGTTTATCTTTAACCTTAAAACATTCTGGATCTCTGATTGTAGGTAGCCAGTATGTATGCTTTCCATTTAAATAAGCACCCTTTTCTGGAGAAGAGTAAAAAACCATATTTGTACCCGTTAAAAAATGCGTTGTATTATGTTGAAATGTGTTGCAACAAAATCGTTCAGGTTGTGGTGGGCGCCTAGATCTAATGTCGGAAAAATAATCCTTTAAAGGTAAAATCTCTTCACGGTGTAAATAATGATGAACAAAACCCGTTTCCCTCCACACATGACGCTGCCCCAAAACTTTTGTTAACCAATCATAACATTCGGCAACAGCTGGCCAGATAGGAAACGTTGATGTTTGGATGATATCATAATGCCGAACAGCCCATTTTAAATATTGACGCCAATCTTCATGTGTAAAAATTTGATAAATATTAGCCTCTCCAGGATATACAAAATTTCTACGTGGATAAAATGAAGGCACAATACAGTCAGCCTCAATTCCCTCATACATCATTAAAGCTTTACTCAATCTTCCCATACTGCCATTTACGCTATTAATAAAAAGAACCTTAATATGCGATCTTTTTTTCATTACATAAGGAGATTGTTGAGGCTGAATATCTAACTCATCCCAACCTTTAGTTTCCGAAAGTTTGCTGCCAACTGCCCATTTATGATTTTTTCTTTTAAGCCCACCCCAGAAAATTCTCATCTTTATCCCATTGATGTTTCAAATTAGAAAATTTGGCTGATTGTATCAGCAATACTTAAGCAGGAAGTTAATCCTGGTGACTCAATGCCATATAAATTGATTAAACCGGGGATGCCATGCTCTTTAGGTGTAGAAATCACGAAATCATTTACTGGCTTGTTTTTATAAAATGCCTTTGGACGAATACCAGAATAATCAACTTGCAGTTTATCACCACTCATACTTGGCCAATATCTTTTAATAGCCTGAATAAATGCTAGCCTATCAATATCATTCATTGAATAATCAATAGATTCACACCAATATATATCCGGTCCAAATTTTGCTTTCCCCCCTAAATCAAGAGTTAAATGCACTCCTAAACCATCTTTTACTGGAACAGGATAAATAAGATGTTTAAAATTATGATTGGCGGCCAAACTGCAATAATGACCTTTGGCAAATCTGGTGTCATAAATATATTCTTGGGGAAAGTTTGAGATTTTTAATGCAACTTCTGTAGCCCATAAGCCAGCTGAATTAATTAAAAAATCACACTCAATAGAAAAATTTTTTTCACCCTCAATTGTGTGCACCAAAATCCCATTTTGACCTGCTTCAATTGAGAATACTTTAGTATTAAAAGCAATAAAGCCACCATATTTTTCTAATTCACCATGGAAACCTAGAAGTAACGCATGCGTATCAACGATTCCTGAAGAAGGGGACCATAATGCGGCCGTTACATTCAGCTCGGGTTGTATTGAGGAAATTTCGGAATGGGATAATAACTTTAAATCATCCACACCATTTTTAATTGCATTTTGCTTTAATTGATAAAGAATATCATTTTCTTTTTATTAGTAGCAATTATTAGTTTTCCTATTTTCTGATATGGTACATGAAAGTTTTTACAATACTGATAAATAAGCTCCTTACCCTTGACACAATGGTATGCTTTTAAAGAATTTGGCGGATAATATATCCCTGCATGAATAACCTCTGAATTACGGGAGCTTGTGTGATTTCCTATAAAAGGTTCCTGTTCAATAACAATTACTGAATATCCTCTTTTAGCCAATTCCTTGGCCATTGCAAGTCCTATTAATCCCGCGCCAACTATTAAGCATTCTATTTTTTGCATAATAAGCCTCTTTATCCCGGCAGGTTTCTCAAAAACAGGCGACTCTATCGTATAGAATGTGGGCTAAATATCGCTTATTTGCGCCTTTTTAAACGATTATTTTTTAATGCGTAGGCCATGGAATTTTGTCCTGTAAATTTAATGCATCATTCAGAAATCCACCACTTAGGATGAAATAAAATTTGCATAAATCCATAATCTATATATTGATTAAAGTGGTATATAATTTCATTGATGTTGTTTTTTATAACCGATTTTGCGCGGACAATTTCTGCATATTCAATGATATCATATAACCGATTTTGTTCAGGTATCTGATTTTTATAAAAGCCCCATAACCTTCCGCTGCTATCTGAGATATATGCATTATTTTCAGCAAATGATGCTTCATATTTTAAATCAAAATCAGATAAAGATACCTGGTCAAAAGGAAGGTTACCATTATACTGTTTGGTGTTCTTGAGATGTTTTAAATCCGAATTATTAAATTCTGACCAAATTTCACAATTTAACCATCCATTTTTGTTACAAAAGCTTGAGCCATGGGATGAAACACCATTTACTGGAATATTATTGTCTCTTAAAAAGCTCAATGGCTTTTCAAGAATAGCTTTTATTGGTTCATTTGTTTTAAAATATTGTTCAATGGCATTATTATGTAAGCCAATGAAATGACCACAATCAATTATTTCTTTGCATGCACCAAGCAGTTTGTCACTATAATCGAAATAGTCTGTTGTGTGATTTATAAAATAAGTAGCGCGGATACCCAATTGTTTTTCTAATTTAGCCATTTTCAAAGAATAATTGAGATCCCAATCTTCATCGTGACGCATCCAAATACCTTTATTGGGTACAGATTCCTCGCCATAAATAAAATACTCTGCATGAATGGATTTAATTATTTCCACATAAGAAAATGGCTTAATCCGATGACGCTGAAAGACAGCAGACATATTAGCCCCTTTTTAGAACAACCCAATATAAATTTCCATCATGAGGAGTGCTAACGCTTAGATCCGCATCAATAATCCGTTCATCTCTTTTTTGGAAAAACTTGAAAACACCTTCCTTCGTTTCTTCTACGTGGTTAGGTTTGAAAAATGAATAAGAGGTCAAACTGATAACCACATATAACTTGCAAAGGCTTACTATATCTCTAATAATGCCTACATTAGGCTTTTCTAGGTATACCCATGGATCAAGTATAATAATATCATATTGATTACCATGCTTAAGTGCTTGCTTAACAAAATTAAAAGCATCACCAACTATATACTTCCAATTTTCTGGATATATTTTTTCATCTCAAGCATCTTTTCCTCATCTATATCTACTAGCGTGACATCCTCAAGGCCGTGATTGTATAGATGGATAACATCTCGTTGCCCATACAAAGCTACAGAGTACATGCATAATCCTGACTTTGCATTGACAAGCGTATACTCTGGGAATGGACGTTTTTCCGTCTTCTCATTAATCTCTTGTAATAATTCTTGACGAGAAAGATTAAGTGTTTCCATTAAGTAACGAGGTTGAAATAATGCTTTTTTTTTCCACATTGTTAACCCGGGACGAGAATCAATCTGTCCGACCAATTCTGTCCAACCTGCATAAGAAATATAAAACAACCCTGGCAGGGTACAATATACCCATTTAACTAATTCAAAAAATAAGAAATACATAATTCCATACTTAAGATAATCTCCATGACCAAGAATATGGCGTAAATGAGCAAATTCTCCATGCCGTTCCAACAAAATATATCCAATAAGTTTCTCACCTGTTTCAAGTCCCTCCCCTCCTTGTTTATACCCTTCAGAACGCTCAAAAATGCCAAACCAATAATCTGTATGCAAGTTGCAGTAAGGAGGTGTGAACAGTTTTTCTGTTTGCGATAGACCACCCAATTCATCTAATGAATATAGATAGGGGGCTCGCATCTCCCCCTGACGTATGCTTTTAGAGGTATTTATTTGCCAAATGTCATAGATGTAGTTATCACGAACAAAAAGTTTACAATAAAAACCTAGCTTTTTAGCCTTGCAAGCATCACGATAGGTATTTCCACTGTATTTTCTCTTCACTTGCAATAGATAGTCATCGAAGGTATTAAAATCTTTTAAATCGAGTATTGCCATTGCTCGTGTACTATTAAAAGCTGTCGGCATATTAGCAAGCAGAGCGAGTCGGCGTTGTTTACAATGATCGGTACAATCCTTATTCAAAGCAAAATTTACTATTTTGCGTGGAAAAGGCCTTAATGAGGGAATGATTTGCTTGGAATATTTTTTATTTCAATTAAATGTTGTGAGATAACTGGTTTTAATTTCTCAGCTTCATGAGTACCAAGATTTAATAAATCAAAGATTAAGTTTTCTAAAGCCAAGCTTGTCTTTATTAAATGTTCAACTCGATCAATTTCTTTGAAATAAACTTGATAATAAAATTCTTCTAATAAAATTTTTTCAACTTTAGCTTCCTTTGCTCTTTCAAGCAGTTGAGCTCGAATTGACAAAGATTTTTTCAATTGCTCTTGGGCCTGTTTTAATTTCAATTTATAATTAGTAATGACCTTTGTGAGTTGGTCTACCTTTGCTTGTAATACATCGTTCTTATTCCGTATATCATTGGTTTCCGTTATGGCCATTTTTTAACTCATATCCTATATTGAAAGCAAACATTCAATATACACATTTTTCCTGATATCGAAAACAATTTAAAAACGAGTCAGAAGCTCCCAGCCATTAAATTGTAAGCCCGATGTTTCTTAGCAGGTATTTTTAAAAATTATGTTGTAGTTGCTAACCTTCTTGAAGGAGGCCGGGCCGCTGGGCCTTTTCTTTCGACTGGATTTTGGAATCCTTTATATGTTACCTTAGGAAGTTGCAGTTCTGGATAGGGCATTTCCAGCGTTAAAGACAGAACTTCGAATCCCAACTCCAAGAGTTTTTTAGTATGTCGATAATACCTATTATTAGTCCCAACGGATTTATTAGCAATTAATAACACTTTTCTAAAGGGTTCATCGCCCATTACTTTTCTAACATAAGTTTCAAATGTTTTTTGCTCATTTTCCCAGCATAGCTCTCGCGCTGCTGTTTCTGCATGTTTTTTTAATTCAGCGAGCTTGTTTGGGGTAACTGCCTCATCAAAGATCTTTGCTATTTCTTTAGGATTGTTTGAGCCATACCAAACTCCATTTTTATATTCATGCGTTAACGCTTTAATCAGAGGCAAGTCGGAAGAAATTATTGGCAATCTGCTCATAATCGACTCAAAAACTCGATTGGGAAGGCCTGTATAATGATTAGGAAAAGACGGATCTAAAGGAACTAAAGCACAATCAGCCCCACTGCGATATTGGATTAATTCTTGTGGGGATTTTAGTGGGAGAAAGTGCATACGGGAATTTACCCTATGCTTAATTGCTAAATTAATAAGGTCTTCTTTAATTTGAGGCATCATTGTGCCCATAATTGCAATATGAATAGGAAAGTTTGTATAGGAAAGAGCCTCAACGCAAGGTTCTAGGCCACAACCTTTAAAAACTGTATTAGGATATAAAATTACTAAAGAATCATTCGATAGCCCACAATCTTTTTTTAACTCTAAAGTAGGAATTAACTCTTGATACTCCCTGCAGTTACGCACAGAAACAGCATTTGGCAGATTTTTCTGGCTATTAAACCATTCCGCTACAGCTGGAGTTCCTGTCATTATACCATCAAGTTCATCAATTATTTTTCTTTCACTGAGCTGTAATAAATTAGTAAAATGCGGATATGCCAAGTAAGACTGCTTAATAACCTCTCCTGCTCGTTCAGCGTAATTAGGATATTCAACACAATCATAAATTGTCTTGCATTTTTTTTCTGCCTTTACCGCCCAAAGAGCCCCTAAGCCGAAAGAGTCATGCACAATGCATAAATCAAAATTTTCAGATTGCGTTTCTTTTACCACCCAATCAGTAAAATTGAAATTTTTATGCAATCGAATTACCCATGGCGTAATTAATTTTGCATTATGATTTTTATTTTCTAGCTTTTTTATTTCATAATCCACTCTTTGAATTCCCAACGCCTCCTTTGCTTTTAGTAATTGTTGTTGTAATTTATCAATCTATTAAATTTTTTTATTTAATGTACCTTCAATTTTCATTTTTTCATCAGAAATGCATTTTAATTCTTCATGTAAAGCCAAAGTTTCATGATTGAAATTAATTATGTTCTTATTTTTTTAAATAAAGATATGAGATTTTTAAACATCCGATTCCTCCAATTTTTATATCCAAAACGTCAAAATCATATTATTGAAGCATTAGATTATGTATAATGATATTCTTCCATGAATTCCTTAATTAGCATCTTTGTATCGAGTTCGTAATTAATAACCTCCGTTTTGATAATTTGATTTAGTTGCTTAGAATTTAATTCATTTTTATATCTACCAACTGATGATGAGTTGATTCCATCCAGTGGTGAAAAATTCCATCCATTTTGTTTTTTTATTTCACCAAAAATATTCGAGCCATGTGGATATGAGATTAAAGGCCCAATATCGAGGAAATCAAAAATAGATGCAATAATTTTTTGGGGCTTAAGAACTAAATCTTCATACTTAACTAGAAGATAATTGTGATTGTTTTTAGCTTTAAAAGCACTTGCATTTAATGTTGCCCATTGTTTCAAAGTAAGACTAATCATTTCTTCATCTGATATATCAGTAAAAAGTGCTTGATATTTTCTCCTTGCCAACATGGAGGCAACAGCATCTCTTGGATCGCGAATGATATGAACTCCATAAGCATTAGAAACCTGTAATAAATCAGGGAAACAAATTGCATTAGTGGGAGAATGCTCAATAAAAGTTAAATCGTCATTAAGAATTTTTAAGATCTTAAGATGCTCATATAATTTATTAACAAAATTAGGCCAATAATATACATTTTCTTGTAATTTAAATTTTGCTTCAGACGAATCTAATATTAAGTCTTTTTTATTTGTTAAAAATAATGATGGAAGCACATGAAATAGATTGCCATTTTTTAATCTAATAGGACTACCTATGTGATTTTTTGCATAAAGTCCTTTATGTAGGTTAATTCGAAATGATTCTTTATTGAAAAGACCAGGATGTGATGCAATATTTAGCTCAGGGCCTGTGATAAACGGTTTGAAATTCGCCATTTGAACAGCTAAGAGGTGGCTGCCAGAGCTCCCCCCAGATGCTATAAATATAGATTTAAAATTTAATGTTAAATTACTATTATTAGTTACTTGCTCGTCCTCCTTATTAGAAATTTTGGAATGAGTTAATACTATTTCTTTTCTTAATGCTTCAATATTTTTTCTCTTAAAAATTAATTCTTGAGTTATTTTTTTTATTATTTCTTGCTGATTTTTATTCTGTAATTTTTGTTTCAAATTGGATTGCTTATTTACTGAAATTACGTCTTTTAATTTAGAATTATTAAGTTTTTTTGTTTCAACAAGCATCTTATTAAGAAACGAAATTTCTTTATTTTTATTTTTTATAATATTTTTAAATTTATGAATAACTTCTTGATTTTTTAATATAAGTTGTTTTTTTCTATTAATGAGAATATTTTTATTTTTGATTTCATCTTTTAACTTACTAATTTGTGCATTAAGTTGTTGAAAAGCCTGTTGTCGAATTTGTTGGGTTAATTCTTTTTTTTCTGAAATTAAAGCGATTTTATGCAACTTTTTAAGTGTTAATATTTCGTTATGTTTTTCTTTTAAGCTATTTTTTAGCGCTCGACATTGTTCTAAGTTTTTACTAATTAATATTTTCATTTCATTTACTAAGCGTGCTCTATCCGAGAGTAATTGCTTTTTAGTGTCTTCTGTATAGATAAGTTTTTGATGCAGAGTAGATACCTTCTTAAAAATGTCCTGAACTATTTGATTTCTGAGATCAGAGATAATAGTATTTTCAATATTGGAATGAGTTTCATTTTTCACTTCAGAGTTTTCAAGAAAGGTGGTTTTTTACTCATGACGTAACTTCCCCTCTATAAGTGCTTATTTCCTTTGCAGGCACACCAGCTACCTTACACTGAGCTGGAATATTTGAGATAACGGTTGCTCCTGCTCCAATTATCGCAAAATCGCCAATTTCAATAGTAGGGATTATATTACATCCAGTATAAATAATGGCTGATTTACCGATTTTTACCCAACCAGCCAATGTCACATTAGGAGCTATATTAGCAAAGTTGTCTACAGTAACATCATGTTCTATGACAACATTGCTGTGAATCATGACTCCATTGCCAATTTTTGCAAAAGGTTGAATAATACTTCCTGCATTAATAATAGTACCCATTCCAATTTTGGCGGTACTTGCAATAATCGCCGTAGGATGTATTACAGAATAAGAGCGTAATCTTACCTTTGAGACAATATTCCATAAACGTTCTTTTTCCTTTGGACTTGCCGTGCATATAATGGCATGTGTGGCACCGAGTCGAAGAATATTATGGGCAGAGAGATCAAATGGAACAACTCGTGTATTATAATATCCCACCCAAGTTAATTCATGATCACTCTGTAAATTCATAACGGCGATAACCTCTACTTGCATAAGTCCGCAAGTTTCCAGAACATATTTAGCCTGTGCGCCGCCACCAATGACCAAAAGCCTAATTTGATCGGACATGATTCCTTTCACTTAATTGATCTTAAAACATATGCGATTCGGCTAATTTCTTCATGCGTTAAATCAGGACGATTGGGAAGTCCAATAACTTTCCCAGCAAGCTTTTCTACATTGGGTAAATATTGACGACCATAATCCATTAAGTTTTCACCTGCAGATAATTTTAAAATCGCTGGTAAATTTTGATTAAGAAGGGGTTGCTTATATAGTGGTACCTCATATCTATGGCGTACTTCTATTTCTTCTTCCTGAAGCTTCTGAATGAGTGCTTTGGTACGCATTCCTAATTTTTCCTCATCTATTCCAATATGACACCAAAAGTAGGTGTGTTTTACATGCTTAGGAATGTTAGGAACCGTTAACCACTCAATATCTTTTATGGCTGCTATCAATTGTTCACAAACTTTGATTCTTGCTGCGTTCATTTCATCCAATCGCGCTAGTTGAGTTAAGCCCACAGCGCCAGCAAATTCTGGAAGTCGGTAATTATAGCCAAGTATGACATGATCATTTCTACCCTCTAGTCCATGGCTGCGAAATTTTTTCATATATTCAGCATGTTGGGTATTATTAGTCAGTATCATGCCACCTTCGCCTGCAGTCGTCATATGTTTGGTTGCAAACATGGAGAAGGCACCAAAATGACCAATGCTTCCAACTTTTTTATGTTTATATTCTGTTCCATGCGCTTGAGCACAATCCTCAATCACAAATAAGTTATGCTGATGGGCAATTTCCATTAATGCATCCATTTCTGCAGCATGACCAAAATAATGAACAGGAATAATTGCTTTAGTTCTTGGCGTAATTCGTTTAATAACGTCTTCTGGGTCTAGACAATAATTATCGACTGAAATATCAGCAAATATGGGAACTGCTCCCTGATGAATAACTGCAGTAGCAGTAGAAAAAAAAGTAAGGGCAGGAACAATGACTTCATCACCTGGGCCAATTCCTGCAGCTGCTAAAGCAGCATGAATAGCTGCTGTTCCATTACTGACAGCAACAGCATATTCTGTTCCACAATAATGAGCAAATTGTTTTTCAAACTCAGTTACAATAGGTCCAGAGGTCAAGTGTTCAGATTTTAATGCAGTAATTGCGGCATTAATATCTTGGTCGTTAATTTGAGGCGCAGCAACTTTAATAAATGGCTTGTCCTTTTGCATATGTTATTCCTAATATGGTTAACTCTAAATTTTAGATATAATTAAAATTATTATTGCGCCATTGAGGACTTTCAGGATCAAAGTCTCTGGACTTAAGTCTTTCAACCAATTCTTTAATGCCATCTTCTACCGTATATTTAGCTTTCCAATTGAGCATATTTTTAATTTTTTACAGCTAATTCGATAATCTCGGCGATCCGTTTGCGCTTGCTCTAAAAATTCAACCTCAGTCTCTGGAAGACATTTTTTTACATATTGAGCAATATCACGAACGAGTACATTATTATTTTCTTCACCAATATGAAAAATTTCCCGATTACGCATATAGTTAGGTGCTTCCATCGCTGTCACCAAAGCACTGGCTACGTCTTTAACATGAATTAGTGAACGATATTGGCATCCATCACCAAAGATTGTTATTTTTTATCTTTATAAGCTTTATAGACAAATTGATTTGTTACTAAATCTAGCCGAGGCCGTAAAGACCACCCAAAAATAGTTGTTAATCGCATAATAGTTGGTGAAAATTGTGGAACTTCCTTAGCTTTTTGTAGAATAATTTGTTCTGCGCGTAGCTTACCATCTGCATAACTTGAAAGGGGCATTGTTGAGGTTGTCTCGGTAACTTCCTCATAGATTCCGGCAACATTCCCATACACCGAACAGGAAGAACAAAAAATTAGATTTTTTACGAATTTTAATTCAGGATCCGTCATGCAATTTACAAGAGTACGTGCGCTTTCTACATTAGTTGTATAATGAGCTTTTGGATTATTAGCACAAGCCGGAGCCCCTACAATTCCTGCAAGATGTATAACACTATCAACTTTTTCTAGAGCATAGACAAGATCCCGACTATTTCGAATGTCCCCTTCGATGATCTCTATCTTGTCTTCAAGTCCATGTAAACCTGAGCCACCCCAAAGAAAAATGTCATAGACAATTGGCTTATGACCCCGTTTTAGTAATTCATCAACTACAGCTGAACCAATATACCCTCCACCTCCAGTTACTAATACTTCTGCCATAAAAATCCTTTATTTTAACTTATTATAATAAAACAGCTAAGTCATATTTGGAGTTAGTCAGCTGCTTGAAAACCTTCCTTCGTTAAAAATCGCGTAATTCATTTAAGAACATGATATTAATATAAAGCAAAAGCCTGCATAGTCAAGATACTAAACGTGAGTTCGATATTAGCAGCTTTTTATGGAAAATCAGATTGGTTAGCATATCCTTGCCATGGCCAACTTTGTCCTAACCATCGTTACCAAGATCAAAAATTCTAAAATCAATAACCCAAAATTGCTGAAATAGGGATTCACATAAATATAATTGACTAATCCAATGCCTCAAATAACCTGACGGACATTTCCACTGTATTGTCAACGAACCAATTCGATGTGGCACGAGTGCGTTTTATCAAGCACGGTATCAAATACAACATAACCTAACCAAATCGTGACTCACCCCAGATATTTATAGCTTTGATTGAGCACTTTTAAGCATCAGAATAATATTTGCACGACTTAACAAAGATCATCCTAATTATCTGCCAGGGCTTGTCATATCAAACAGCCGCTTGATCATAAGAAAAGTTAACATAATAATTTCTTTCTTTTTTAATGGTTTGATAGAGTCTCATCATAAGTGCTTCATAATCAGCAACACGGCGTTTATTGATGCCAAACTCTGGAACACCATATTCAGTACATGTTGTTCTTGAATTCTTCCTATGAGCCGAAAAAGTCAATACTAGTGGAACCCTTACAAACCGCTTCCGACCATAAAATAAGAGAATTCGTTCCTTATACTCTGAATCAGCCCCCAGTAAATCCGTATAAAAATAACCTAAAATTTTAATAATTTCTGCCCTAAATAATAATGACGCCATACAGATTTGATTTATTGGATAAATTACCTTGGAAAATAATTTTCCACTTGAATTCACCCGAATCATTTCTGACATGGAAGCAATTGCCTTTGAATCTATTACAGCCTTTAGCTGAAGCTCAAGACGCTGAGGATGTGCCCAATCATCAGCATCATGAAATGTAATAAAATCACCATTCGCTTTTTCTAACCCCAGGTTTCGACAATAAAATGGCCCTTTTGACTTTTTAAGTGTAATGATATGAAAATCACTAAAATTATTTTTTCTACAGACGAATTGAAAAATGTCTTGAGTTTTATCTACTGATCCATCATTTATAAAAATAATCTCAATGTTTTTGTAAGATTGGTTGATAATTGATTCTACAGAATGGGCAATCAACTTCTCTTCATTTTTAGCACTGATAATAATAGAAATTTTTCCATGATCGTTACTATTATTTACTTTGGTTAAAACACCTACATTATCTATATATAAGGGCAAAAGTTCATTTTTTTTTTCAACACATAATAAGTTTTTATTAAAATAATATTGATTTAATATTTTCTCACCATTAGATAAATTGGTTTCATGATAATAATTATATAAATTAAAAATGGATAATGGTTTTCTTTTTAAAATTTCCTCCAAGCTATTTTTGCAAGCATCATATGGATTAAAATATGCCTTACAAAGTAACATATAATCATTTGATACATTCAAATGCTCAAGCATACGTAACCCCATTTCAGGTTGAAAAGGCATAAGGGCACGGGCAATTTCGTATGCATCTTTAAACGGTAATTTTTGGAGAAGCGTAATTAAAAGTTCAAAATCATTACTTTGTAAATTTCCAAGCTTAATATTAGATAATATGACAAATTTATTGATTTTTTATCACCTGCACTCCTACAGCGTTGATACAATTGCTTTTTATACAGCAACTTTAAATAAAACGCATTATTTGTAAGCTTTAAGAACTCACATAGAAAGATAATATAAAAAATCAATTGGGGATTATTCATTTTATCTACTTACATTTAAGGGGAATAATCATCATGTCGATACCCACTCATTTTTTGATTTTCATGCCTAAAAAATAAAAATATAACGATAATCCATCAACTTGCTTTTTTAAAATTTGAATTATCATAAGTTAAATTCAATCTATCTGTTATAAGATAATCTAGATACTCATCTAATTGGCACTTTCTTGCTAAACCAGGAGTATAATATCGGCTGAGAATAACAAATAAAAAATGAAAAATATCGCTCAATGCTCGTTTACGAGTACGTGTATTAAGCTGAATTTTATCAGAAGTTAACCCCAAGTTGGCAAAAAATGGAACACCATAACAAGTAACTTTTTTACCTGCCATTAGTGCTTCAAATCCAATTGAGGAAGTCACAATAAATATTTCTTCTACTAGATTAAATAAATCATAAACATTGATGGTATAATCCAATAAAAAATATTAGGATACTTATTTAAATAAGACGCAATTGCCCACTGGCTCAAATGGGATTTTTGTTTATTTTGAATAAAATCTGAAGATGGTTTTATTAATAGATCATATTCGGGATATTTATTTAGAACATCGTCAAGCATTTGTTTAAATTGTTCCTTCCCACCTCTGCCTCCAGCAACGACAGGATCATCATAACATTCATCTATCAATAATAATTTAGGGCATCCAATTCTTCCTGGCAATTCCATTAAATCTTTTGTGTATTCAGAGAAAGATATTCGATTATTTACAATACGCTGCATACAGTATGCAGCATATTCCTTCTGCACTGATGTTAACTCTTGGTTGCTATTTAACAGTTGTTGTAAGCGGGTAATTTTATTTGCTTCATAATAATGACCAACATCATCCATGATGATTGATAAATAAGGTTTTTTGGTCTGATAAGCCCCTTGCTGACATACAGTTTTGATAATTTATATAAATGGCGTTGCTTTTTAGCTCTCCTGTTATCATCAAAATCAGACAATTGAATTGTCATATCTGCCCAAGGAAGTAAATTGGTATCCTTATTTGTTAAAATTCTTTTCGTCCGAATAAGTGCGGGCAAATAAGAGTATGATTTTGTAAACGAAGGCACATAAACCATATCAGCGCCAGGTAAATCATCTTTCAAAACACGTTCAATGGCGTTATCCAATTTTAGCACTGGATTTTTAATCTTACTTTCTAAAAAATTTCTTATTCGGATGGATGCTTGACCATCAAATTCTCCTGATGAGTAGGCCTCTTTCGCCCAAGTGGTAATTTTTCCTAAAGTAGGTTCCGTTGCTTGCAACCATTCATCCAATATTTGTATTAACTCTGAACGAGTATTAATGCATGGGACACCCGCTTTTTCCCAACCTTCTTCAAAATTAAAATACCTGACTGAAAGTGTCTGCTTACCCATAAGAAGAGCTTCAAATAACATAGTACTATTAATAGAAATAATGACGTCTGCATGATAGATTGTTTCTTCTGGTTCAAAACAATAGCCTTTGATTGAGTTATCAATAAAAAATCTTTCCCGCTTCATTCGGGTGATAATCCGCTCATTAACGATTGGAAGTTGAGTCGGAGGGTAGCGCAAAATAAACCCATATTGTCGCTTGCAACAATAGCTGATTAATTCATCAATGATTTTCTGCTGAGCTTTTAAAGCTAAAGGTTGATTTACCTGTACATCCAATGACTGTGCAGCATATACAACAATTTTACTATGCGAATTAAGCTTTGCTTTTCTGCAAAATTGCTCTCGCGTAAATTTTGGCTGAAAGTTGTAATAATGATCAAATTTGGGCGCACCAACTACGCTTATTCGTTCCCCAGGATAGTCTCGGCTAACAAAAATATCTTTTTGTAATTGCCCCCAGCAAAGAACATAATCACATAAAGGTGAATTTACGCCCGATATAGCATGATAATAATATTTATCCCGATTAAAAAACACTGACTCATGAGGAATAAGTATGGTTTGAATATGAAGTCGGCGGCAAACTTTTAGTATTATTCGTTGTAAAAAATTGTAATCAAAAGTAAAAATAACTCCCGCGATATTCGTCGCAACTGGCTCTAGCCAACCTAACAACAATTGTTCCAACTCTTCAGGATTGGTCCGAACATAGAAACTTATTTTTTCCTGCTTGCAAGTGCATGAGTATCAGCAAATATACCTAATGGAACTAAACGATAATGATCCGAGATATTAATATTATTAATTAATTTATTAGTTAATGTTTTTATCCAAGGTAAGTACAAGAAACAATTATAATTTTCACAATCATTTAGATATTTTTTACTTGGCTTTTCATTAATAAACCTGGATTTTTTGATTAGATAATTTTTAAATTTATGATGTATGAATAGAACCAGTTTGCCATATTGCTTTAATAATGGAATTTTAAATAGAGACTTTCTCAACTCTGTTCGCCTCATGCCCCTTTACTCCCTGGCCTGAAATTATGGATATATGGTGGTTCCTATCTTACTCATGTGTGCCAATAACTCTGTATTATCTATCGTATGCTTTAGTGACAAATCTATTTTCCACGGTAACAACAAGTCATCAATTTGATTTTCAATAGCTAAAAGCTCGCTCAATGTTAACGCTGAGCCAACGATGCATAAATCAATATCCGACCCAGTATGATAAGTACCTTTAGCACGCGAGCCATATAATATTACTTTTTCTATATTCGGGTGCTTTTTAAAAACATTTTTTAAAGACTTGATTACTGAAGACGGCAAGCCATAATCATCCCTAGTCTCGTTACTCATGTTCTTTTAACACTTGCATTTTTTCTAAAAATCGTTCGAAACAGAAGTAATAGCGCTCTTTAATGTGATTAACGATCTCATCTGCCACTTTTTGATTACAGGTGTGAGAGGTTTGATTGCGACTTTTTATCATCTCCATCCAAATCTCGCCCTCATCAATTAAGCCTTTATTAAACGCTTCACGTGCTGCATCACGAGATCCCGTTATATTAGACTGTCCCTGAAAAAAGAAATAATCTTTCATCACATTCCAGGCTAGTTCGTGTGTAAATTCAAACGATTGAATTAATCCCTGTTTTTCAAGTTCAGAGAGTGGCCTCTGATTTGCAAGCTCCACTGCAGAAGATAATTGCTCCAATGCTCTTTTATAATTGCCAAGTCGCTGGTGCCAACGGATGTCTGGGTTCTTCATGGCTTTATATTTTGCATCTTATTATTAAATTTACGTTTATTCCTGGATAGCGCTTTGCGCTATCCAGGCTACTGTTTTTTATTTAAATTTGCATGGCGACTCGGGCGGCAATGGCTAATTGATATAAAATAGAAGACATCATACCCGTCACTTTTATACCGCTTTCAGTTTCTTTCGGCAGAACCACTAGCTGATCACCGCCTTCAAGCGGAATTCGGCTATTTTGATGGCTATTATTCTTGATGAGCTGAACCTGACCATTTTGACGCATTAATAAAAATTCACCGGTATTGGCCGTTTTCTGGAAACCACCGGCCGCATTAATATAATCAATCAAACGATAATTAGGATTTATAGTCAGTGAGATGGAATTAACCACATCACCACTGACTGTAACCACATTGGTTTTTGCCGGTATATTAATCACGTCATTATTTTCCAGGCGCACTCTTTCCCAATGCGAAGGCTCTCCAATGACAACCTGACCTTTGGTCTCAATTTCTTTAGCTTCCTGCACAAATTTCATGATTAACTCCGATCGAGTTGCCTGAATTTTAGCATCATCGCCAGTCAGCGAATCGCCTGTCATCGTTTGGCGTTTTAGTCGCGACAAGCTGGCATTTAATGCTTCTTTTTGCTGCCTGGCCACCGATTCGCGAAATAATTGCACGTTTTCAATATTGGCATCCGGCGCCAGCTGCAGAGTTTTAATGAAGTCAGCTAATGTGGTTCCCTGCTTCACCACATATTGATGAGGCCCTTTAACCTGACCAGTTACTGTAACAATGGTCTGCTGGACTTCCTTATCAGCGACAAACGTTACTCGATCACCCGCTTGAATATAGACTGGTGCTTCTTGTTTTATCTTTTGATAAATAAACGTAGGTTTCATCCCCTGGTTTCTTTGAATACGCACATAAGTTGCTGTTGGTTCAACATTTGCCAGTTTAATCAAAGAAGTTAGTGGAATATTATGAGTAGTTAATTCATATTGATAAGGATTTTTAACATCCCCCGCCACGGATACCATGTATTTTTGTGGTTTCACCACAATAGTATCACCTTGATGAAGTTGGAACGTGCTGATGTTTCCTTTAAGTAAGAAATCATAGAGATCAACCTGACGAATTTCCTTACCAGCTCGGACAATATCAATGTCCCGAAAACTGCCTTCCTGCAGATTAACCCCGCCTGCGGCACATAAAAAATAAATGATGGAATCTGACGATAAACCATCATAAAGCCCGGGGGAATTAACATAACCCGTCACATATACTTGCACCGGCTGTGCAGTAACCAAATCAGCGTATACATTAACCCCTTTTTAAAGGTTTTTTCACATGTTGCTGAATGATGTCATTTAATTTCTGGTTTTCTATCCCCTCCACTTTGACCGGCCCAACTTCGGGAATAAAAATATTTCCCTGGGTATCAACGGGAAATCGCTGCGACAGTTGGAATGCCCCCCACATTTGAATATTGACTTCATCACCTACCGTTAGCCGATATTCGGGGTTAAAAAACCGCGCCTGATGAAGTTGACTACATTGAGTGCCAAAAAGATTTTGGCCAAATACCGGCAATTTATGGTTTAAAACATCGCCCATATGCGTTGAAGATTTCAATTTTATGTTAAATTCTTCATCGTTATCTTTTGACTTGTCCAAGCTATTACTGGAAGCAGAAAAACCGGTTGCTGAAAGTGCTGTATTGTTGTTTTCTGAAGGCTTATCGATGGATGCAAAAATAGAACCCTGAGGCTGGGAACCTGTTTCCGCAGCCCAAACCAACGTCGGGATGATCAATAAAATTAAAAACAGCTTTTTCATCAATCAATATGCTCCTTCACAATAATTATTGCCATCTTAGTCAAGACAAACAGAATTAACAATACAAATAAAATATTGGTTAAATCAAAAAACGGCAACGGGCTTGCACGCTCATCAGGCAAATTAGGCGACTCAATCTCAATAACAATATTTTGATTTTTGGCAAGATTAATAGCAGCCGCATCATAAGCTTGTTGAGAAGCCTGATACTCTGCTTGCGCAAATTTTTGCTGTAATTGTATCCATTCGAAATCTGAAACAATCTTATTAAGCTTGCCATTTTTTTCTTTTTGACCTAATAAAAGATTGGTCTGTCGTTCGATTTGTTCTTTAATGGCTTTAATTTCTTCTTGTAATGTGATGATTCTATTGGCATTGGGCTGCATAAACGAAGAAAGCGTAATATATTCCGTTTGCTTTTCAACAAGACTGCCTTTCAATTTGGCCATGACATCGGAAACCACATGCGCCGTTTCTTTGGGGTCAAACATGCCATTTTGGTTTTGCCACTCAATCACGTCTTTGCTGGTTTGAAACAACTTATCCTTGGCAAGGCGCAATTTCATTTTTGCAAAGTTATATTGTTTTTTGGCCAAGGTATTTGAAACACGATTAACGAACCCCTTGGTCTCTACAATAATTTCCGTTAATAATTGTTTTGCCGTTTCGGCGCTGAACGCAGCGGCCGTAATGATGATCTCATTGGTTTCCAGATCAACCACAGCCTTAACCTTATGGCGATAATACTCTAAAAATGAATTTTGTGACGTGTTTTTGCCTAAGCGAGAAATAAAATCAACATGCTTTGATTGAAAGTGGCTTTTAATACCAAGCCTCTTTTCGACTTGCGCCAGCACTTCCCTTGATAACACGTGCTCTCGAGTCAGATAAATTTCCGAAGACGCCGCTTGACTGCTACCTAATAATCCCATGGAAATATTCATGGGATCTTTTTCATCTTTTTCAATGAGAATTTTAGCCGTACTTTCATAAATGGGGGATTGCATCGCCAAAATATAAATGGCAGCAACCAACCAGGGCAAAAGCACTAACAAGGAAAATAATTTTTTAGTTTTAAGAAAAAGAAAACCACGCTCAGCCAGCGGATGTGACTTTAAAATCATATAGGTTTTATTTTGCTGCAACGATTTGAGTTGTTCAACAGGTATTAAGGCGGTGCTCCGTTTAATAAGGCGTCGAAACTTTTTCAAAATGTTAATCCATATTTGATATTGATATCTAATAATCAGCAACCAAATCAACCAGAGCATTCAAAGCAATTGAATTACTCATTACTGAAGAAATTGAGCTTTTCCTTCAAGCTAAGAATAAGAGATTTACCCAGGAACCTCAAGAATTATACTTCCACACTATTTTCAGTTTGACCAAGATTGGTCTGATTAATATCATCACGTAATCCTTTATATAATTTAATGATATCATTGATATTATCCCCTTTAACCACTTGATTATTATGTAAAAAAATGCCTCGATTACAAAATTGCCTTATCAATCCTACTGAGTGAGAAACCATAATAACCCCTTTATTTGCTGCCTTTTGACTAAATATTTTCCTGCACTTTTCTTTGAAAGCAGGATCCCCTACTGCTAACGCCTCATCGACAATATAAAAATCAAAATCAAACGCCATGGATAAAGCAAACGCTAAACGGGAGCGCATTCCTGAACTATACGTTTGTACCGGCATGTCAAAATAATCACCGATTTCTGAAAATTCTTTTACAAAATCAATTTTCTCTTTGACTTGTTCGCGATCATCCATAAAAAGACGGCATACAAACTTTACATTTTCTCGACCTGTGAGATTAGGAACGGCTCCCCCAGTTACACCCACGGGCCACGATAAACTGCTGGTAATATTGATTACCCCGCTGCTCGGTTTTTCAATACCACATAAGATGCGTAGTAAAGTAGATTTTCCTGCACCATTTCTGCCCATCAGAGCAACTCGTTCACCAGGATGTATGGTCAAAGATAAATTCCTGAATACCTCTTTCTTTTTCCCTTGCACGATATAATGCTTGCTGATGTTGATGGCTTTGATCATCGTTGTTCTATTTCTCTCATGATTTTATGATACATTGAAAGATATATACCTGAACCAAGCATCAAGATAATTAAGGAAGATTTAAACAAATAAGCACTGGACGCATAGGGAATATAAGAATAAGCTGGCATGAAACATTCTCTGGTAAGTTCAATAAATTGAAACACTGGATTATAAAGCATGATTGTGCGAGCTTGTTCAGGCAATGTGGCCGCACTAAAAAATATCCCTGAAAAAAGGTAGGCTAAACGCATAATGATAGACATGCAAATATTAATAAAGTTAAAGAAAAAGCAAAGGATTGCTATAATCAAAGCTAGCCCTAATAAAAATGCCACATAAGTAGCTATATTGATCAGCCAAAATAAAAAATCATAAACATGCCAAGAAATGCTAAACCAACTTAAAATGGCTAGAATAACAATAAATACTGCTGTATTGATTAGCAGTTCACTGATTAAGTTAGCAAGAATTGGATCAATAGGCTTTATTTGCCGAAAAAGATAATAACTTTTATTGCCTTTGATGCTACTCTTAGCCGAGTTAATCACATTACGAAATAAAAAAAATGGTATAGCGCCAAGTACTATAAATAAGGAAGGGGAAAGCGGTGTATGCGTTGTACTATGTCTGACCAATGTACGAATTAACATCCATGCCCCAATATGAAGCATTGGTTCTAATATAATCCAAAAAAAAGCAAGCGAGCGTGGGGTATTAACCGATTTAATGAATTTTTTTTGAATATCACGGATAACAATGGCAAACACAGACGCACACATAACCTGCCAAGACGCACGTCCATGTTGAACCATAGAAAAACCTCAAAAACCAAAAGCATCAGCAGCCATTATCAAATGGCTGCCAATTAATTACATACCAGCAGAAACATCAGTAACCCCATCATCATCATCATCGCTATTAGCTACCACTAAAATGCCTGCAACAACAGCAAAAGCCACCAAAATAGCGACTAACCCACCAGTAGATAAACTGCCAGCAGCCGCCAACGCAGGAGAGCTAAGCAACAACGCATACAAGCCAGTCATGTATTTGTTGAATAATTTAGAAATTATTGTTTTTATCATTGTCCTCATCCTTGTTTTCCATGGAATAGACTCCATATTGAGTCATAGTTTTTTACTATAAAATAGAAAAGTGGGGAGATCAAGTTTCGATAATGGTTTTTCATAAAATTTACCTTTAATCTATAACCTCGACTAAACTACCCGTCTTCCCTCCCGGACAAAACTCAATGGTATAATTCACCGCACTTTGGCCATTGTTTGAAGGACAAGTAAAGGTTGAAGCCTTGTCATCATAAGGATAAACGTACGCTGAAGGGCATCCTTGCTTTAGCCATACCAAGCCGGGCAAAACCGCGCCGGAAAGCGTTGCCTGTTTTGTTGAACCGGCACCCCAATTGGAGTTTGGATATTGGCATTGCTGAACAATAGAGGCTTGCGTCGGAATAATAATTCCTTGATCTTGCCAATTGGTGCAACCACAACAAGTTTCATTGACCGTCGAAACATTAAAACAACTAACGGCAGCGCCGCCGGCGCATTTTAAAAGATCGATGATGCTGTTACCAGCGTTACCAATGTTGTTTTCTGTACAATCCACAATGCCTGCCTGATTATATTGATCATTTTTGGCGCATATTTCATTCTGGTTCCAATAGCCAAGAGGGGTACCACAAGTGGTTTGTGCACTATTTTGAGTAATAGCGTCTTGGGTAAGGCCACAGCGAAATTTAGAATTAATTGCCTGGCAAGTCGTATCCTGAGTACATGGCGTGTTATTGTTTGAATCCACCCAACGAAACGCCACGGAAGCAGGCGAGAAGCTCCAACTGCACCCGCCAATACTTCCCGCGTTTGTTACTATTTTGCTAGGACTACCCGCCATAGCGCAAAGATAGGGGTTATTATACTTTTGCGGCGTGCCTTTACTGTTGCCACTAGGATATATGGCAACAGGAAGGGTTAAGCCGTTGATGACAGTAATATCGTAAGTATCGGGTGTAAGGCCAACAAACGTTGCTTCCGCCAGCGTGGAAGGCGCTTCGAAAGACTCTCCCAACTGGCATCCACCCTGACCATCACCAATGCCATTATTATTACAATTGGCCGTTTTGCAGGTCAACTTGTTTTGGGCAAACGTACAACCCGTGCGGCCAGCAAAACCACCGCTCCATAACAAAGTATAACCGTTGACGCCGGAGTTATCTGGCAAAATCAAGCTGTTACTGGCAGGCTTGCCATCGTTTTTATAAGGACTTAGACGATAATGTTTTTGAGCCGCATTTTGAGGTGCCGGAACTGTCCAAAAACAAAGATTATTGGTCGTATCGCATTGAGCGCCAGTGATGCAGTCATTGTCACTATCACAATGAGTACAAGCGGCACTTGTACCGCCGGCAGGAACAGCACACGTCTTTGCATGAGTATTCACGCAATCTGCATCCGCTCTACAAGCTCCTCCTCCACAAAAGCCATTAACGCACGATGAAAACGTATAGGCGGCACACTGCGCATCACTGGTACATGCGATAACGTTTTTATTTTTAGCAGGTGCCGAGGCTGAAGCAGCACCAAGCCAGACGTTAAAAGGACAATAATTTTTAAAGGTGATCACCCGCTGAGTAGACGTAGGAATTGTAATTGGAATTTTAAATGTCTGGGTCGGCTCGGTCTTGCCACGGCCATTGGTTTTGGTAAACATGACCGTCCCAGTGACGGGCCCTTTAACTTTTTTCGTTGTCGTCAGCGTAAGCTGAATGGTAACAGGATGACCGGCTTGAACCCCCACTCCTCCAGATGACACACAGCCATTGTTATTAAAGGATGCGGTGAGTTCTGGATGATTGCTGGTAAATTCGCAGTGCACATCAACAGCACTAGGTAGAGGAACTGTTGTCGTGATGGTATAGACAAGGTCTTGTGAGCTACCAGGCACCATATTTTGAATCACCGCAGGCGTTTCAACTGAAAAAGTTGATGTCGCCGTGACAGGAAAAGCAACACTAAAGCTAATTAAAGTAAAAATAATATAAAGGATATATTTTTTCATGCTTAATGATTCCTATCAGTCTAGGTGTTAAAACAAGTAACTTAAGCCAAACAGCCAAGCTTGCGTTGAAAGAGGCGTTTTCAATGGAGCCTCTAGTGGTACATTCCCACTTGCAGCAGTCACCGCATCACCAAGTTTTGTATATAAATAACGGAAGGATATATCCATGTTTTGTGTCAGCAGCAATTTCAATCCAGCACCCAAATTATAAGCAAATTGATAGTGCGCCCGGCTATCGAGATGAACGCCAGTGCCGCCCACATCTGCTAAGGGATAATCTTGATAAGAAGCGGTGTTGCGCGCATATCCAAATCCGGCTACTGCAAAAGGAAAGAGTCTCCTGCCTAAGGGATGTGCCGTCCATTCGCTGTTCACCATAAACCGCAAACTTTTAATGGGCAAGTGATAGTTATAATTATTAAAGTCAGCATGCTGATATTGCCATACATGACCATTTTGAGTGGTTTTAAAATAAAACAAGTCAAGTCCGGCAGCAATATCATGAAGCACGTGTTGGTTAGAGGAGGGTAATACAAAGCGATAAGCAACGCCACCCCCCCAGCTAAAATCGGTATGCCGGTTATCGTTACGACTGGGATGAAGTGAATCAATTTCATTTATTAGAAACAGCCGCCCAGGGTTTACTTGACTGTTGGTAGCACCAGCATAGAGATTGGCTTGGGGTCCCGAAATCTCCATTCCTGCTAACACAGAGGGTGCAAAAACCAGTAAAACCACTGAAATGAGAATGGTTATATTGTTTGACATCGAGAAAATCCTTTTTATTAAAGCCTAAATATTAACTCCATTTTCCATATCGTATTGCGGATAATGATTGCGAGAAGGGCGAGAGCGTAAATAGGTACGTCCAACAGCAAATAAGTTGTATATTAAAATACACAACAATAAAGTGTGTAGCCAGGTAACTGTTAAACGTGTAAACACAGGCAGAGTGATGAATACCCCAAGGCAACCAGAAAGACTTAAAATCAATGTCTTTTTTAAAGGGATTTTATCGTGCTTAAGAAAAACCATGGTCGTTAGCGGTTGTTGTAAAGCACCTGCTGTGGTCATGATAGGAAAAGCAACCACCGGCGAAACATTCATTAAAAATAAAACACCTTGCACCATGACAAACAGGCCAATGCCCACAGACGTTAACGCACCACAAACAATCATGGCAAAAAATCCAAGAATTAACTTCCCTGAGTGCAATTCTACTACATCTCCACCCATCATCGGCAATAATTGCAACTGATGACATAACAACAAACTGATAATCAGTATAAAACAACACATCATCGCCAGACGAATAGCCTGTTTACTTAAGCGACTGACGACCGTCCCACCAATTAACCCACCAATACAAGTGCCAATGACCAGCGTCAATAAGGTGGTTAAATCCACATCAATAAGTTGCATAAAAAAAAGCGACTCTATCGTTCCTGGAATAACCTGAGCACCATTATTCACCGCCGGCATCTCATCATCACGAAAGGTACCAAGAAGCTTTGCTAAAGCAACATTTACTGCAAAACTGCCAACTCCCAGTGTATCTGCTATAAAAGCAACGATACCGCTAAAGCCAAGTTTAACATATTCCAGGAACGATAATTCAACAGCAGGCTGCCGCCTAACCAGATAAAACATGGCAGCAGCGCAGAATATGGTAAATATTAATATGGCGAGAATAATGCAGGTAATAGCCATTATTTATGCACTCATGCTCGGAACGAAGAAGGTCGAGGCAAAACATCAAGATCAACAGCAAAAGGATTGGGGTTCCAATTGGGATCCTCTTCGGATTTTGCCTCTTCATTTTGTTTTGCTAATTTAAGCTCCTGAGAACGTTGATCTAATAATACTGTTTTCTGGACATAACCAGCCGCCTGATAAGCAGCCAATCCCACTGCCGTACCCGCCACCGTACGAACCGTATCTACAGTAACGGTCCTTGCAACATTGCTAAAAAAACCAAACATCGCGAATCCTTTTAAAGTCCAAGTACAGCCTGAGTTTAGCAGAGGGCGTTTTTATCTAGCAAGTAAAAAGTTTAATTTGTGACCAAAATAAGTAGGTAAATTTACTCACCTTACTAAGGTAAGGTGAGTATTAACCTCAGACAACCGGTGGTCTTCTGGTTGGCTGCTGTTCAGGTTCAGGCATCTCAGTGACACGAGCTCGTTCTTTTGGCGCTGCAAAAAATCCAATAGAAGCCAAAGGTTCGGAACCTAATGCAGCGGAAACACCAGCAACAATAGCAAACGTCAAGCCAGTGCGAGCCATTCTCACTGGAGCTTGTTTTAAAAAGTCCCTGCCAGCTTTCTTGCTTGCCTCAACAAATCCGACCTCCCTAACATACGCCGCTACTTCTCTACCCGCATCAAGAAGCCCTGGTATTTGTAACCTGCCATCTGAACCAAGTCTGGCACGATACAAGACAGAATCTGCATAGTAACTAAATGGATAAGCAAATACAGCAGCCGTCATGCCACTGGCTGCACCAGCAGCAAAATGGCGAGTAGACTCATGACTAAAAGGCATATAACGCGCATACACCCCTTCAACCAAACATAGGGCACTAAAACTAACGAGTCCACCAGAATAGCGCGCAAAAAATCCAGTTGCGGCCATTTGCCTAAAATTGTAGAAATTCATCTTGAAATCATCAGGAATGACATGAAGCTTGTGCAAAAATTCTCTAGTCGCAGGAATCTTGGTTACAGCAAGATCACCAAAAGAAATAGCGCTGACAAGCCCAACTCTTTGGACCACGCCAGAACCACTCACTTCTACCTCTGGTTTAATTTCTTCAACGCCAACTTCAGCAGTCGCTTTTTTAGCACCGGTGACATAAGTTGTGCGAAGACTTGAGCCAACCATACTGGAACCCAACGCCGCATACAAACCTCTTACCGCCGCTAATCTTCCTGCACCTGGACCAACAGGAGCTAATACCGTTCCGTGGCGCATCAAATTAGCCACAATACCATTTAAAGGATTTTGGACCAACGCGATGGCTGTGCTGGTAGTCGCTACGGTAACAACGAAATTAGAAGCCTGCCATCCAAAAGTCGATAAAGTCTCCGGGGAAGGAATATAGTGTCCAATCAGAGATCTTACGGGCAAACTCATTCTTGATGAATCTGTGCTGGCTGAATTTGTACTGGGAGTAACTGGGGTTTCTGTTTCTTTAGGCATTGTTTATTCTTACTATTCATTGTTTCTTTAAGGTGCAGACATAATAACAAATGAACATTAAGGAAATATTAAGAATTTAGAAAAGTGCTTGTTTTCCCAGGGCGATTTCATCAAAGTTTAAAAACCAATCACTTTTTTTAAATAGTGAATAGGTAAGAACCATTGCGCTTGAGTGTCACTTCATCAGAAGAATAATTTATATGGAACATAATGTTCCAATTGGGTTTTCATTTAAATAAGCTCTTGACACACCATATAGAAAACTGTTTAGTAAAAACTATACTAATTTAAAGAGAAAATGTAGAATTGAATACAAATTTAGCATCAGCCGTACTTATTTTAACAACGTTGGGCATTTTACTTGGTTGTGTAGCGCACCCTCATGCTGACCCCGAAGAAAAAATTGCTCGCTCTGTTTATTCCAGCGGCAAGCCCGCCTCTGTTTCATTAATAACCATAAAATCCAATGACCCCCTAGATGATCATTCGGCTTTACTCATCGATGGAAAACAAGCCGTAATATTTGATCCTGCCGGCAGTTTTAAATCTCCCAAAGCAACCAAATACGATTTAATTTATGGTGCGGATCCGTCATTGATGCAGGAATTCATAACCCATTATGTTAATGAAAATCATAATGTTGTTATTCAAACCAAACATGTTTCACCTGAAATAGCAGATGCTTTATTGGGCAAGGTAGAACACCAGAATCCTGTATCTTACGCGCTATGCTCTCATACAATATCTTCGATATTGCATCAAACTACAGGATTTGAACAAGTGAATAAAAAATTACTACCTACGCGCACCATGCAAGAATTTGCAAAATTAACGGGAGTAAATACTATTCTATATGCGTATGGTGAGCCACCTAAAGAAGTTACTCTATAATAGTATCAGCACCGCACCCGAAGAAGAATGCCCGGCATTTTCTAAAATTGACCACCTCTGCTGGCACTAATCCAGCAACAAGAATTTACTTGGTTGACTGCGTTTAAGGTCGCTGTGTTAGAATAAAAATTCTTGACTGCAATATGGGAATTCTATGCCTCTTCGAACATTATTTTTTTTAGTGCTTACTGGTTTGTCACTCACAAGCCATGCAAAGGCAGACATCGTTTTGCAAGACATTCAAGGACAAGAAATTCCATTTTCTTCTCTCAATGGCAAATGGGTGTTTATTAACTATTGGGCCAGCTGGTGTCAGCCATGCGTGGATGAAATTCCAGAATTAAACCGTTTTTATGAAGAAAACAAAACCGGGAATGTAGCCATATTCGGGGTAAATTACGACGCATTGCCGATACGACAACAAAAAATGCTGGTCAAGCAATTTGATATTCGCTATCCCAATTTAAAAAAGATCCTTCAAACCTCCTGCACTTGGGAAACATTAACGGCGTTCCAGTCACGTTTGTATTTAACCCACAAGGAGAATTAAGTCAGACATTATACGGCAGCCAAACGGTTCAAAGTTTAAGCGAGGTCATGACATTAGGATAGACAATTTATTACACGCGATTTAGCGATTATTCAAGGCACTAACCCTCTTGAAACAATCGTTGTTTCTCAGTTGGGCTTATACGAATCAATAAACGCCATCCACCTTCCGGCATTAACTCTTCATGCACCACAGCTGCAAGCTTATATAATTGTGCTCGCAATCGCGCCTCATGAGCACCAAGCTCGATTTCCTCCTCAATAACTGTTCCATGCAACTGTTGCGCGATAGTATCCAGCAACAAATCAAGACCAGCACCAGTGGTGGCCGATAACCATACCTTGCAGCTTTTTTCACTGCAATCGGATTTAGGCTGCCATCCTTCTTGCCGATCAATTTTATTAAATACCTGAATTATTTTGATCTTTTCCGCATTAATTTCTTTTAAAACGTGCTCAACCGCTATCACATGTTCTCGCCAACTTGGATCAGATACGTCAATAATATGCAACAATAAATCAGATTCCTTTATCTCTTCCAGGGTCGCACGGAAAGCATCTACCAATTGATGGGGTAAATCACGAATGAAGCCTACAGTGTCAGCAAGAATAATGGAGGCTGAACCAGGTATATCCAGCTTGCGCATGGTAGGATCAAGCGTTGCAAACAACTGATTTGCTGAATAAAGGTCTGCGCCCGTAAGTGCATTAAATAGCGAGGATTTACCAGCATTGGTGTAACCAACCAGTGAAACCGTTGGCATAGCAGCACGGCGCCTCGCTTGTCGGCTTTGATCGCGGTTACGACGTACCTTTTCCAAACGCTTTTGAATGGTTTTAATCCGCTCACGCAGCAAACGTCTATCCGTTTCTAACTGAGTTTCACCCGGGCCACGCAGACCAATTCCCCCTTTTTGCCGCTCAAGATGGGTCCAGCCGCGTACCAAGCGAGTTGACAAGTGTTGTAACTGCGCCAGTTCAACTTGCAGCTTACCTTCAAACGTTCGGGCTCTCTGCGCAAAAATATCAAGAATCAATCCGGTTCTATCCACCACTCGGCATTGCAACAAACGTTCCAAATTTCGCTCTTGTGAAGGAGAAAGCTCATGGTTTACCAAAACTAACTCTGCCTCATGCGCCAGAATTTGTTGCCGAACTTCTTCGGCTTTACCTTGTCCAATGTAATATTTGGGCTCAGGCGTTGCGCGCGCTCCACGCACATGACTCACCACGTCAGCTTGGGCGGAAGTCGCCAATTCTTCAAATTCTGCCAAGGCAGTATCTGTATCAATCTCTGGAAGAGCCAGCTGCACTAAAACAGCCCGCTCTCCACTTTTTGGACGTTCAAACAAAATAAACTTTCCATTCTTTGAAAAAATAGCTGCCAGTCTGCCATAAATTTATTTTATTCACTAGGGGGCAAGGTCACTGGTCTGGCCGGTACAACTGTGGAAATAGCATGCTTGTAGACCATTTGCGTAATTGAATTTTTTAACATGATGACATGTTCATCAAAACACGCAATAACGCCATGTAATTTAATTCCGTTAACCAGAAAAATGGATACTGGCATTTTTTCCTTAGCTAATTCTTTAAGAAAAGAATCTTGTAATGCATGACTTGAAGACATTGCCCGCTCCTTATAATTGTTATTATTTTAAGGCAACAACACTTATCTCAATCATCGACCTGAAAAAATAAAACTTTAATTCGACTATGACAGTGCAAAATGATTCAGCTATGATTATAGACCCCTATTCAATAAGGAAATTGATATGCAAGAAAAATTGGAAGCATTGTTGAGAGGCCCGCTCACCTCTGAGGAACTGACAGAAAACAGACTCCTGCTGGATGCCTTACCTTCTCGGGAAAAAATTGATATAGCAACACAAATGGTATTGTCTGTTGCCAGTGAATCACTCAGAGCGTTCAATTACGACGTTGAAGCATTAAGACATCCGGAAAAAAATGAAGAAACCTTTCATGAAACCATTTCACAAGCGTTAGAAGTACGTCAACGCCTTGAAAGTATTCTTGACTTACGAAACCGCCATCCTCACCGGCAATTACTGGCTCCCGAATTTAATGTTGATTTATACATTAAATTCTCGTTCTTATGTATTTCTTTAATTGCAGAGCAAGCAGAAAAACTTGCCGCTCGGCTGGCAGAAACAACGCCTTTTGAGCATAAAAGCGAGCTGGCGCGTAATATTAATTTGGCATTTGGCGAACGCAGCCCATTGGCTTTGGCCATCAATGAGGCAATGTTGGCAAGAACATCATCGCCAACAAGAACCCGCCAAGCCATATTCAGCAATAGCACTGTGGCTGCAGAACAACAACCACCAAGTTTTAGCGAAGCCTCTCAATTTAGAGCTTAGACCCATAAAAACACTCCTCTCTTTTAAATAAGAGAGGAGGATTAATCTGCTACAAGCAAAAAAGAGTTGCTCCATGCAATCTTATAATATTAACATTCAATAAGCTTTGTAAATATACGATTCATACAGGCTGTCCCATTAAACAGTCATCATTGTGAACGAAGTGAAACAATCAAGATCAATGCGACCTAAAAACATCGACCTGAATTGCTTCGCTAACGCTCGCAACGACAAATTATGAGTTATTATAATCAATAAAAAACATTGGATGCTCAAAATTCATAATGGGACAGCCTAGCGACTCATAAGGTTTTTATGCCAATTTATAAAGGGATTTTAATACTATTTCTAACATTCCTTGCTGGGTGCCACTCTATTGGCCCCTCGGTTCTTCATAACGATCGCTACTCGTATAATCTGGCATTAGGTGACAGTAAGAATCAAGAATTATTACTTAACATGGTGCGCTTACGCTACGACCATCCACCAGTTATCCTAAGTGTGGGTAATATTTCTGGCAGTACAAAAATACAAAGGGAAGGAAGAATTGAAGCTTATTCAAAATTATTTACACAGCCAACCTCTACTGAAAGTAAATTAGAAGGGACAACCGGACTCATCTACAGTGATAATCCTATCATCAGTTATACCCCTATGGACGATAACGAGTTTCATACTCGCTTTTTATCAGCTCTTAGTTTAAAACATATTGAATTATTGCTTGAATCTTCTTGGAGCATTGCACGGGTATTTCGCGTCACCCTCCAACGGGCTGGTGATGCTATCAATGCCTCTAGCGCTGCACGCCCAACATCCATTCATATGCCCCATTATCGAGAATTTATGGATATGGTCTACGTATTAAGACGTTTACAAATTAATGATGCCTTTATCATTTCTTATCAAACGGATAATCATCGTGAAACCTTAACATTACATCTTAATAAGAAAGCAAAATTAAGCGTCAAAGAAAAACAGATCTTGCGTAAAGCAGGAATAAACCTGTATGAAAATAAAATTATTTTTACAAATTATGAAGCACCTCATGCCACAACCGTAATAACCCGTTCTGTTTTAAGCATTTTGAATTATTTATCCAAAGGCGTCATTGTTCCACAGGAAGATATAGAAAGTCACATTGTCAAAATGACTTATACCCCAGAAGGGAACCTATTTAATTGGCAAAATGCTTTACGGGGCATGATGAAAATTAACTACTGCGAAAAACAACCTGTAAATGCGGCTGTTGCAATCCCTTACATAAATCGGTGGTATTATATTGATAATAGAGACAGCAACTCTAAACAAACATTAATGATGCTTACCAGTATTATCGGGCTGATTTCCAGCCCTGTGCCTCCATCGCCGGTGGGGTTAACTCGTAATACTTAAACACATTCATAAACTCTGCAAATTATGAAGAGGGAAAACGCTTAAATCATGAAAAATGAAGTTAAAGTAGCTTATTTGTTATTCATGCTAGCCGTTATAGGATATCTGTTTAAATTTGCATTAAACGTGTTTTTGGCTCGCCATCTTGCCGCAAGCCTCTATGGTGATTACAGTGTAGCCATAAAAATTCTGAATATATTGGTTACCTTATCTTTATTTGGAACAAACGTCGGCGCAAATCGTTTTTTTGCAAAATATTTGCGTTTAGATAATAAAGCAAGGGCAACCAATTACATAGCGTGGAATATAAAACTACTCAGCCTCACGTTCTTAATAACATTCATCCTTGCCTTTGCAGCATTTGGATTAATGTTATTGTTACATCATCTCGGTATTCGGGACATCAATCGTTATCATTTAGCCATCTATACCTTGTGGTTAGTGCCATTTTCGGCAATAAATACACTTCTAATCAGTTTTTTACTGAGTACAGACCGTATTTTTATTTCATCTATGTTTTCAAATATATTCAAATACTTATTTGAATTAACATTATTTATTATCGTTGTATTATTTATTGATCCAACCCTGAACAATACAAATATTATTCTTGTTTTATTTTTTCGTTTGTTTTATTGTCGACACTGTCCACTTTATCGATGAATAAGGAAGTATTACTAATATTGGAAACAGGGATAAAAAAACTGCTAAAAACTTCTCTGTCACAAATGGACTGGCTGCGAACTTCCTCTCGTTTAATTGCCAATAACATTATTTTTTCAGTGACCTGCACCATCGATTTATTAGCAGTTGAAATATTTTCAAGCAATGAAAGCAACGTAGGATTGTATGCAGCCATTCTTACGATTATTTCTTTCCTTTGGTTAATCCCAACGAACATTTACCAGGGACTCAAACCCAACCTTGCACTCATGCTCAGTGATATTAATAAGCGAAGTGAATTGCAATCTAAATTAAATAGAACCAATCTCGTTGCCTTTATTTTAATTGGTATACAGGGATTTCTAATTATATTTTTTTCCCGAGAGATTCTTTTACATTTTGGACCACATTATATTGCTGCACAGCCTGCGCTCATTATTTTAACGTTAGGTGTTTGTTTTTCTTGCATTGCTCGCATTGCTCCAGTCCTCTTAGTCTACGCCGGCGATGAGCAAATTGTTTTAAAATGGAGTATCGTTGAACTGCTCCTGATGTTTTTATTAGTTATACCCGCTACTTATTATTTTGATATAATAGGCACAGCATCGGCAACAACCGTTGTCCTGATTATCAAGCCGTTTGTTACTATACTGATAGCCCGTAAAACATTAAACTTGCGGCCAATTTCTATCTTTTAGTAAAATTAAAAACAACTTATTTCAGGAAGACTGCATCATAAACAAGGAGAGTTAATGAATAAATGTTATCTCATCATCTTGCTCTTTTCATGGGCACTTTTTATTGATTCGGCATATGCCAATAAAAATAAATTTGTAAGCCATTCTTACAATATTGAATCAATCAATCAGAACATCAGTGATAAAGAATGCCAAGAACTTTATTCTGAACCAATTTATTACACCATTCAAAATGACAAACCGATTTATGAATTAAATCACAAGATTAAGATTATTAATTACCAACGTTTACAAACAACCTTTCTAAATGACAATCAACGGCTTTTTCTAGGAAGACAAACCGTTAGCTTTACTTTAAAAGGTAAAACCCATCAAGTGGAAAACATCCTTTATTTTATTCTGGACAGACGCTCCCATACCACCCAGGGTGGATGGTATAGCCCCGGGTTTTGCAAAGGTAACCTGATTGGCATGGAGTTGGGACTAAATGAGTGGCGTCATCCTGAAACATGATGCAACAAAATTTTATTCTATTAAAATATCTTTCAGGTCTTCGTTTTTATAACGTGTTGTTGCCATTTTATGTCTTGTATGGCCGCTACATAGGCTTAGATTACCAGCAAATTTTTTTGACGCAGACCATTTTCTCACTTACCTTGATTTTGTTGGAATTACCAGCAGGCATATTTGCTGATCTAGTAGGGAGAAGGATTAGTCTTATTTGCGGCAGTATTTGTTATTTAATGGGTGGTTGTAGTTTCGTTTTTTGGCCAACGTTTGTTGGCTTTTCTTTTGCTGAAGGTGCACTCGCCGCAGGTTATGCCTTTTTTTCAGGAAGCGATTCAGCATTACTTTATGAATCAGCTAAAGAATCAAATCAGCTGGAACAATACTTGCACCAGGAATCACAAGTGCATGCCTATGCACGCTTTGGCGAAAGTATTTCGGGTATTACTGGTGGATTTATTGCCACCATCAATATCTTTTTACTGGCCATCATCTCTGCTCTGACGGCAATTCCTCTCATTATTCTAAGCTTTCTCCTCAAAGAACCTACCTCACAAATTAAGCCTCGTTTATTTAAACAAAAACTCATGCGGGGTTTTAAAAAGCAAGGATTACGACTTCATTATTTTCTCTTCAGTAATAAAAATAGGCAAATTCAAGTTATCATTTTATATTCTTCACTGTTAAGCATTATCTCACTTGCTTCATTCTGGCTATTACAAGTCTTTATTAATGAATATCAATTATCATTTATAACCATTGGAATAATTTGGCTATTTTATAATTTACTAGCCGCCATTACCTCCAGTTATGCCGCAAAAATCATTCAATTTTATAAAGAAAAAATATATTTATTATTACCTATTTTTTTACTGATTATGTTGCTGATATTAAGTTCATCGTCAGCTAAATGGCAATTTGTCTTTATTTTATTTGCCGCCTTAACATTTGGCATTAAAATGCCATTTATTTATTTTTTAATGAATCAACGTTTGGCGTCTCCTGCAAGAGCCAGTGTATTAAGCGTTGATTCTCTCATGACTCGTTTATTGTTTAGTGGTTTAGCGGTTCTTTTGGGATATGTTCTTGACCATCAATCTCTACAACAAGCATTCCACGTTTTATTAGTTCCTGCTGTTTTTGCATTATTGCTCGGAGTCTACCTGTTTAAACGGTTTAAATTTGATATATAAAGGTTTACATAATTAAACACACTCTACTATGCTTAAGCTTACCTTCTAACAACTGAAAGGACATAAGAAAATGGATAATGTGCATAAAAAACATCCAAGTATAGACTCTGGCAAATCACAGGTAGGAGAAGCTGCTGGTGAATTGCTTAAAGAAAGCAGAAAACTTGCGCAAGAAATCTATGAGGAAGGATTACATAAAGTTGAAGATGCTCAAAAAAATATTAAAGAATACTCTGATGAATTATTAGAAAAAGTTAGAAAAAATCCGTTGGCGTCTGTATTAATTGCTGCAGGTGTTGGCTTCCTTCTTTCTTCCATTTTAAGAAAATAATGCGCATTGTAGATGAACTGCTAGGTCTTGTTTCCAGTAAACTGGAAATGATAAAACAATCATTGCCATCATGAAACTGGAAACAAGGCTTGCCCGCTTAAGTGTCTTTCCTTTATTGTTAAATTTATGTATGTTGTTTGTGGTTTTAATAACCCTGTGGTGGACAGCCATGTGCATGCTGGGTTATAGCGTTCACTTGCTGTACAACAACACCATCATTGCAATCTCATCCGTTTTATTCCTAAATCTCATTGTATTTATTTTATTGCTTAAATATCTGCAATTTAATGTAAAAAATATGGGATTTACAAAAACAAGGGAAATTCTATTTCAACACAAGGATGGCCATCATCATGAACGCCCGCAAACAAATCATTCTGACGATAACCGAGCTGGATCAAAAATTTCAGCAACAACAGATTAAAGCCAATCAATATAAATGCCATCTACAACAATTAATACAAGAAAATAAATTTATCATCATTACTGGATTATTAACGGCCTTTATTTTAGGTTTTCGAGTAGCCCGTGCAAATCACGCCTTAACACGATTTTGGCAGTTTACACAACTTCTCGTAGCAGTAACCTTAACCAGTGTGAAAAACAAACTATGGCTGGCCCTTATCGACCAAGGTACTTCAAGCGTATTGAGATATTTCTTACATAAGAATCAGACGAAATCACCATGACACACTCTGTGAAAAAGTTATACTTAGATCACAGGGAACGACAAGGATTGTCTGACAAGAAGTCAACAAGGACCGGCACGCTGGAAAATGCTTTACCGCAAGGATGCGGTTTTTAGGCCTTAAGGATATCATACGTCAATATTTTCAGCTTCTAAAGCATTTGCCTCGATAAATTCTCGTCTTGGCTCAACTTGATCACCCATCAACGTAGTAAAAATTTCATCCGCCGCCACAGCATCCTCAATAGTCACTTGCATCATTCGTCGAACTTCCGGATCCATTGTGGTTTCCCATAATTGCTCAGGATTCATTTCACCCAAGCCTTTATATCTTTGGATGGTTAGGCCACGCTTTGCTTCCTCCATGAGCCAATCAAGTGCCTGTTCAAAATGTTCAACCGCATGAACCTTATCACCGCGTTTGATATACGCACCTTCATCAATAAGGGCACGCAAATGATTACCAATGTGTGTCAACTCCTTATAATCTTTAGACAGGAACAAATCCGTATTAAGAACTAATGCCTGATTCATGCCATGTTGATTAACAAGTACGCGTGGCAAATAATGATCGTTTACCTGATCATGGATAAAATCCACAGAAAATTTTTGTGACTTGGAATCCACTTGCAACAAACTCATATGAAGCTGCTTAACCCAATTACCCACTGTGGCTTGATTATTAAGATCATCTTGTTGAAGCATCGGTAAATAAGAAATGCGTTTTAATACGTCTGGATGGTAACGTCTGGAGTAACGTTTAATTATTTTTTCCATTCGACGAACTTGATGTACCAATTTTTCCAAAGCTTCTGCGGTTATTGCTGGGGCACCACTTGCCGGATAAAATGCCGCGCCATCTAAGGCATTTTGTGTTAAATAATCATAAAGCGCATCATCGTCTTTAACGTAACGTTCCTGTTTTCCACTTTTTACCTTATAAAGAGGTGGTTGAGCGATATAAATGTAACCCCGTCCAATAAGTTCTGGCATTTGACGATAAAAGAAAGTCAATAACAATGTACGAATATGAGAACCATCGACATCCGCATCCGTCATGATGATGATGCGATGATAGCGGATTTTGTCAGGGTTATACTCATCGGAACCAATACCACATCCCAATGCAGTAATTAGCGTTGCAACCTCTTGGGAAGACAGCATTTTGTCAAAACGTGCTTTTTCAACATTAAGAATTTTACCTTTCAGTGGCAAAATGGCTTGGAATTTTCTATCACGACCTTGTTTAGCCGAACCACCTGCTGAATCACCCTCAACAATGTATAATTCAGAAAGAGCTGGATCTTTTTCCTGACAATCAGCCAATTTTCCTGGAAGACCAGCAACATCCAAAGCACCCTTACGCCGCGTCATATCTCTAGCTCGTCTTGCTGCCTCTCTGGCTCGTGCTGCCTCAATCATCTTACTAACAATTGCCTTGGCAACGGCTGGATTTTCCAATAAGAAATCATTGAATTTTTCTGCAACCAGAGATTCAACTGCGGCTTTTACTTCTGAAGAAACAAGCTTGTCTTTTGTTTGCGATGAAAACTTTGGATCGGATACTTTGACCGACAAAACAGCCGTTAGACCTTCACGAGCATCGTCTCCAATCGTGGTTATTTTTGCTTTTTTTGCAAATCCTTCGTTTTCTATGTAATGGTTCAAAGTACGCGTTAACGCGCTACGAAAACCAGCCAAATGCGTACCACCATCTCTTTGTGGAATATTGTTGGTAAAACAGAAAATATTTTCCTGATAAGAATCATTCCATTGCATGGCAAGTTCCACAACCACTTGATCTTTCTCGCCACTCATTGAAAATACAACAGGAATAACAGGATTCTTGTTACGATTCAAATGCTCAACAAACGCTTTAATACCACCTTCATAGCGAAAAGTATCCTGCTTATTTGTACGTTCATCCAACAAATGGATGCAAACGCCAGAATTAAGAAAGGACAACTCGCGCAGACGCTTGGCTAAAATATCATAATGAAATTCAATATTAGTAAACGTGTTAGGACTTGGCTTAAACCAAATTTCCGTACCGGTACCTTCAGCTTCACCAGTGATTGCTAAAGGAGCATCTGGTTCACCATTTCGATAATGCTGCTCATGCACTTTTCCTCCACGACGAATTAATAAATGCAATTCATCCGAGAGCGCATTAACAACAGAAACTCCCACCCCATGCAATCCACCTGAAACTTTATAGGAATTATCATCAAATTTACCACCAGCGTGCAAAACCGTCATGATGACTTCTGCTGCTGAGCGACCTTCTTCCTTATGAATATCAACAGGGATGCCGCGACCATCATCTTTTACAGTAATGGCCTCGTCTGCATGAATAGTAACGTGTATTTCTTTACAATAACCAGCAAGCGCTTCATCAATGGCATTATCCACCACTTCAAATACCATATGGTGAAGTCCTGTGCCATCATCCGTATCACCAATATACATCCCAGGACGTTTTCTTACGGCATCCAATCCTTTTAATACTTTAATATTGGTTGAATCATAGCTGGTATCAACACTACTCATGAGCCATCCTCTGCCTAAAATAAAGGCCAAAATGCAAATTATACCACTATTCAAGCTTGGTTTGTACGTCAGATTTTCAATACTACGAGCCAAATCATTTTTTACAAAAATATCTATGACAACCAGGATTTTTATCAACAACCTGAAGAATAGAAACCATTTAGGTATCATTATCTTAATATTTTTTACCTAGTCCCTATTTCATTAATCTTTACGTAACTCCCCACGTCATCCCGAGTGCAGCGAGGGATCTGCCTGCAGTGGCACAATTTTTAAAGTAGCGATGGATACAAATCGTTCTATTCAGGATTCAATGCATTAATCAAATCATGCTTCTTTTTTCGAGACCACCCTTTGATTTGTTTTTCTCGCTCAATAGCCATGACGATGCCTGAACAAACTTCAAAATAAACCAGTCGATCCACATTGTATTTTTGGGTAAATCCAGCCACCAGTTTATTTTTGTGTTCATAAACACGGCGTATCAAATCATTGGTAACACCGGTATACAAAACATTATTGTGTTTATTGGTCAGAAGGTAAACGCAAGACTCCGTACGCATATACTATTCCTTGCTCTGTTGGACTGTATTGTTATCTCAGATTCCTGATAACACAGGGATAGTACCAGAAAATATAGATTGGATGGAACTGATAATGCTTAATCCTTGTTTACGGATCGTACTGATAAATCCTCGGATACGAGCAAATTGTTCAGCGCCTTGAGCGGTCCGAAAACCACCGGATATTTTTTGTTTGCATTTCATCATTCGTAAATCACGCTCAGCATCATTATTGGTAAATGGAACTGCCAGATCATGAAGAAACCGTAATACGAATAACTTCACCGTATTGGACAGGAGCAAGAACACCTGCAGGAAATGCTGCTGTTATCGTTTTATTACAGCACTCGCAATATTTTACTTCAGCCTGATGTTCCGTGACTTCAATTTTGGGTGGTGGAATATCAAAAACCTGGCGCTTCACAATTCCAATCACCGGCGTTGAAAGTAATGAACCATAACAATCCGGGCATGTTAGCAATACATGGTTTTTGACAATATCTGGTGATTTAATCTGTTTTAACGTTTCGCCCTTGTGGCCTTTTGGCCACCACTGTTACGTTTCCCATTTTCACGTAGTGATGTCGTACGGCGTAGTTTGCCTAACCCGTCACTTGACGGGGGCTTTGAGCTGTTGCTGCTATTCTTGTTCAGTCGTTTTTCCAGCTCTGCTATTTGTGCAGCTTGCTGTTCTACGATTTTTTCCAGTTCAGCAATCTTTGCCAAAAGCGTTGTGATGATTTGTTCATGGTCTTTCATGCAGCTATTTGATCATAACCGCATAATTTTTCAAGTGTTTTTTACATTAATTTAATACCTGCCAGTTGCTGGAGATCCCTCGCTGCACTCGGGATGACGTGGGGAGTTACATCTTTACAAACATTCACCTGAAATCATCCATTATGACCATTATTTATACTTGCCAAAATTTTAAATGCTTCTGTTAATATCAATGAATTATTCTAGTAGGCATGTGTTTCACGTGAAACACATTGAATTTGGCCTTGCTCTAAAGAATAAACCATCATGCTTCCCACGGTTTCCAATCGTTGTACATAATTTTTATCCGTAACAGTAAACAGAAACTGTCCTTTGATTTTCTCTAGACAACGCAACAAACGTTGTAAATGTGTTTCATCTAATTCCGCAAAAATATCATCAAATAAATAAATGCATGGCTTTTGTAATAAATGCGCTTGAGCCAATTTTAATGCGGTTAAAATAATTTTTTGCTGGCCGCGTGATAATAAATATTTTGCTTTAATGGTGGATGAACAATCAAAAACAAAATCAGCCTGATGAGCTCCTGATTGAGTGTATTGACGTTGACAATCACTGGCGAATTGTTCTGTCAGAATTTGTTGCAATTCTTTACCTTGATTACGCCTGTCCCATCCTTTTTCATAATGTATTTTACAAGAGATATCCGTTAAACCAGAAAGAAAATGCTGAAATACTTCTACCCACTGTGCAAAATAATCAGAGCGCATTCTATCAAGCTCATGAGACAAATCGACTAGTAATTTATCCCAAGGAACAAATTGTTGACGATTGGCTTTCTGCTTCAATAAAGCATTACGCTGTTTAAGCACTCGACGATATTCTTTCCATACACCATGATAGGATTGTTTCACGTGAAACAATCCCCAATCCATAATATTACGACGTACAGATGGACCTGCATCAATAATATAAAAAATATCCTGATAAAAAACCTGGCAGGGCAAAAATCGAGCGAGCTCGCTGCTATTGCGGCAAGGTTGTTGATTGAGCTTAACGATGGTTGAACCCGCCAGGGATTTTTGCATACTGATAGATTCATCCATATGAGTTTTTGCAAACAACGTTAATGCTTTTTCCTCATGTTGTATCAAAGGAGAAATTTCACGAGTCCGAAATGAATGCCCAGTTCCAAGCAAATAAATAGCTTCCAACATGGAGGTTTTTCCACTGCCATTTGCACCATAAAAAACATTCATTCGCGGATGAAACGCAAGCCGGGCAAACCGTATGTTACGTAAATGATGCACATGCAATTCGGTGAGAATCATAAGAATAATTTCTGCATATTTGCAACTGGAAAGAAATTCCTCTTATATTAACAGAGCCAAACACGCTTGCCATTGAAAGTTTCAGTGATTTCTTATTTTTAATCTTAAAAAAATCAGGCCTGACTTAGAGTCAGGTTGAGCTATAATAGGATAAACTTATCAGCATCGTACAAAAATGAATGACATGACGGACCGTTCGTGCACAACTTTAGACAGTTTCCTTACGACGAACATGCTAACATTGATTAGATTTTCATCGGCATAATGATGTATTTATAATGATCATCCTGCATCGATTCAACAAGAATACTACTATCAGCATTTGTCATTGATAAACGTAACAGGCCTTCTTCTACATGATTCAGCACATCTAATAAATAACTGGCATTAATACCTATTTTTAATTCACCACCTTGTGTTTGTGCTTCCACTGTTTCAATGGCTTCTTCTTGTTCCTGATTATTAGCAATTAAAGTCAATTGAGCTTCTTGCACATGCAACAAAACAGCCCTTGATTTTTCATGAGCTAAGATAACAATACGGGAAAGAGCACGCCGCAATAAATCACGTTCCACAATCACTTGTTTATCCTGATTTCTTGGAATGGCCTTAGCATAGGGAGGAAAACGTGCTTCAATTAATTTAGATACAAAAGAATATTGACTTGCAATCAAGCGAAAATGATTTTTCCCTACAGAAAGAGATAATTGCTCATCAGAAATGTTATTAAGCAATCGTAATATTTCTTGCACGCCTTTGCGGGGAATTAAAAGACGATGATGTGTATTTACAGTCTGGCAAGGGAGCCGGCATATTGCCATCCGATGACCATCGGTTGCAACCGCTGTGATGAATTGATTATCCAATTCTAATAACAATCCATTTAAAAAAACTCGAACATCTTGCTGCGACATGGCAAAATGTGTTGATTGCAACAAACGAATCAAATGGCTCCTTGACAGAGAAAACTCTACCTCGCTATGTTCTTCTTCACTATTAGGATAATTTTCCGCAGGCAGTGTAGCCAGCTTAAACAAGCTGCGTCCTTCCTTAATGGTCAGTATTTTACTATCACAAGAAACAGTTGGATTGGCATCCTCATTTAGTGAACGGATAATATCAACCATCTTTTTAGCTGGGACGGTAATAGAGCCGGCACCTTGCAAGGGAGTACAAGAAATAATAGCCGTAATTTCTATTTCTAAATCAGTAGCCGTCAATAAAAGTTGTTGATCCGTTTGCTTAAGTAATACATTGGATAAAATTGCAAGTGATTGTTTTTTATCAACAGCACCAGCCACTGTTAATAATGGGGTCAGCAACTGCTGTTTACTGATATTGAATTCAAACATAACGAGTCTCAAATCAAGAAGATAAAGTGCGCATTAAATTTTTGTAATCCTCAGCAAAATCGCCGGCTTCCTGCACCAACTCCTTAACTTTACGGCAGGCATGAATGACGGTGGTATGATCGCGACCACCAAAATGATCGCCTATTTCGGGAAGACTGTGATTAGTAAGTTCTTTTGCCAATGCCATTGCCATTTGTCTTGGTCTGGCAATAGAGCGGCTACGCCGTTTAGATAATAAATCTGCTACTTTAACTTTATAATACTCAGCCACCGTCTTTTGGATGTTTTCAATAGTGACCAATTTATCCTGCAATGCCAAAAGATCACGCAATGCATCATTTACAAATTCAATCGTAATAGGTTTACCGGTAAAATGAGCATTAGCAATAACACGTCGCAAAGCCCCTTCGAGCTCACGAACATTTGAGCGTATACGCTTAGCTATAAAAAAAGCAACTTCATAAGGTAACTCAATATTAGCAAGCTCTGCCTTACTGATTAAAATAGCCACTCGCGTTTCAAGTTCCGGTGGCTCAACAGCAACAGTTAACCCCCATCCGAAGCGGGATTTTAAACGCTCTTCCACTCCTTCAATTTCTTTAGGATAACGATCACTTGTCAAAATAATTTGCTGCTGCCCTTCAAGTAAGGCATTAAAAGTATGAAAAAATTCCTCCTGAGAACGATCCTTGCCAGCAAAAAATTGAATATCGTCGATAAGCAAGGCGTTCAAAGAACGATAAAATCGTTTAAATTCATTAATGGCATTGGTTTGCAATGCTTTGACCATATCTGCCACAAATCGCTCTGAATGTAAGTATAATACCTTCGCTTCAGGATTATTTTTTAAAATACTATTACCTATGGCATGCATTAAATGAGTTTTACCCAAACCGACACCACCATAAATAAATAAAGGATTGTAAGCGTCCCCGGGTCTTTCAGCCACTTGCAGTGCTGCAGCTTTTGCCAGTTGGTTTGAATTTCCTTCAACAAAGCTATCAAACAAAAACTTTTTATTGAGGTAAGTGTTTTTATAATGATCGGTTGTTTTCTTTGGAGAAGATTTAACGGCAGAAGCCTCTTTTATGACAGGTTCATCAATAACGGCGGGCTTCACGGTTTTACTACCAATCTCGATGCTAACCAATTTAATGTCATCTGCACTTAATTGACCAACTAATTCCTTGATGCGGGAATAAAAATGTTTTTTGACCCAGTCTACTACAAAGCGATTAGGAGCAAGTAATACCAGAGTGCTTTCTTCTGCTTCAGCTTGTAAGGGACGTAACCACGTATTGAATTGCTGAGCCGGGTATTCTTCTTGTAAATGCTCTAAACATTTCTGCCAAACATTCGCAGACACAGATAACTCCTAAAAATTTTTTCTACACTTTCCTGCAAATAATATCCATAAAGAATGCAAATACCACATTAGATAGTGCCATCGATCATACCTTGAGGGCAAGAAAAAACAACGTAGATTATTTAGAATACATCATCAATTATTTTCATAGAAAAGTAAGACGAGGATGGATAAAAAATCGACATTATTAATTTAACTTATTGATTTTTATATTTTC